>JAGAAD010000087.1 GCA_017615445.1 Bacteroidales bacterium
ATGATGGATTCGATCCCGCAGGCGATGGAGTACTACCGGAAAGCGGGCGCGATCTTCGACAAATACGGCTGGAACGAGAGCAACTCGATCCTGTGGTACAACATCGGGGAGACGTGGGTAGACGAAGGCGACCTCAGGCAAGCCGAAGACGCGTATGCGAAGGCGATGGACTATGCCCAGGCTTCTGGCGACTCGCTGATGATCATCGACGTCGTGAAGGGCTTTGGACGCCTCTACCTGGCGAAGGGCAAGCCGTGGAAATCGCTCAAGTACCTGCGCATGGCCGACGACTACTACGGGACGCATCCGGACTACAGCCCGGATTTCCGCACGGAGAACCTCAACCTGATGCAGATGGCGCTATCAAAGCAGAAGAAGCAGCTCGCTTTGGGCATCGTCGCGCTCTTCCTGGTCCTGGCCGCCCTGGCATGTGCCATCATCTTCGGCCGCCGGAAGCGCCGGGCCCATGGCGCAGCGGACGCAGAGGCCCCGATCCCCTCGCCCGAAGCGCCGTCGATCACCGACCGTGAGCGCGAAATCCTCGTGCTGCTCGCGAAGGCCTATACCAGCAAACAGATCGCCGAGGCTCTTTTCCTCAGCCCGGAAACCATCAACTGGTACCGAAAGAAACTTCTCGTCAAGTTCGATGTGGCGAACACGCCCGAACTTGTTCTCAAAGCAAAGGAAATAGGATTAATCTAATTTTCGTATCTTAGCAGAAAATGCGGGATATGAAACATCCATCTTATAGGATATTGGTGACCGGAGGGTCGAGCGGAATAGGGTTCGATGTGGCGAAGACGCTGGCGCTGGCGGGGCACACGGTCTATGCCGGCGCGAGGCGAATGGAGCTCATGGAGCCGCTGAGGGAGTTCGGAGTGACGCCGCTGAGGCTGGACGTGTGCGACGAGGCGGCGATCGACGAATGCCTCGCAGCGGCGGGGCCTATCGACGTGCTGGTGAACAATGCGGGCTTCGGGTATTTCGGGTCCGTGGAGAATGTGCCCATCGAAGAGGCGCGCAGGCAGCTGGACGTGAACGTGTTCGGGCTGGCGGCGCTCTGCCAGAAGGTGCTGCCCGGAATGCGTGAGCGCGGGTTCGGCCGGATCATCAACGTCAGTTCGGTGGCCGGACGGGCGGCGATGATGTTCGGAGCGTGGTACAACGTCTCCAAGTACGCTGTGGAAGCGCTGTCGGACGCGCTGCGGATGGAGGTCAAGCCCTTCGGAATAGACGTCGTGCTGATCGAGCCCGGCGGAATCAAGACCGACTGGGGGATAATCGCGGCCAGGCACTTGAAGGAATCTTCCGCCGGGACGGCCTATGAAGAACCGGCCCTCCGCGAAGCCACGGTCCTGGACAAGGGATATTCGTCCAACTTCCTCTCGTCGCCCTCGAAGGTGACGCGGGCGATAGTCCGTGCGGTCCACGCCCGGCGCCCTCGCGTGCGCTATGTCACGGGCGCGTTTTCCCGCACCATGATCATAGGCCACGCCATCCTTCCCGCCCGCGGCTGGGACGCCTGCTCCCGCATCCTCGCCTCCCGCAGGCTGGCCAAATTCGCTGAAAAACTCAAATAATTATTAATATGAAAAAACTGTTAACCATCCTTGCGGCACTTGCTCTCGTGTGCGCTCCCGCCGATGCTCAGGTCGGCAACATCGTCAAAAAGCTCGGCGACAAGACCAAGAAATCTGTCGAAAAGAAGGTCGAGAAGAAAGTAGACCAGAAAATCGATCAGGTGGTGGACAAGCAGATAGACAAACTGTTCGACCAGAATCAGAAGAAACAGCAGCAGGTGGAAGAGGTCGCTCCCCAGCCGGACAGTTCGTGGATCTGCCCCAACTGCATGAAGGCTGAGATTGTCGGCAAATTCTGCCCTGCTTGCGGAACGAAGAGACCTGCGGCGCCCACCTCCTCAGTGCAGGAAGGCGGCACATGGACCTGCCCCGAGTGTAAGACTGAGGGAAACAACGGCAAGTTCTGCAGCGAGTGCGGCGCGAAAAAGCCTGAACCCGTCAAGAAATAATGAGCACCAAATCCATCTTCAGGGCGCTGGCGGCGGTTGTCGCCATTGCGGCCGCCGCGTTCGCGCTGAGTGCGGCCAGGCCTGCTGACGACGAGAAAAATCCCGAGATTGCCAGGCTGATCCACGAAAACATCGAGAGGGCGGGAATCAACACCAACCCTTACGAGTATCTGCCGGCAGCAGAGACAAAAGTGCCGAAAGGCTACAAGCCGTTCTACATCAGCCACTACGGAAGGCACGGATCCAGAAGCGACTGGGCCGGCCAGAAGTACCCGTGGGTGATGGAGAAGTACAATAGAATCGCAGAAGAGGGCCTGCTGACAGAGGAAGGCGAAACCGCATTCGCACGCATCAAAGAAATAATCGGCCTCCACGCCGGGATGGACGGCCGCCTGACTCAGCGCGGACAGGACGAGCACAGGCAGATAGCCGGCAGGATGTTCGCCAAATACCCGCAGGTGTTCAAGAAAGGCAGCAGAAAGGTGCGCGCGCTCTCCAGCGTGGCCCAGAGGTGCATAATCAGCATGACCTCGTTCACCGGCGAACTGCTCAGGCACGAGCCGAAGCTGGACATCACCTGGGACACCGGCGCAGCATTCCAGGGAATCTGCAGCACGGAGGACACGCGCGAAATCAAGAAAGCTATCGCGCCGGTCATAAAGGCCCAGGCAGACGCTCACGTCCCGGACACCGCCGGTTTCTTCCGCAAGCTCTTCAAGGACCCGGCAAGGGCCCGCCAGATAGCAGAAGACCCGATTCTGCTGATGCGCTACACCTTCGACGTGGGCTCCATCGCAGGCTCATACTACATGGACTCCCGCCTGTTCGACATGTTCAGCGAAGACGATCTCTACTGGTATGCGCAGAACGTCGCGATGAACCTCTATCTCAGGCAGTGCAACTCTGTGGAGTGGGGAGACGAAAGGATGAAGCCCGTTCAGGAACTGGTGGACGACATCGTCACGAAAGCCGATAAGGCCATCGCAACCGGCGACGTCGCGGCGGACCTGCGCTTCGGCCACGAGTACCAGCTGCTCGCCATCTCCGCCCGCCTGGGCGTGCAGGGAGTGGCCGAGCGCCGAAGCGCGCAGACAAGCCGCGACTGGGCCGGCTTCCTCTACTGCCCCTTCGCCTGCAACCTGCAGATGATTTTCTACAAAAACGCTCAGAACGACGTCCTGGTCAAATTCTACCTCAACGAGCGTGAAGCAAAGCTTATCACTCTCGAAGGCGGCCCTTATTACAAATGGGAGGACGTGAAAGAAGCCATCAAGACAGCACCCGGACTTGAATACGCACTATGAGGGCCATATTCATCACTGACTACACCGAGCAGTTCGCCTTCCGTCTGCTGAAGGGAATACACAATTACTCCCTTGAGACGGAGCCGTGGGTGGTCGCCAAAATGCCCACCGCCTACAAGCAGCAGATCGGTATCGAGGGCGTCATAGAATGGGCGAAAAAGTGGGGTATGAAAGTGGTGATCGGCCAGTTCGAGCCCACGGACGACGTCAGCCTGTTCCGCAAAAACGGAATAGTCGCGATCGCCCAGGACCATATCCGTAAGTTCAAGACCATCCCCAACATCACGGCCGACTACGAAGGCACCGGGGCCATGGCAGCAAAGCTCTACATTTCACGAGGCTACCAAAACTTTGCTTTCCTGGGGCATAAAGGCGTCTGCTGGTCCGAAGGCAGGCGCGACGGCTTCGTCCGTGAGATAAAAGATTCAGGGTTCAACAACATTTTTATCAAAGAACTCGAGCCGCAGGAGGATTATTGGCAGACTGATTACGACGTCCTTGTCAGATGGGCTACCAAACTGCCTAAGCCCATCGGGGTGCTGGCCTGCGACGACAACCAGGGATCCATTTTCCTGGAGCTGTGTAAGGCTTTCGGGATCAAAGTACCTTCGGAGATCGCCATCATCGGAGTGGACAACGACGAAATACTCTGCAACATGTCCAACCCCGCGATGTCCAGCATCAACATAGACATCGAGCGCGGGGGCTACGAAGCCGCCGCCCTCGCTGACAGGATGGTCAGGGAGCATCGTTTTGAGGGAGAGGACATAGTCCTGCAACCGATCAGCATAGTCCCCCGCACGTCCTCGAACGTGTTCGCCACTAAAGACCGCTATGTCCACGCTGCGCTCGAATTTATCGAAGCCAACGCCAACCGCAAAATCTCCGTCGGCGACGTCATAAAAGCGGTGCCCATCTCCCGCCGCCTGCTCGAACAGCGTTTCCTCAAGGAAACCGGAATGACCATCTTCACCTGCATTTCGATGGTCCGCATCAACCGCTTCGCCCGCATGCTCACGGAGAGCAAAGACACTATCTCCGAGATAGCGGCAAGACTGGACGAACCGGACACCAAAAGCATCTCCAGACGCTTCCAGAAGCTAAAGGGATGCACCCCCTCTGAATTCAGGAAAAAGAACCTGCGCAAATTGGGAGCATAATTTCGCAAATCACGCGTTAATTGCTGTGTTTTCTTGGTAAATTTGTGCGTATAACCAATAAACCACAGTAATGCTACTAGGCATAGATATCGGTGGAACCACCATCAACCTCGGGCTGGTTGACAACAATGAGCTCGTTAAAAACCTTACCGTGCCCTCTTTCCGCCAGGGCGCGGACCTCGAAGAAACATTAGTTCACCTCGAAGACGCAATCCGTCAGATCCTCACCCCGGAAGTGACCAAGATCGGAGTGGGCGTCCCCACCCTCGTGGACGCCGAGAAGGGAATAGTCTACGACGCGACCAACATCCCGTCCTGGACGGTGGTGCCGCTCAAAGAGCGTCTGGAAAAGACCTTCGGCATCCCCGTGATGGTCAACAACGACGCGAACTGCTTCGTGATGGGCGCTGCCGCAAGGCTCGGCAAGCCGGCGAAAGTGGTCGTGGGCGTGACCCTCGGAACCGGAACCGGAATAGGCGTAATTATAGACGGCAAGATCTATAACGGAGTGAACTGCGGAGCCGGAGAGCTTTGCTCCGTGCCCTATGAGGGAGGCATCCTCGAAAACTTCTGCTCGAAGCAGTTCTTCTGCTCGAAGGGCCTGGACCCGAAGCAAGTCGGCGACAAAGCCTTTGCCGGAGACCCGGAGGCCCTTAAGCTGATGGATGAGTTCGGAACCCATCTCGGACGCCTTCTCTTCCTTGTGCTGCTGGCCTACGACCCGAGCGATATAGTCTTCGGCGGCGGAGTGGCGCACTCCTTCCCTCTTTTCAAGGAAGCGACTTTCCGCACTCTGAAAGAGTTGTACCCCTACCCCCGATTCCTGGACAAACTAACCGTAACCGCAATGCCGGAGGGAGACATCCCAGTCCTCGGCGCATCACTCCTGTAATATGAAAAAATACGCAGCCATACTATTTGCCGCATTAGTGGCCCTGTCCTCCTGCTGCACCAATCTGGAGGGAACAGACCTTACCCATTGGAAACTCCAGCGCGAAGGCGACAAGCACACTTACGACGCAGTCGTCCCGTGCACCGTCGCAGGTGCGCTGAACGAAGCCGGAGTCTTCGGCGAGAACGTCCTCGAGCAGGACAGGTACTTCTCGATTGACAAGAGCCTTTTCGACTCGCCGTGGATCTACACCACCACTTTCGAAGCCGAAAAGGGTCTTAACCACATCCTTCGCTTCGAAGGCATCGGATACTCTGCAGACATCTGGGTGAACGGGAAGCAGATCGCCGCAGCGGACACCACCTTCGGTGTGTTCTGCATCCGCGAATACGACATCACAAAAATCGCAAAGCCGCGCAACATCCTCAAGGTGCGCGTCTTCAAGGCCCCGGAGCAGAGCCTGAACAACGGCTATGTGGACTGGAACCCGCGTCCCGTGGACGAAAGCATGGGAATCTGGCGCAAGGTGGAGCTCATCAGCACACCGGACGTCCGGATTGCAGACGTTTTCGTCAAGCCTGAAGTGAATGTCGAAGACCTCAAGGAAGCTTCCTTCACTGCTGAAGTGACCCTCATGAACCACAGCGCCGCACCCGTGGAAGGAACCCTTCGCGGAGTCTACGAAAGCGGCCAGTTCGAGCAGGCAGTCACGCTCGCCCCGGGCGAAACTAAAACCCTCACCATCAACGAACCCGTGGTCAAGCCCCGCATCTGGTGGAGCTGCGACCTAGGAAAGCCCGAACTCTACAACCTCAATGTCTCCTTCGCGAAAGGCGACAAGGTTTCAGACAGCAAGAAGGTCCGTTTCGGCCTTCGCGACATCAAGGGCGATCTGGATGAATACGGCCATCGCCTGTTCAAGCTGAACGGCAAGCCGGTGCTCATCAAATCCGCCGGCTGGACGGACGACATCTTCATGCAGGATCCCCGCGAGAGGACCCTCAAGCAGCTGGAGCTCGTCAAGAACATGAACCTGAACTCCGTGCGCTTCGAGAACATCTGGAGCAAAGACGGAGCGGTCTACGACCTCTGCGACAGCCTCGGACTGCTCGCCATCGTGGGCTGGAGCTGCCAGTGGGAATGGAAGAGCTACTGCGGCTATCCCGAGGTCAGCCACTTCGGCTGCATCAACACCCCGGAGGCCGAGGAGCTCGCAGTCCGCTATCTCCACGACCAGCTCATCTGGATGAGGAACCACCCGTCCGTGATCAGCTGGGCCATGGGCTCGGACCGCGTCCCGAACGAGCGCCTGGAAGAGGCCTACATGAAATGGTATGACCAGCTGGAGTACCGCCCTTATGTGGTCTCCTCCAAGGGCATGGCCAGCAAGTTCGGCGGTCCTTCAGGAATGAAGATGGAAGGCCCCTACGAATATGTGGCTCCCGACTATTGGTTCGTGGACACCAAGCACGGCGGCAACTACGGTTTCAACACCGAGACCGGAATAGGAATGAACCTCCCGCAGGCCGAATCGATCAAACGAATAGTGGGCGAGGAGAATCTATGGCCCCTCAACGATATCTGGAATAAGCACTGCACAGCCAGCACTTCCGACATGTGCTCGACCCGCGAGGAAGAGACAGCCATGACCGGCTTCTACGGCGCCCCCGTCAGCTTCGAGGACTTCGTCCGCAAGGCCCACGCCCTGGACTACGACGGCACCCGCTCCATGTATGAAGCGTTCCGCGTCGCCGTCCCCCGCACCACCGGAATCGTGCAGTGGATGCTGAATTCCGCCTGGCCGTCGCTCTACTGGCAGCAGTTCGACTGGTACCTGGTGCCCACCGCCGGATACTACGGAACCCAGAAGGCGTGCGAGCCCGTGCAGCTCATCTACAACTACGGCGACCACGCCGTGTGGGCGGTCAACGACGTAGCCCCGGCCGGAGAATTCACCGCCGTGCTGAAGATCTACGGCGCGGACAGCAAGCTCCGGAAGACCCAGCAGAAGAGCATCACCATCAAGCCGCGCGAGCCCCAGAAGGTCTTCGCCGGAATAGACGGCCCCTGCTTCGTGGCACTCGAGCTGATCGACCACAAAGGCCGCACCGTGGCAGACAACTTCTACTGCGTGGGCAAGGGTAACAACACCTACGACTGGAAGAAGAGCAACTGGTATCAGACTCCTATCACGGACTATGTAGACTTGTCGTTCGTCGCCGCTCTCCCTCAGACGGAGGTGGAGATGAAGACTGTCTCAAACGGCCAGAAATACAAGGTCACCCTGAGCAACAAATCAGACGTGATCGCCTACCAGAACATCCTCAAGGCCAAGGACGCGGACGGACAGCTTATCCCCGCAGTCCTCTGGTCGGACAACTTCCTCACGCTGCTGCCCGGACAGAGCAAGACAGTCCGCTGCACCGTCCCCGAGGGCTTCGGTCCCGCCACCATCACCATGGACGGCTGGAACGCCGCAGTCCGCCAGGCCGCTCCCGATTCGCTGGACCGTAACCTTTCGGCCTACGCCATGAACGACTTCAGCAGGGACGACACCTACAGCAAGGAAGAGACCTACGACATTGTCAAAGTCCAGCAGCCCAAGGGCAAGAAGGTGAAGAACGTCATCTTCATGATCGGAGACGGAATGGGCTTCGAGCAGATCAGCTGCGCATGGGTGGTGAACGGAGGAAAGCTGAACATGGACCAGATGCCCGTGCTCGGCGCATCCCGCACCTACGCCGCCAACAAGCTCATCACCGACTCCTGCGCCGGCGGCGCCGCGCTCGCGAGCGGACAGAAGACGAACTACGGTTATATCGGCCTGGACCCGGACGGCAACGTCATGGACACCCAGCTGAAGAAAGCGCAGCGCGCAGGAAAGAAGACCGGCATCACGGTCACCTGCCGCCTGAACGACGCCACCCCGGCCGATTTCTGCAACCACTCCCCTGCCCGCAGGCTTGAGGAGGACATCACCGCCCAGTTCGTGAACTCCGGCGTGGATTTCATCAGTGGCGGCGGACTGCATTTCTGGAATCAGCGTTCGGACGGACGTGACCTCATCCAGGAAATGCAGGACAAAGGCTACACTTTCGTGGACAAGCTTGAGGATATCGCCGGCGCCGAGGGAGACAAGTTCCTCGGAATCTACGACGAATACGACCTCAAGGACGTGGGCCAGCGCGGTCCGGTCCTTCTCGAGAGCACCAAGAAAGCAATCGAGATGCTGGACAACAAGAAGGGCTTCTTCCTGATGATTGAAGGCTCCCAGATAGACGACTGGGCGCACCGCAATAAAATTGGATATATGTGCGAAGAGCTGTTCGATTTCGACCGGACTCTCGGATATGTGTTGGAGTGGGCCGCCCGCGATGGTCAAACGCTGGTGGTTGTTACGGCAGATCATAACACAGGCGGCCTTACACTCCTTCGCGGAGATCTCCAGAAGCACGAAATCAAGGTGAACTACAGCACTAAAGGCCACAACGGCATCATGGTGCCTGTGTTCGCCTTCGGCCCCCACGCCGAGGATTTCACCGGAGTGCATGAGAATGCGGAGGTCGGCCAGATCGCAATGAAACTCATCAAGTAATGAAAGCGCTGATATTCCTGCTCGCAGCCGTTATTGGCGTCATCCCCCAGCCCGTTTCCATGGAGCTGGGAGAAGGCACGATGAGAATCTGCAAGCTGAACACGGTCTACCGTCTGGACAAAAATCTGGACATCCCCGCAGAGGGCTATGTGATAGACGCCATCGGCAAGAAAGTGATAGTGGAAGCCTCCACCGAGGCCGGAATCTTCTATGCGAAACAGACTCTGGCCCAGCTCAAACAGGGCAAGCGCATTCCGAAGGTGAAGATAGTGGACTATCCCCGCTTCGAGTGGCGCGGCTGGCACATAGACCCTTGCCGTCATTTCATGAGCGTCGCGGACATCAAGAAGCAGATCGACGTGATGGCCCAGTACAAGATCAACGTCATGCACTGGCATCTGACAGACGATCAGGGCTGGCGCATAGAGATCAAGAAATACCCCAAGCTGACCGAGGTCGGCGCCTGGCGCACCGAATTCGACGGCACTGTCCATGGCGGTTTCTACACCCAGGACGAAATCCGCGATGTGGTGGCATATGCCGCCGAGCGTTTCATCACGGTGGTTCCGGAAATCGAGATGCCCGGCCACAGCCACGCCGCAATAAGGGCCTATCCGGAGCTGAGCTGCACGAAAGAGACTCTGGCCGACTTCTACACCTGGGGTTCGCCGGAAATCGCACTTTGCGCCGGTCAGGACTACACCTACGAATTCCTCGAGAACGTCATTAAAGAGGTCGTAGAGCTCTTCCCGAGCGAGTACATCCACATCGGCGGAGACGAATGCCAGAAGACAAAGTGGAAGCACTGCCCCGTCTGCCAGGCCCGAATCAAATCCGAAGGTCTGAAAGCGGACAGCGAGTTCACCGCTGAAGAAAAGCTCCAGAGCTATGCCGTCCGCAGGATGGAAAAGATCCTCTCAAAATATGGCCGCAAACTCATCGGCTGGGACGAGATTCTCGAAGGAGGCCTCAGCGACGGAGCCGCGGTGATGAGCTGGCGCGGAGAATCCGGCGGAATCAAGGCCGCAGCCACCAACCACAATGTGGTGATGACCCCGAGCCGAGCCGGAATGTATTTCGACCACTATCAGGGCGATGCGAAGATAGAGCCCGTGACGATAGGCAACCTGAACACCCTGGAGAAGGTCTACAACTACGACCCTGTGCCCGAGTCGCTCAAGAAGCAGAATAAGGGCTCATACGTGAAGGGAGTTCAGTGCAACAACTGGTCGGAGTATATGTACGACGAAGCCAAGCGCGAGTACATGCTCTTCCCGCGCGCCTTCGCGCTCGCAGAGATTGCATGGACCCCGCTCGAAAGGAAAGATTTCGCGGACTTCCTCGTGAGGATGGACGTCGCCTGCCAGAAACTGGACAAGGCCGGTGTGGTCTACCATATCCCTATGCCCGAGCAGCCCGGCGGCTCCTGCGACAATCTGGCATTCACGGACAATCTTAAGCTCGAATTCACCACCAGCAGGCCGATGAAGATAGTCTACACACTGGACGGCAGCGAGCCCACCGCCGAATCGGCCGAGTATCTCGGACCGCTTCTGCTGAACCAGAGCACCACCGTCAAGACCGCGTGTGTGACCTCTTACGGCAAGCTTGGCCCTGTGCGCACCATCACCGCCAGCAGGCAGGAGCCCCTCAAGGCCTCTACCCCCGACTGGGTCGGTCTCAGAGCGCGCAGGGTGGACGGCCGCTTCACCAGCCCCTCAGCGATTCCCGCGGACGCAGCCTTGAAGGCAGTCGCCGTGAATGGAATCAAAGATCTCGGAGCCCTCGAAAAGTTCGACAAGAACATGCCGGACACTCTCAAATTCTACGCGGCTGAAGGAGAAGGCTGGTTCACCGTCCCGAAGACGGGAGTCTACCGCTTCAATTCGGACACCGACATGGTGTGGATAGACGGAAAGCTCGTAATCGACAACGGAAACGAAGTCAAGCGCTATTCCCGCCACGACAGCGAACTTGTCCTCGAGCAGGGCATGCACAAAGTGAAAGTTCTCTTCATATATAATGTTGTGGGAGGATGGAATTCTATCCGCTACAAACCGGACGTGATGATGCGCCGGAGCGGAGAAGATAAATTCAAATCGATAACTCTATACTAATCTATTTACTAACCCAAGGAAAAATGAAAACATTTTCAAAATTTCTCCTGTCTGTGCTGTTTCTGGGCGCTCTGAGCGTGCCGACAGCACTCGGCGCGGCCGGCGATGAAGTCACCGGCACCGTCAAGGACGCCAAGGGTAACCCCGTGATCGGGGCCATGGTGGCAGATGAGGCCCAGAAGGCCTACACCATGACCGATCTCGACGGTTTCTTCGCTTTCGTCCCGACGACCTCGCGCATCACGGTTTCCTGCCTTGGTTATGTGACCAAGACACTCACAGTGAAACCCGGCCAGAAGATCAACATCGTCCTCGATGACGACAGCACCCTCCTTGAGGATGCGGTCGTGGTCGGTTACGCCGTGCAGTCCAAGGCCAACCTCACCGGTGCGGTCAGCACCGTGGACGTGGGAACTCAGATGGCAGGCCGTTCCATCCCTGACGTAGGCCGTGGTCTCCAGGGTGCGGCAGCCGGTCTTTCGGTCACCCTCCCGGACGCTGAGGTCGGTTCGGATGCCCGCATCCGTATCCGTGGCGCCATCGCTTCGATCGAAGGCGGCGCAAGCCCTCTGATCCTCGTGGACAACGTGGAGGTCCCTTCGCTGCAGGTCGTGAACACGGACGACGTGGAAAGCATCTCCGTCCTTAAGGACGCCGCCTCCACCTCCATCTATGGTGCAAAGGCTGCTTTCGGCGTTATCCTTATCACCACCAAGAAAGGCGCCAAGACAGACAAAGTTACAGTCTCCTACAACGGTATGTGGTCCTTCGAGAACCTCGCCAAGGACTATGACATGGCAGGCGTGAACGGTCTTCAGTACATGCTGGATGCAGCGTACCGCGCAAAGGCCAACTACAGCATCAGCAACACGGACAACGCACAGCGCACTCCCGGTAAGTATCCCACGGACGGCGTGAGAGTCGGTTCTTACTTCAGCACCGACAAAGACGCGTTCGCACGTTCCCAGGAATGGTGGGCCAAGTACGGCAAGGGCGGCTCGGTCCGCGAACTCGGCCCGAACGACCCTATCGTCTACGGACGTGACTGGTACTACAGCGGCGGCACCAACTATGGTGTTCGTGTCTACAACATCTACGACTACCTCGTCCGCGAGAACGCCCCGAGTGATCAGCACTCCGTCAGCGTGAGCGGCAAGAGCGGCAACACCACCTTCAACATCGGTCTCGGATATGTGTATCAGAGCGGTATGATGAAGTGCACCACGGACGACTACACCAAGTACAACGCTTCCGTGAAGGTGGAGACCGAAGTCAACAAGTTTGTCACGGTCCGCGCCGGTCTCATGTACTCGAACCGTAACAAGAGGTATCCTCTCATCGCTGAAAGCACCTCTTACAGCCCCTGGCTGTACCTCTACCGCTGGTCTCCCGTCTTCCCCTACGGATATGACGAAAGAGGCAACATCTTCCGCGGCGTGTTCTCCGAGGCCACTCAGGCAAACACCGCTTCGATGAAGTACAACTACAACAATGTGAACCTCGGTTTCACCCTGCATCCGGTGAAGAACCTCAACATCGTGGCCGACTACACATTCTCGAACCAGGAGTACATCCAGACTCTCCCGGGAACCACCTTCTCGGCAGCCAACTGGAAGAGCACCACTCCTCAGCCCTACCTGGACGACAACGGCAACCAGATCTATGTGGACAACGACGGTAATCCGGTGGCCAGCTCTGCAGAAGGCGCCCAGATGGCATACTACTTCCCTTATCAGGAAGACTATGTCCAGAACAACGACATCCACTTCCTGTCCCGTTCGCACGAGAACT
Source organism: Bacteroidales bacterium (assembly GCA_017615445.1). The sequence continues at coordinate 12,889 of JAGAAD010000087.1, forward strand.
CATACCGCCACACCTTCAACGGCTTCACGGACTACACCCTGACCCTCGCTGATGCGCACACCATCAAGGCGATGCTCGGTATGAACCTCTCCACCTATGACCGCACCGGCCAGACCACCCGCGTGGCCGACCTTTCGAACTACGAGAATCCTCAGTTCGCATTCGGTACCGGTGTCTGGACAGGTTCCGGTAAGGCATCCTGGGAGTCGCAGGTCGGCTTCTTCGGACGTCTGAACTACAACTTCAAAGACAGGTATCTGCTCGAGGCCAACCTCCGCCGCGACGGTTCATCGAAGTTCCCCACCAAACTGCGCTGGGCATGGTTCCCTTCATTCTCCGCAGGTTGGCGCATAATCGAGGAGCCTTGGATGGAGCCGCTCAAGCAGTATGTCAGCACCCTCAAGGCCCGCGTGTCCTGGGGTTCCGTGGGCGACCAGACCGTTTCTTCGTCGCTTTACATCCCTCAGCTGAGCACCGGCCAGAACTCCTGGATCGGAGGCAACGGAGCTCTCTTCAGCTACGCCAGCACTCCTTCCACGGTGTCCGATTCCATCACCTGGCAGACCATCAAGACCGCTGACGCCGGTCTGGACGCCCGCTTCTTCGACAGCCATGTCGGTCTCACCTTCGACTACTTCATCCGCGACACCGAGGACATGATCGTCCCTACCGACGGAGTGAACACTGTCACCTACGGTGCTTCCGCACCTAAGGCCAACCTCGGCGCCCTCCGTACGAACGGTTGGGAACTCCAGCTGGACGCCAACTGGCGCTTCGAGAACGGTCTCGGAATCAACGGTATGTTCCAGCTCGCAGACGCGAAGAGCAAGATCACCGCTTACGGCGACACCAAGAGCCTGAGCAGCTGGTATGTGGGAAAGACCTACGGAGAAATCTGGGGCTTCCGGGCCGAAAGGCTCTATCAGTTCGACGACTTCGAGCTCGACGCCGACGGCAACCTCCAGCTCATCGAGCTCACAGCCGACGACACCAACGATCCTGCCTGCGTGGGCAAGACCTCGTTCAAACTCAAACCCGGCCCGAACGGCGAGAAGCCTGTCTATCAGTCCTACTTCGAAGGCAGCTCCTTCCACTTCGGCCCTGGTGACATCAAGTACAAGGATGTGGACGGCGACGGAGTTCTCTCCCGCGGCACCCGCACCACCGACGACCACGGCGACCTCGTGGTGATCGGTAACGAGACCCCTCGTTATGAGTACAGCTTCCGCCTCGGCGCCGACTGGTTCGGCTTCGACGTGTCCGTCTTCTTCCAGGGAGTCGGAAAGCGTGAGATCTGGGGACAGGGTCCTCTTGCTGTCGCAGGTTTCTACACCTCCGACGGTGCTATGTCCGCAGCTTTCGCAGACAACTACTGGAGGCCTGACCACACCGACGCCTACTGGCCCGCAGCCTACAACCTTGACCGCGACACCAGCGTGGACAAGTACAACTACCTGAAGAACGACCGTATGCTCCTCAACATGGCATACCTGAGGCTCAAGAACCTCACCATCGGTTACACTCTTCCCGGCAAGATCTCCAATAAGGTTGGAATCTCCAGGCTTCGCGTCTACTTCACCGCTGAGAACTTCCTCACCTGGGACAATCTCCGCGGACTCCCTATTGATCCTGAGTGCATCTCCGGCTACTCCATGTGGGGCAGCAACTACGCACAGGGCTGGACCGGCGCCAGCACGCCCGTGTTCAGGACTATCACTTTCGGCACACAGGTTAGCTTCTAAAAACGACAATGAGTATGAAAAAGATATTTTACGTTTTATTTGCAGCAATTGCGCTCAGCGCCTGCAGCAAAATAGATGCTCTGCTCGATCGTCCCGCCCTCACCACCACTGTTGACAACAACTTCTGGCGCACCGAAGGCGATATCAGACTGTATGTGAACGGCTTCTATCCTCTCTACTTCGAGGGATACGGAAAAGACTGGGATCAGGAGTTCGCTCCCGTCCGCGGCGGCACCAGCTTCTGCGACGACTTCATCTCCGAAGGAACCCAGAGCCGCTTCGAGAACAAGGTTCCGGACAGCCGCGGATCTTCCGGCGAATCCCGTTCCTGCTATTCGCAGTACTACGGACCCAGCTGGGGCTTCGGACGCATCCACAAAGTCAACATCCTTATCGACCGTCTGAACGAGCACAAGGACAACTTCTCCGAAGAGGCCTTCAAACACTGGATGTCGATTGCTTATTTCTTCAAGATCTATGAGTATTCGGATCTGGTCAGCGTGTTCGGCAATGTGCCTTACTTCGAGACCACGGTCAAGGACCTCGACTTCGACACTCAGTACAAAGACCGCGACAACCGTCAGTTCGTGATGGACAAGGTCTATGATATGTGCGACTATGTCCTCGAGAACATGCGCGAAGACGACGGCGCGAACAACGTCAACAAGTATGTTGCAGCAGCCTTCATCTCCCGCTTCATGCTCTACGAAGGAACATGGCAGAAGTACCACGACGGCGAGACCTTCTCGCACAAAGTCTATGTGGCAGCAGACGGCACCGAGTCCAACAAGATCGACAGCGGCACCGAAAAGCTCGTCACCGAGACTGTCTGCGACGCGGAACACGCCGAGAAGTACCTCAAGATGGCGGTTAAGGCTGCCGAGGTGGTTATGAACAGCGGAAAGTACAGCTTCTCCAGCAGTTTCAAGGATCTGTTCGCTTCCGAGGATCTGGCCGGCAACGGCGAAGTCCTGCTTTACAGGCACTACGACGAGGCTCTCCAGGTCCGCCATCCTATCGGATCCTACAACGGCGGTTCCGATTCCGGAAGCAACGTCAACCTCGAGTACATCAAGTCTTACAACTGCCAGGACGGAAAGCCTTATTCGATTTCCTCCGTGGCAGGAGCCAACGACTTCTCGATTCCGAATCTCGTGAAGACCCGCGACCCGCGCTTCTTCGACACCTTCTGGGGACAGGTGAACATCAAGTCCAACTCGATGATCTACTGCTACAAGTTCGCTTCCTACGAAGCTCTGGACTACTTCTTCACCACCGGAGACAAACTCCCCAACTGGCAGGGTATCTACAACACCAACGACGCTCCCATCATCAGGCTCGGTGAAGTGGTGCTGAACTGGATTGAGGCAAAGGCCGAACTGGCCGAGTCCTACGGCGGAGACGCAGTCACCCAGGCAGACCTCGACAAGTCTGTCAACGCACTCCGCGACCGTCCTCTGAGCGCCGCCGCCCTTAAGGCAGGCGTGCAGAAGACCGCCCACCTGCAGATCGACGCAATTCCTTCGGATCCCGCAAGGGACACCGATGTGCCGAAGCTCATCTGGGAAATCCGCCGCGAGCGCCGTATGGAATTCCTCCACGAAGGAAGCCGTATCAAGGACCTCTATCGCTGGTACAAGCTTGACTACATGGACTACGACACCAACCCGGACAAGTATCTCGGACCTTGGATTGACTGTGTGGCCGAACTCGGCGACGACGCCTCGATCCCTGCAGTCAACAGGAACTTCCTCAGCCAGAGGGTCAACGTCCTCACCGTCCAGCATGCCGACGGCACCGTTGCCAAGTACAACGGCACCAATGGCGCAGATATGGTCGGCTACTACTGTGTGCGTAACGCAGCGAACCGCGAAACCTTCTTCGATCGCTCCTACATGGCTCCTATCGGCCAGCAGCAGATCAACGATTACAAGATGCGCGGCTATGTGCTGACTCAGACTGAGAACTGGTAGTCATTGGCATGAAAAGACTGTCAAAAATACTGTCCTGCATTACTTTGACCGCTCTGCTGGCGGCGGCGTGCGGCGAGCCCGAAATCGCTGCCCCGCAGCAGACCGGCAAGACCGCGGTCGTGGAACCGGGATCTGAACCTGGAACGAATCCGGGGACAGATCCCGGCACCGACCCTGGTACTGATCCCGGAACCGGGACAGGAACCACCACCGGCAAACTTTGCAAGGAAGAGTATCTCGGCCAGTCGCCCAGGATAATCGCCTACATGACGGAGTACACCTCGGTTTCTTCGATAGACGCCACCTGCCTGACGCATATCAACTATGCCCACGGCCGTTTCGGCAATCCGAAGACCGGCGACGGTGGCATCAAGATCGCCGAGGGCAGCAACAGCCTTATGAAAAAGGTCATTGCGCTCAAGGAACAGAAGCCGACCCTCAAGGTACTCCTTATGATAGGCGGATGGGGCGAGCACGCGGACGGATTCTCGATGATGGCACGCGACGCCAAAAAGCGCTCCGAGTTCTGCCACGCCTGCAAGCAGCACATAGACACCTACGGTTTCGACGGAATAGACATCGACTGGGAGTACCCGGGCGGCGGCCCTTCCTCGAACGGCAAGAGCGACGCGGATCCAGCGAACTTCGTTCTGGTCCTGAAAGAACTTCGTGACTCCATCGGTGACACGAAAATAATCTCTTATGCATCTTCTTCAAGTGCGAAGTACATGAAATGGAAAGATGCAATGGAGTATCTGGACTATGTCAATGTGATGACCTACGATATGGGCAAGCCTCCGAAGGGCCACAATTCCCCTCTCTGCAAGAGCTCGACCTTCAACCAGGACGGCTGCAAAGAGAGCATAGACCTCCATGTGAAGGCCGGTGTTCCCAAGAGCAGGATGAATATGGGCGTTCCCTTCTACGGCCACGGCACCACTCCCTACGCTTCCGACGTGAAGTTCAACGAGATGGAAGCTATCCTGAAGGCCACTTCCGGCGACTATGCCGGCAAGAACACCCGAAAGTGGGACAGCACGGCGAAGGTGCCCTATCTGGTGGACGGCTCGAACAACATCCTTCTCAGCTACGACGACGAAGAGTCCGTCACTGCGAAGGGTCAGTTCGTCAAGGACAACGGCATAGGAGGCGCAATGTTCTGGGAGTTCCGTCACGACGACAAGAACGGAACGCTGCGCAAAGCTCTTTGCAGGGCAATCTATGGTAAAGAATCTACTTTATAATCATTTATTAACCCATTATTAAACAACCAAAACAATGAAACGTTTCTTTTATCTTGCATTCGCGGCTCTGGCAGTTTTTGCCTGCACGCCCGAAGAGCAGCCTGAAAAACAGGGCGGCAATGAAGGAGACAATGGTGGCGAGCAGGTGGAAACCGGCGGCTACGATTCCATCTCCATTACGCTGAAGGGAGCAAACCTCAAGACCGCATGGGCTGAGGGAGATGCACTTCAGGTCTATGCCGTGACGGCAGAAGGCGCAGACATCGAGGCCAAGTATGTCCTCTCTGCAGGCGCCGGCACCGCCACCGGCACATTCGCACCCGCAGCCGGAGAGACCGCTCTCCCGAAGGGTGGAAAGGACTACTTCGCCGCTTATCCTTACGACGAAGACAGGACCTTCGCACAGCACAACACCTTCACCGTGGTGGTTCCTGCCGAGCAGACCGGTGCAAACCCGATCTTCGCCCACGCAACGGACGCCGCTTCGATGGAAATCTCCAGCTTCATGGGAGCTATCAAGTTCACACTCAGCGGCAAGGCCGAGCTCAAGGGCATCGCCCTCGAGGATGCAAACTCCAACAGCATCCTTTCAGGTAATGTGACCTTCAACGCCAAGACCGGCAAAGCCAGCTTCAAGAACAGCTCCGCCACCAAGCACGAGATCAACTACATGCTTCCTGACAAGCTCGTTCTCAACGGCACATCCGATCCGTTCATCATCGAAGTTCCTGCCGGAACTCTCGCAGACGGCGGTAAGCTCACCCTGTTCGATATGAACGACAACGCAGCTGCAGTTATCGAGTTCCCTGCCAAGACTATCGAAGCAGCAGCCATCGCAGATCTCGGCAACCTCTCTTTCGAGGCCGTGAGCCAGACTGTGGACCTCAGTATTGCAGGAACTGCAAACTGCTACATCATTCCTTCTACCGGTGTCTACAAGTTCAAGGCTGTCAAGGGTAACTCCAACGAAGAAGTCGCCGCCGCATCCGTGGAGGTGTTCTGGGAGACCCGCGAAGACACCCTCGCAATCGAGCCCGGCACCATCATCAAGAGCGTCG
>JAGAAD010000088.1 GCA_017615445.1 Bacteroidales bacterium
ACATTGCCTGCACCTGCAGAGATGTAAACGCGAGCCACAGCTGCTTTACGTCTTCCAAGGGCGTGTGTCTGTTCCATTTACTCTGATTAGATTTCGTTTAACTTGATTTCGGTAGGGTTCTGAGCCTGGTGCGGATGCTCGGGACCTGCATAGACATGCAGATTTCCCAGCTGCTTTGCACCAAGACGGGTCTTGGGGAGCATACCCTTGACTGCTCTCCTGACGAGTTCGGCGGGTCTCTTCGCGAGAATCTCCTTGGGGGTCGTGAAGCGCTGTCCTCCCGGATATCCGGTGTAGCGTGTGTAGACCCTGTTGGTCATCTTCTTTCCCTTGAGGGCCACCTTCTCGGCGTTGATGACGATGACATTGTCACCGCAATCCACGTTCGGGGTGAAGCCGGGCTTGTTCTTACCACGGAGGATAAGAGCCACCCTTGCGGAAAGACGACCAAGAGCGAGATCGGTCGCGTCAATAACCACCCACTTCTTGTCGACTGTCGCCTTGCTGAGCGAAACGGTCTTGTAGCTAAGAGTGTCCATTGTCTTGATCTTAAACAGTTAATACTTTATAAAAAATGCGATCCCTACGTTTATAGGGGTCGCAAAGGTATAAAATATTTTCGAAATAACAAAAACTAGACGGTGAGGATGTCTTTTTCCTTTGCCGCTACCAGAGCGTCCACATCTTTCACCTTCTTGTCCGTCAGCTTCTGCACTTCGTCTTCCGCTTCCTTCTCGGCGTCTTCGCTGATGGTTCCGGCTTTCTGGGCCTTCTTCAGAGCTTCCATCGCATCGCGCCTGGTGTTCCTGATCACGACTTTTGTGTTTTCTCCTTCTCCCTTCGCCTTCTTCACGAGATCCTTACGGCGATCTTCGGTGAGGGCCGGGACGGTGCAGCGGATCACTTCGCCGTTGTTCGACGGAGTCAGGCCGATGTTGGAGTCTATTATTGCTTTCTCCACGGCGGGGATGAGGGAACGGTCCCAGGGCTGGATCATCAGGGTCTTCGCATCCGGAGCGGACACGGAGCCGACCTGCGGCAGCGGGGTCATGGTGCCGTAGTAATTCACCATCACCTTGTTGAACACGGACGGGTTGGCCTTGCCTACCCTGTAGTCCTTAAGACTCGCCTCAAGGAATGCGACCGCATCCTGCATCTTCTTCTCGGCGCCGGCGATAATGTCTTTTTCGATTGCTGACAACATACCTATATAATATTACTTGTGAACAATTGTACCTACTTTCTTTCCTTCGAGCAGCGACTGGAGCGCGCCTTCGGAATCTATATTGAACACCACGATGGGCACGTCTCCCTGCTCGCAGAGCGCGAAGGCGGTGGCGTCCATCACCTTCAGGTGGTCCGCCAGGGCCTTGTCGAAAGTGAGTTCGTCGTACTTGACGGCCGAAGGGTCCTTCTCCGGGTCCGCCGTGTACACACCGTCCACCCTGGTCCCTTTCAGCAGGGCGTCCGCACCGAGCTCGAGCGCACGAAGGGCCGCACCGCTGTCCGTGGTGAAGAACGGGTTACCGGTTCCGCCGGCGATCAGGGCCACGCCGCCCTCGTCCAGCACCTTCGCAGCCGCATCGCGGACGTAGTAACGGGCGATCGGCTCCATGGGGGTGGCGGTGAAGACCTCGGCCCGGACGCCGCGGGCGCGGATGAACTGCGCCAGGGCCATGGAATTGATGACGGTGGCGAGCATGCCCATCTTGTCTCCGTCCACACGGTCGAAGCCCTTGCCCATTCCCTGCAGGCCGCGGAAGATGTTTCCGCCGCCGTTCACGATGGCGACCTGATGCCCGCTGAGGACAGCTTTTACAATCTGATCTGCGTAAGCGGCAATGCGACTTTCGTCGAGCCCCCTGCCCGACGGACCGCCGAGACTCTCGCCGCTAAGTTTAAGAAGCACTCGTTTGTACATAGAGCAAATTTAGTTATATTTGCAAGACTTACAAAGATAAACAATAAAAGGACAACATACTATGTTCATGCTCAACTCTTCCATCGGAAGAAAATTCATTCAGGCTATCAGCGGAGCGTTCCTCATTTTGTTCCTGCTCCTGCACGCAACCATCAACTTCTTCTCCGTGATCGACAGCTTCACCGGCAAGTTCGGCATCGCCGCGGCGGACGAAGAGCTCTTCACCGCAGGAGACGGCCTCTTCAAGCTGGGCTGCGACTTCATGAGCACCCCGGTTATCAGCATCATGGTCCCGATCCTCGCCCTCGGTTTCCTGATCCACATCCTCTACGGATGCTGGCTCACCATCATCAACATCAAGGCGCGCGGAGGTTACAAGCGCTACGAAGTGGCCAGCAAGGCGAAGGTGGACTCCTGGTCTTCGAAGAACATGCTCGTTCTCGGACTCGTAATCATCGGATGCATCTGTCTGCACCTCACGGATTTCTGGGCCCACATGCAGCTTCCCGAGATGTTCGGACTCGGTGTGTATGAGAACAATCCTTACCTGCTTCTCAGCTTCACCTTCGGACGCTGGTGGCTCCTCCTTCTGTACCTCGCATGGTTCGTAGTTCTGTTCCTGCACCTCACCCACGGCTTCTGGAGCATGTTCCAGACCATCGGCTGGGACGGAAAGGTCTGGTTCAAGAGGCTTAAGGTAATCGGCATCATCGTGGCAGCCATCATCTGCCTCATGTTCGCCGTGACCGCAGTGAACGCTTTCATCCAGGCACCCAACCTCCTTTAGGGCCTGCGGGCTGAAACTTATTCCCACTCAAGGCCACACCTGGAGTGGGATTTTTTATAGTAGATGAAGATAGGGAACATAGATCTGGGAGAGCGGCCGGTGCTGCTCGCGCCGATGGAAGACGTCACGGACGCCAGCTTCCGCATCCTCTGCCGCGAGCAGGGGGCGGCCGCGGTCTACACCGAGTTCGTTCCGTCCGACGGCCTCATCCGCGACGCGCACAAAGCCATCGAGAAGATGCGCACGCTGGAGGAAGAAGCGCCGGTGGGCATTCAGATCTATGGCCACATCCCCGAGTCCATGGTCAAGGCCGCGCAGATGGCGGACCGCGCCGCGGAGATTGCGGGCGGTCACGGGGCGGACCTTATCGACATCAACTTCGGCTGCCCCGTGACCAAGATCGCCGGGCGCGGCGCGGGCTCCGGAATGATGCGCGAGCCGGACAAAATGGTCGCCATCACGAAGGCCGTCGTGGAGGCGGTCGGCAAGCCGGTGACCGTGAAGACGCGCCTGGGCTGGGACGACAGCTCGAAGATCATCGTGGAACTGGCCGAACGGCTGCAGGACGTGGGCATTCAGGCGCTGACTATCCACGGCCGCACGCGCTGCCAGCTGTACAAGGGCAAAGCGGACTGGACGCTGATCGGCGAGGTGAAGAACAACCCGCGCATGCACATCCCCATTATCGGCAACGGCGACATAGACTCGCCCGAAAAGGCCAAGGAGGCGTTCGACCGCTACGGCGTGGACGGGATCATGGTCGCCCGCGCGACCTACGGCCGGCCGTGGATTTTCAGGGACATCAGGCACTACCTGGACACGGGCGAACTGCTGCCCGAACCGAGCGTCCGGGAGAAGGTGGCCATCGCCCGCCGGCACCTCAAGCTGTCGCTCGACCTGAAGGGCGAGCCGCGCGGCGTGTACGAAATGCGCAGGCATCTTTCTTGCTACTTCAGGGGCCTGCCGGACTTCAAGGAGACACGCATCCGGATGGTCACCACCCTCGATGTGCCGGAGCTGTTCGGGATTTTGGACGAGATAGAAGAACGATATGCTGATCTATAGGACCGTTTTGAAGCTGCGCCACCGCGCTTATGACCGCGGCCGGAGGCCGGTCGCCGAGGCCGGAGTGCCCACGATCTGCGTGGGCAACGTCACAGTCGGCGGCACCGGCAAGACGCCGCTC
>JAGAAD010000017.1 GCA_017615445.1 Bacteroidales bacterium
CCCTGCTATCTGGAGGGAGTCTGGGGCGGCTCTTATATGAAGAAACTCAGGGGTCTTCCCGAGAAAATGCGCAACGCGGCCTGGGTGTTCGACTTCATCCCCATGGAGGTCAGCGTGCAGATCCAGGCAGGAGAAGAACTCCTGGACATCAACTACTGCTCCTTCGTGCACAAGGAGGGCGTCAACCTGATGGGCGACAAGTGCGTCAGGAAGTACAAAGGCTACTTCCCCATCCGCTTCAACTGGGACGACTCTTACCACAGCACGGGCAATATGAGCATCCAGTGCCATTCCGGAGGCAAGTTCAATGTGGAGAACTACAACGAATTCGGCCGCCAGGACGAAAGCTACTACGTAGTGATCACAGGCCACGAAGCCAAGACCTTCATAGGCTTCCGCGACGACGCGGACATCCCGGCCTTCTTCAAGGAGATCGAAGCCGCGGACACTGAGCACAAGCCCTGCGACTACATGAAGTATGTCAGCTACGAAGAGAGCAAGCCCGGCCTGCAGGTAATGCTGCCCGCCGGCACGATTCACTCGAGCGGCCGCAACCAGGTAATCCTGGAGATAGGCTCGCTGACGATAGGCTCCTACACCTACAAGATGTATGACTACCTCCGTCTGGACTTCGACGGCAAGCAGCGCCCTATCCACACCCATCTGGGCGAGCTTAACGTCCGCCAGGACCGCCGCCACAGCGTCATCCACGACCCTGCGAGCCCCGAGTACATAGTCCAGCAGCCGCGCCTGGACAAAGAGGGCGAAGGCTGGCAGGAATACATCCTCGGCGAGAACCCGCAGATGTACATCTCTCTCCGCCGCCTCGAATTCGAGAAGCAGTGCGAGCAGGACACAAAGGGCGAAAAGTTCCATGTCCTCACCCTCGTGGACGGCGACAGAGTCCGCATCCGCAGCGTCAGACATCCGGAGCACTACTTCGACCTGGACTTCATGGAGATAGCCTGTGTGCCTGCTTCGATGGGCAAATATGTGATCGAGAACCTGGGCAAGGAACCCATCCGCGTCCACAAAACCTGTCTGCGCGACGGCTATGAGAACGACCCTGCTTGACATAGGAGGGACCTTCATCAAGTGTCAGGACGGCCGCCAGATTCCCATCCCCAGCGCCGGCCCCAGGGAAGCTATTGCCGCCTCCCTTCGCAAAGCTGTGAATGGGTGGGATAGCTTTAATCAGGCAGGGGGTCTGGGGGGTACGCCCCACAGTCCCCTGGGGGTGCAGGGGGATGATTGCTTTGCTTCGCTAAGCGAAGCCTCCGGGGCAATCCCCGTCTCCGCACGAATAGGCATTTCGATTCCGGGGCCGTTCGATTACAAGAACGGCATTTTCCGGGCGGAGCACAAGTTCGCCGCGGTCAAGGGCGAGAGCTTCCGCGAGCTGGCAGGCCTGCCGGCTGAGGCGGACGTCCGGTTCATCCACGACGTCTGCGCCGTGCTCGAGGGCTCCATCCGCATGCTCGGCCTGACGGACGGGAACACGGCCATCGTCACCCTCGGCACCGGTCTCGGGTTCGCGGTCGCGCAGGGCGGCGAGGTCCGCTATGGGCCTACCCTCTCCCCGGCGGACTGCATCTGGAACCTGCCCCTGGAGGACGGCATCCTGGAAGACAAGGTCAGCGGCCGGGGCGTGCGGGCGATCTACTCCTCGCTCGGCGGGGACGCGACCTGCACCGCACGCGATATAGCCGAGATGGCCTTCCACGGCGACCGCACCGCGTTCGAAGCCTACGAGCAGATGGGGTCCATCCTAGGCAAGGCGATCTACCCTATTCTGGACAAGTTGGCCGTCCGGAACCTGCTCTTCGCCGGGCAGATATCCCAGTCGCTTTCGCTAATGGAAGACGGCCTGAGAAACCACATAGGCGGCCTGATAAGGATAGCCCAGGCGCCGGACGGAGCCGTGTTCAGAGGCATAGAAACACTGTTTGAAACAAACCAATAATTTATATATGAGAAATCTGATTCGAAAAACCCTCGTCCTGCTTTTGGGCCTGACGCTGTGCGGAGCACTGTTCCCGAGCGCGGCCCTGGCCCAGGGTTTTGACATCTCGGGTACCGTCGTGGACGAGACGGACCTGCCTCTGCCCGGAGCCATGGTGACGGTGAAGGGCGAAACCAGAGGTGCGATGACAGACGCAGTAGGCCGCTTTATCCTGAACAAGGTGAAGCCGGGCGATGTGCTTGTCGTCAGCTTCCTGGGCTACCAGGACGAAGAAATCAAGGTGGGTAGCACCAGAGATATCCTCGTCAAACTGGTCCCTCAGGAGAACATGCTTGACGAAGTCGTGATGGTGGCCTACGGCACCCAGCGCAAAGCTTCCGTCATCGGTTCAATCTCCTCTATCGAAATGGACCAGCTCAAAGTGCCGGTAGGCCAGCTGTCCTCCACCCTGGCCGGAAAACTTGCCGGTATAGTGGTAATGCAACGCACCGGTGAGCCTGGTGCGGGCGCGGACTTCTGGATTCGAGGTATGAACACCTTCGGCGCCAACAGCAAGCCGCTCGTGCTTGTGGACGGAGTGGAAAGAAACATGGACCTTGTCGATCCGGAAGACATCGCCTCGTTCAGCATCCTCAAGGATGCCACAGCCACCGCTCTCTACGGTGTGCGCGGCGCTAACGGTATCGTGCTCATCACCACCAAGCGTGGCGCCGAGTCCAAGCCCAAGATCAGTTTCAAAGCCGAGACCGGCGTGGTCTCCCCCACCAAGCTTCCCGAACTCGCAAATCCTAAAGAGTGGATGGACTACTACAACGGCCTGTACACCATCACCGGCGCGGAAGCTCCTATCGGAGACTATGAGATGCAGATGTATCTCAGCGGAGCCGATCCGGAACTCTACCCGGCCGTGGACTGGATCCACACCATCTTCAAGGAGCAGTCCACCTCGTCCAGAATGAACCTGAGCGTCACCGGAGGAACAAAGAGCCTCCGCTACTATGTGGGCGGTAACTACTACTTCGAGGACGGTATCTTCAACACCAACCAGGACCGCTATGACGCCGGCATGAGCTTCGACAAGTTCAGTTTCCGCTCCAATGTGGACATAGACATCAGCAAGTCCACGACTATCGGCCTGAGTCTCTCGAACCAGTTCACGGACACCAACTCCCCGCGTAATGACCGCAACGAGATCTATGCGCGCACCCTGGCTGCATCGCCGGTGGGAATAGTCACGGTCTACAACGATGGCACCCTCACTCTTCCCGAGCAAGGTTACAACCCGTGGAACCTGCTGAACAGCCTGGGCTACCGCACGATCAAGAACAATGTCGCGCAGGCCACCCTGTCGCTCACCCAGGACTTCTCGAACATAATCACCGAGGGCCTGAAAGCGGACATCAAGTTCAGCTGGGACGCCCAGAACCAGACAGTCGTCTACCGCAGCATCTCGCCCGCCTACTCAAGGGCGACGGGTCGCGACGACAACGGCAACCTCATCTATGAATCCATCAGCGGGGGCAGCAACTACATGACGCTGTCCAGCTCCAACTCCGGCTGGAACACTATGAACCTCGAGGCATCGGCCAACTACGAGCGTACTTTCGCCTCGGTCCACAGGGTAAGCGGTATGTTCCTCTTCAGCATGAGGAACCGCACCAACAACGTCCCGGGCAGTTCATACATCGGAGCTTTCCCCTACAAGCATCTGGGAATCGCAGGACGCGCCACCTACTCATATGCAGACCGTTACTTCGCCGAGTTCAACTTCGGTTACAACGGTTCGGAAAACTTCGCTCCCGGCCACCGCTTCGGTTTCTTCCCCTCCTTCGCAGCCGGTTACATGATCAGCAACGAGCCCTGGTGGGATGACTTGAAAGATGTGGTTTCCAGCCTAAAGTTCAAGGCCTCCTACGGCAAGGTCGGCAACGACGAAATCGGAGGTAGCCGCCGTTTTGCTTACAACACTACCATCAACACCTCGGCGGCAGGCGCCCTGTTCGGCGACACGCCCTCGTCCAAGACTGGTATCACCACCGGCGACTACGGTAACCCTGAGGTGTCCTGGGAAGAAGCGACAAAGTCCAACGCAGGCTTCGAACTGACTCTCTTCAAGGACCTGCGCTTCGTCTTCGACTACTTCTACGACAAGCGCGACGGCATTTTCATTCAGAGGCAGTCCACCCCGAGTGCGGTCGGTATCAACGTCAACCAGTATGTGAACATCGGCCAGATGAAGAACCAGGGCTACGATATGACCCTCGAGTACGACCACACCTTCTCCGGCGGATTCTTCGTGTCCGCAAGGGCGAACTACTCCTTCAACCGCAACAAGATCCTCTACAACGACCAGCCGGACCAGGTCTGGAAGTACCAGAACACCGCCGGCTTCGCCTTCCAGCAGCAGTTCGGCCTTATCGCCGAAGGACTCTTCAAGGACGAGGCTGAGATCGAAAGGTGGCCCACGCAGAAGTTCGGCAGCGTCCATCCCGGCGACATCAAGTACCGCGACATAAACGGCGACGGTGTGGTGGACACCTATGACAAGGTGGCCATCGGCTACACCGTGGTCCCCGAAATCAACTACGGTTTCGGAGTCAGTCTCGGATGGAAGGGCATCGACGCATCGGTGTTCTTCAGCGGAGTCGGCCATGTCACCCGTATCATCACCGGCAACAACCTGTTCGGAGCCACTGCGGACATCAAGTACGAAGGCCAGATCTTCGCCGACGTGGCACGCAACCGTTGGACTCCCGAGAATCCGGACGTGAACGCTCCTTATCCCCGACTCTCGCTCGAAAAGACCGAAAACAACCAGCAGGCAAGCACCTACTGGCAGAAGGATATGAGCTTCATGCGCCTCAAGAATGCCGAAATCGGCTATACATTGCCCAAGAAACTCACCAGTAAGATAGGTCTGTCCACTACCCGAATCTACATTCAGGGAGTGAACCTCCTCACCTTCTCCAAGTTCAAACTGTGGGATCCGGAGCTCTCCACCGCAAACGGCAGCGCCTATCCTAACATCAAGTCCTACAGCCTTGGTATCAACCTTAATTTCTAGAGCCATGAAGAAGATATACTATATAGCTATCGCGACCGCGCTTCTGACACTCAGCGCATGCGACAAATACTTCGACATAGACTTCCAGGACCAGGCCAACCTTGTGGAAACCTTCAGCAAGAAGAACACAACCGAGAGGTATCTGGCCCACCTCTACTCATACCTGCCCCACGACGAAGACACCCACAACGGCACGGGATATGTGATTCCGCGCTCGGATGAAGGCCTCTTCGGTTTCCTCGGCTACGGCCCGTTCAACAAGCTCCGCAGCGGAGACTACAGCACCGCAGCTCAAGGCGACGTAGTCCAGTACAACGTCTGGAAGCAGATGTACATAGCCATCCGCCAGTGCACCATCTTCATGGACAATGTCTACCTCGACGCCGAGGATAGCGACAGCGTGAAGGCTGCGATGAAGGCGGAAGCCCGTTTCCTCCGCGCCTTCTACTATTTCTGTCTCTTCAGGCAGTACGGCCCTGTCATCATCTGGGGCGACCAGCTTGCTCCGGAAGATGCAGACGGTTCGAAACTGGACAGAAACACTGTGGATGAGAACATAGACTTCATTGTGGAAGAACTCGATAAAGCGGCAAAGGACCTGCCCAACACTCTCTCGGAAATAGGAGCCAACGACTCCTGGACCGGAAGAGCGACCAAGGGCGCAGCCATGGCTCTGAAGTCCAGAGTTCTTCTCTATGCCGCATCTCCCCTCTACAATGGTCAGGACGGCGGCACACTCGCCACCATCTTCGCCGGCAAGAAGAACCTGAGCGGCAAGCGCATCTTCTCGGACTACGATGGAAGCAAGTGGCAGGCGGCAGCGGATGCCGCGAAAGCGGTAATCGACATGGGCACCTACAGCCTCTGTCAGCCCAGTCCCGCCACCGGCACAGATGAGCGCACGGACATCCAGAAGGCCGCCTCCGCCTATCAGAACGTCTTCTTCGAAAGGTGGAACACAGAGACCATCTGGGGCTGGTGGCATCTTGGAATCGGCCACAACAACGACGGTTTCGCCACCTGGATCGGAGCCACAGGTTCGTTCATGTATGCGACCGTGCCGGATTTCCCCGAAGTCACCACCTCCTACAGGCCCCTTCAGGCCTACACGCCTTCGCTCAAGATGGCCGACGCCTACCCGATGGCCGAGAGCGGACGCTACCCTGTGCTCGGCTACCAGAAGAACGGCCGTCTCAACGACCTCTCGAAGCCTATCGTGGACGCAGCCTCCGGTTACAGCACCACTGGCTGGGTGGACGCCTACAAACAGCCCGTGGATGCCGACTGGGCACCCGCTTTCAAGGCGCACAAGACCACGGTAGGCCGCGACGCCCGCTTCTACTCCAGCCTCGTGCCGGACGGATTCTACTGGCCCAGCGACAAGATCAAGAAACGCTGGCTGAGCTACAAGAGCACCACCGATCCTCAGGTCACCGTGCCCGTCACCAAGTACGAATCCGCCGCACTTAACTGGGTGGGATACGCCTGCCGCCGCTGGTACAAAGCCAACACCGCCTTCGCCACCGGAGCCGACTTCACAGGCGCCCAGCGCTATGTCTACCCTGCCTTCAGGCTCGCCGAGATCTATCTCAACTATGCCGAAGCCTGCAACGAAAAGCCCGAGCGCGATGTCGAGACTGCTATCACCTACCTTGATAAAGTGCGTGAGCGCAGCGGTCTCAAGAGCATACGTATGGCCTACCCTGAAATCAACTTCAATGCAGGCGATGCCACCACCACCATCTCGGGCGTCAGCCGCACGAACAAGGAGTGGCTGCGCTGGCTTATCCATCAGGAGCGCTGGTGCGAATTCGGAATGGAGGCCATGCGCCACTACGATATGTGCCGCTGGATGCGCGCGGAAGACGAGTATCCCTGCGCCCCCTGGACTCTCAACATGAAAGCCGAGTCCTACGATGATCTCTACACCAGGGTCAGCACCATCATGCCGATGGATAACGCTGATTTCCACTACCGTGACTACTTCTACCCCATCATCTCCACCCAGCTTTCAGAGATGGTGAACTTCACTCAAAACCCCGGATGGGAATAGGCCTATGAAAAAGATTATACTTTTGTCTATAGCAGTGATCGCCTTGGCGGCATCCTGCATCGAGGACTCCAGAAACAATTTCATGGTGGAGGACAGCCTCTCGCTCGTATTCGACGAGCAGGTCATACCCGTGTCCGTCTACGCCGGCGCCCAGAGCATCACCGTCCTGAAATCGGGCATGGGCACCAAGAGCGCCACAGTCAGTCTGGGAGTATCAAGCGAGTCTTTGACTTCCTACAACGCGGAGAATGGCACCTCCTTCTCCGAACTCAGCGCTTCGTCCTACAATTTCGCCAGCGAAACGCTGGAGATCAATGCGGAAGCCCTGACAGGAAGTGTGGACATCCAGTGGGATCCCCTGAAGGTGTACCCTACACTCGACGGCAGCAATTCTGTCATCCCGATTGTCATTAAAGAAGGTTCTCTCGAGGTGAACAAGAAGCGCAACTTCGTGCTCGTGAACCTCCTGAACTCGGAAATCGGCTTCGCCGCCAGCGGATCGTCCATGGTGGCAAGTGACAAACCGAGTGTCAACAGCACCGTCTCCGTCAAGATTTCCGTGGACAATGCCATCCCCAAGGATGTCGTTCTGACTGTGGAAACCGATCCTTCGCTGGTTGCCGCTTACAATGCGGAAAACGGAACCGCCCATATCGCGGCTCCAAAGGGATTCGTTGAAATGCCTTCTGAGGACATCACCATCAAAGCTGGCAGCAACGACTGCTTCTTCGATCTCACTCTTGTCAACTCTGCCATCTGCCCGGGAGGACAGCTGATGGACTTCGGCAAGATACTCGTGCCCCTCAAGATCACTGCCGCTTCCCAGCAGGGCGTGAAGATTTCAGACAAGGTCTACTACCTGGTGGTGAAATCGCCTCTTGCAAAAGCGGATGTCAGCCGCGTTTGGGGCAAGTTCTCCAAAGACGCTGTCTGGACTTCGGAATACTTCCCGGCAGAGTATCAGGAAAAGGGTGGAGACCGCAATCTCGCAGTGGATGCCAACTGGGTCTATTTGCCCTACGCAATAGGCGGCACAGTGGCGAAGATCACTGCAGTCAGCATCTCCGATCCGTCCAACACCATGGATGTGAACTGCACGGGATTCCTGAACGGCGTCATCACCACCGCCTGCGTCAGAATGATTGACAAGGGCGACGGCACCCTGATGCTCACCGCCGCCGGAGCGAACACCGCCTCCTTCGGCTTCTACTCCTGGGTGAACGGAATCGACAAAGCCCCTCGCGTGGACGAGCTCCAGTGCACCTGGCGCCGCAGCGGAGACCGCTATGAATTCCACGGAACATGGGCGGACGGCATGCTCTACTCGCACTCCTATCAGGGCACGTTCTCGACCAGATACGAGGTCAAGAACGGCCAGTTCACCAAGAAGGAAAGGACACTCGTCAATGTTCCGTTCTCCGGATTCGGAGGAGAATACGAGTATCCCGGACAGAATCAGATGCTGTTCGCAAGCTCGGACACTTCCGCCCTCATAACGCCTACCGGCACCATATACCAGCAGGCCGACGGACAGGACACGCACGACATGGCATTTGAAGAATTCCCCGCCTACAAGATGGCTTACGGCTTCCGTCCCTTCACTTTCAAGGAAGAAAAGTACATCGCTTACACTGCGATAGACCTTAACGACGACTTCGAAGCAGACGGCATCACGCCTTGCACGAGCAAGAAGCGCGCAAGACTGGTGATAGTCGAAGACAAGGGCGGATTCAAGGCCTCCCTCGCCCCGGATGAGAAAGTCGTAGTCTACGAAGCCCCGCTCCAAGGCGAGAACTTCATGGATATGGCAATCGCAGAGCCCAAATCCGCTCAGGGCGATTGTGCAGTGTGTGTTCTCGGCGACAGAGTGATAATCGCAGCCGGTGTCCAGGGCATAGGCGTGAGCGTGTTCAAGATGGAGTAAACTGATGCCCAAACGGTTCCGCACAGCCCTTCTGTTGCTCCTTGCCGTCTCGTGCGGCAAGGAGCCGGACGGGTATGTGGCCGTGCCGGCAGTGCGGCTCACCGTGGAACGGACGACGCACTCAGGGGCCGTGATAAACGTGGACAGCATCAACTCAGACCAGGTTTTCGTGATGGCCGGCCCGGCAGATTCCTCCCCTTCCGGAAATGAAATAATCGAGTCCGGGCACGAGGTGACCGGCGGGATGGTGGTACTGACCGGACTGCTCCCGGGCACAAGATACTGCGCCTTCGGCGTGGGGCGAAGCGGCCAGACTCTCTCCAAGGTGCAGAAGGCCGCTTTTGTGACCGGAGCCGAATCCGGAGACCTCTACATCTACGAACAAGGCCGCAGCGGCCCTCCGGACTTCGCGGACATCACACTCTGCCCCGGCGGGGGCAGGCCCAACACCAACGCCTGGTTCACCATTCCCGACACCTGGGATGCGGCCCGTTTCGCGCCTCACGTCAGCTATTCAGATGATGACGGAGAACACTGGCTTTTCGAAGCGTTTCTTTCCATCACAGGCGTGGATCCGGACGGCAAGAACTTCGGAATCAACAACAACGGCGCCCTGTCCGCCGACAAGGCTTCGTGGGAAAATCTCGCTGAATACTGGGTCGGCGAGGGCGGTGCGTTCAGCGCGCTGGACAAAGCCATCGGGAATGCAGCGCGCTCGATAGGCACCGCCCCCGGAAAGCGCTACGCAGTGATGATGATGCCGGATCCCGTGATGTTCGAGCGCTTCTCGGATAAGAACTCATCCACAACCTACTGGGGCGCCCTGGACGGCGTCCTTATGGATTTTTCCCGTTCTGCAGACCAGGTAAAGGCCCTGATGTGGTACACGGATCTGGTGCGGCGGATGTTCGCTCAGCGCGATTTCAAATATCTCGAGCTGGGCGGTTTCTACATCCTGTCCGAAGAGCTCGTTGCGAAACCGGGAGGCTGGAACTACTCCCAGAAACGCTGGGACCAGATACTCCCCATCGTGGGAGACTATCTTGACTCCTGCAACGAGGGACTCTATTGGATCCCCTATCTGGGTGCGGACGGCACCGACATATGGCGCAACCTTGGCATCACCTACTCCTGGCTTCAGCCTAATTACTACTGGGACACTTCCGGCAGCAAGCCCATCTCCGAGACGGTCAAAAAGATCAGACAGCTCGGAATGGGAATGGAGTTGGAATTCGAGTATTCTATGGTCGAAGAGGTGATGAAGACTCCAGGAATCATGGGGCCGGACGCCCAGGGCAACTACACATTCAGACTTTCGGATGTGCCTGCGTTGCGCTCGCGCCTGCGCGACTACATGAACGCCTTCAAAAACGGAGGTCTCTACGGCAAGGAGCGCATCGCTCTCTACTCCGGATCCAATGCCATGTGGCAACTTGCGACTTCCAAGGAAAATGACGATATTGCGATGTATCTCGAATTGTGCCGTTTTATAAGTGAAAACCCTTTGAGAAAATGAAAAGAATATCAGTCTTCATTCTACTTTCAACGCTCCTGTTCGGCTGCACCCCTGCAGGCCAGGCTGCGCCCCTCCGCGACGCTGATCTGGTGGGCTACTGGCACCGCGAGCCGCACGCCTGGGATGCCGGGCGCTTTGCGCCTCATGTCAGCTGGAAGGCTCCGGACGGAAGCGAACACTGGCTGTTCGAAGCTTTCATCTTCCTCGAAGGGCAGGACTATGTAAGCGGCAGGACCTTCGTGATCTCCCCCGCCGGTCCTTCGGCAAGAAAGACCGAATGGGAGCGTCAGCTGGACCTCTGGCTCGGAGAGGACTGCGGAGTGGGCGCTCTGGACAAAGCCTGTGCTGAAGCAGCCGCCAGGATCGGTAATCCTCCAGCAAAACGCAAAGTGATAATCGGGCTCCCGGACCCCGTTATGTTCGAGACCTTCGCAGACAAGACTTCCTCCACCACCTACTGGGGCGACGGACTGGATTTCTCAAAGACTGAAGACAGGCTCAAGGCCCTGGACTGGTACATAGGCGAAGTGTGCTCGCGTTTCAAGGCTCTGGCTCCCAAATACCTGGAACTGGACGGCTTCTACATCACATCCGAAGAAATTTACCTCAAGTACGACATAGACGTCAACTGCCGCTACAAAAACTGGGAGGAGATAGCTCCGGCTCTATCCGAGCGCTGCCACTCCGCAGGCCAGAAGCTGTACTGGGTGCCTTATCACATGGCCCCCGGACACAAATACTGGAAGCAGATAGGAATAGACCAGGCTTGGATGCAGCCCAACTGGTACTGGGATTTGAAAGCCGGCGAACGCCATCCTTTCGACAAGACTCTCAAGGCGATGGAAGACTACGGCCTGGGTATGGAGCTGGAGTTCGAATACAGCGCTGTGGCAGACCAGATGAAGCCCGGCGTGAAAGGCCCGGACGGCGAAGGCCGCCTCATCTTCGACCCTTCGGATGTTCCGGCGCTTCAGGGCCGCGTGCGCGAGTACATGCGCAAGTATCGCGACGCCGGCCTGATGGGCAAGGGTTCGATAGCGCTCTACAGCGGCTCGAACGCCCTCACCCAGCTGGCCACCTCTCCCCTTGCGCAGGACAAGGCTCTCTACGACGACCTTTGCCGCTTCGTGCTTGAGAACAGGGGCGAACTTCAGCGCACCAAGATCGCCGTGGACGAGAACGGTTTTCTGACCGAACTCAGCCTGGGCGGACGCAACTACTCCGGAGGCTACCCGCTGTGGAGGCTCTACTACAACACTCTCGAGCAGAAAGAAATTGAAATCTCCGGCCGCGACGAAAAGCCCTCGGAAATTAAGACGGTGGCGGACACTACCTTAATCAATTACTCCCGCGTGGGCGGCAAGGCCTTCAGCCTGAGCCTTAAGATTTGGACCGAAGGCGCCGCAGTGCATTTCGCCGCATCCCTGAGCAACGACGAGCCGCACACCGTCATCCGCGAACTGCAGTATCCGCTGGTAGGCGACCTGCAGATTCCTTCAGACTATAAACTTCTTACAACCCACACAGGCGGACAGATCTTCGACAACCCTGTCTGGAAGATTTCGAACGTGGACGTCCGCCCGCTCTACATGACCCCTGCCCAGAAGTTCCGCCAGTACGACCTGCAGTACCCGCGCAATGCCGCCTCGAACTGCTTCGCCTTCACGGGCCCTTCAGACGGACTCTATTTCGGAAGTCATGACACTTCGCTCCAGCAGACCTGGCACGGACTGCGGACCTATCCCGACCTGGGAACCATAGGTCATCAGACCGGCGATTTCAAACATCTGGAAGCCGGATTCTACCGCTACCCCAACGCAATGTGCGGAGACTCCTGGTCCAACGACTCAAGCGTCATCGTGCCCTACGAAGGCGACTGGACCGCAACATCGCGCATCTACCGTCGCTGGGCGGACACTTGGTGGCAGCACGCCCCTGTGCCGAAGTGGGTGCAGGACATGACCGGCTGGCAGCGCATAATCTTCAAGCACCAGTACGGCGAGTATCTCAGGACCTACGCGGACCTTAACGGCCGCATCGCCGCCGCGGGCGAGTCCGTCGGGTGCAACGCCGTGCTTGCATTCGGTTGGTGGAAGGAAGGTATGGACAACGGCTACCCGAACTACAGCCCCGACGGCTCCCAGGGCGGCGATCCCGCCTGGAAGGCCGAGATTGCGAAATACCGCGAGAACGGCGGCAGGCTGCTGCTCTACTTCAACGGCCGCCTGATCGACGTGGAGAGCGACTTCTACCGCTCCGGCGGCGGCTCCCGCGTGGCGAACAAAGACAACACCGGCCGCGAGTTCACCGAGCACTACAAATTCACGGGCGAAGGCACGACCTTGGGCTACTACGACTCCCGCACCTTCGCAATCGCGGACATGAGCAAGCGCGAGTGGCGCGACCAGCTCGCGGATTGGGCGGACAGAGCGATGGCCCTCGGCTCGGACGCCGTCTTCTACGACCAGCTCGGAGTGGCGGAGGAGTTCCCCAACTGGGATCTCAGCCGCGAATTCCCCGTCCAGGACATCTTCACGGGCCGCTATAAAGCCGAGACTCTGCGCGAGATCCGCGACCGCATCAAGGCGCGCGATCCCGAGTTCGCCCTCGGCACTGAATGGCTCTCAGACTGCACCTCGCAGTTCTGCGACTTCGTGCATATTGTGGAATTCACCGCCCTGCCCGAGAGTTTCCCGGAGTGGTTCCGCTACACCTTCCCCGAGGTCATCTGGAGCGACCGCTGCGTGCGCGACGACAACGACGTTCCCCGCAGGGTGAACAATACCCTCCTCAAGGGCCTTCGCAACGACATAGAGGTCTTCCGCTGCCGCGGACTCATAGATGAAACGCCGGTCTACCAGGCGCATCTGGCGAAAATAAACGCCATCAGGCACGACTTCCCCGAGCTGCTGCTCGAGGGCAGGTACACCGCCATGGACGGTTTCACCTGCTCGAACGCCGCTCTCACCGCCCGCAGCTACTCTGCCGGCAACAGGATGGCGGTGGTCGTGACCAACACGGGCGCGAAGACGCAGAAAGGCCGGATCAGCGTTCCCGGATATAAACTTACAGACAGCCGCAGTATAGGCGGCAAGGTGAAAGGCAACTCCGTCTCCCTCGCGCAAAACGAGCTGGCGGTTCTTATCTTTGAAAAGCAATGAAATCGTTCATACTCTCCCTCCTGCTGCCCCTGATGCTCGGCCTCATACCCGCCCCGGTGGATTTCCAGCCGGCGAAGGGAACGTCCAGCGTGGACCGCGTGGTTGTCCGCAAGCCCTCGCGCGCTTTGAAGAAAGCGACAGCCAGCCTGCCCGAGTTTTCCCGCAAGGAAGCATATCGTCTCCGTATTGGCCGCAGAAAGGCCGTTATAGAGGCTTATACCCCCGAGGGCGTGTTCCGGGCCCGCAAGAGCCTTGAGCAGCTCCAGGCGCTCGGAAATGTGCCCTGCGGAGTGATCACCGATTATCCCCGCTTCAGGCATCGCGGCCTGATGATAGACGAGTCCCGCAGCTTCAAGGGTAAGGACTTCCTGAAGAAGCAGATGGACGCGATGGCGCTGCTGAAAATGAACGTCCTGCATCTGCATCTGGACGACAGCGCCGGCTGGAGAATCGAATCCGACGCCTATCCGGACCTCACAGAGAAGACCGCCTGGCGCGTGGGCACAATCTACTGGGACTGGGAGAAGAGCGGCTACCGTTTCCTCACGAAGGACGATCCCAATGCCTATGGCGGCTGCTACTCAAGAGATGATCTTCGCGAGCTCGTGGCCTATGCGGCCGAGAGGCACATCAACATTATCCCCGAGATCGAGATGCCCGGGCACAGCATGGAAGTGACCTGGGCCTATCCGGGAACCGCCTGCCAGCTCGAGGACGGCACACGCTTCAAAGGCGGCTGGGACGTCTGCCCCGGCTCCGAAGAGACTTTCAAACTGCTCGAGACCGTGCTGGCCGAGGTGATGGAGATCTTCCCCTCGCCCTACATCCACATCGGCGGCGACGAAGCTTCCATGAAAGTGTGGAGCAAATGCGTGAACTGCCGCAAGCGGATGGAGGAGGAAGGATTCACGCAGGTAAGCCAGCTTCAGGGGTACCTTATCCGCCGGATCGAGGAATTCGTGCGCAGCCACGGCCGCACCGTCATCGGCTGGGACGAGATACTCGAGACGGGCGTGCCCCAGTCCGCCGTCATCCAGAGCTGGAGGGGCATTTCCGGCGGAATCGCGGCCAATTCGGCCGGCCACCAGGTGGTGATGTCGCCGAACAGCCATGTCTATTTCGACTACTACCAGGACCTCATTCGCAAGGAACCGCCGGCATGCGGCGACCTGACCGCGCTTCGCCATGTCTACAGCTATGAGCCGGTGGCGCCGGGAATGGACGAGTCGCTGGTGCTCGGGCTGCAGGCGAACCTTTGGTGCGAGTGGATTCCCACCTGCGAGCATGCCGAGTACATGCTCTGGCCCCGGGCGTTCGCAATCGCGGAGACCGGCTGGAGCCCCGCTGACAAGAAAGACCCCGACGAATTCAGAGAAAGGGCGCTCGCCATGCAGGATGTGCTTAGGGCGGCCGGCTACAACACCTTCGATCTCCGCACGGAAACCAACCTCGCCCGCAGCGGCTACAGAACCTTCCAGGCCTATGAAGCCGCCGGTCTGACAGATCCCACAGGAATAAAAGAATAACTACATATATGGAAATCAAAATCAACAGCCGCGCAAAGCATTCGATCTACAAACAGATCGTGGAGCAGGTGGAAAGGGGCGTCAGAGACGGTTCTCTCCTGCCGGGAGACCGCCTCCCCTCCATGAACGAACTTGCGGACCGCTACAAAATCTCGCGCGAGACGGTGAAAAACGCCTACGGCATCCTGGTGGAGAAATCCATCATCGAGCCGCGCCACGGAAAGGGTTTCTATGTGAAGGAACTCTCCTCCGACGTCCGCACCAAAGTGCTCGTCATCTTCGACAAGCTTTCCGTCTACAAAGAGATCCTTCTCGATTCCCTTACCTCGCATCTTGGTCAGGATGCCGAGATTACCATCCTTAACCACGACCAGAACATAGATCTGCTCGAGTACTATCTGGACACCCATCTGGACAGTTTCGACTACTATGTGATCGCTCCGCACTTCCCCCGCAAGGACGCAGAGCAGCAGAAGCGGATAGTCAAGCTACTCGAAAGGGTGCCTGTGCGCAAGCTTATTATGATAGACAACCTCCAGAGCGGCATGAACGGCCATTTCGGCGCGGTCTACCAGGATTTCGACAACGACATCCACGACTGCTTCGAGAAGAACATAGACGCTTCGGACAAGGTTCAGCGCCTGAGAGTTATCACCCTGGCCACCTCCATGTATGGTCCGCGCATCAGCAAGAGCATCGAACGTTTCGCCGCAGAGCGTTTCATTCAGGCCGAGTGCATGCTGGGAGTTCCGGACGACATCGAGCGGGGAGACACTTTCGTCCTTCTCAATTCCAGCCTTGACGCCGGAATAGTGGAGCTCTCCAGAAAGATTAAGGAGAAAGGATTGATGGTTGGAAGAGACGTCAGGATCATTTCTTACAACGAATACCCGATGAACGAACTCATTCTCGGCGGTCTGACTACGGTCTCCACCGATTTCCCGGAGATGGGTCGCATCACCGCCGAAATGATCCGTTCCCACAAGCTGGAGAAGGTGCGCAACCCGTTCCGGATGACAAGACGCAAGTCGTTCTAAACGAACGTTTTTGAGCCGTTTTGCATCTAGTGTAAAAAATAATCACTATCTTTAGGCTTGATTGGGATAATTATTTAGTAACAACATAATCTATAACCGGATGAAAAAATTCTTGAAAATCACAGGGGCAGCGGTTCTGGCCGCCCTCACCCTGACGTTTTCCGGATGTAAGGTCGAGCCGGCCTACACCCTGGAAAACATCAAGAACATCGACCTGGATGTAGCCCTGTTCCAGAACGGCATTCAGCTGAGACTGGCAGACAGCAGCTCTGTGTTCCGCGTCGATTCCCTTATGAAGTCTGTCGGTCTGGACTCCTCCGAGTTCATCAAGCAGGCGGCGGACGGCAGCTATTACATCACCTACGCGGAAAAGATGGATCTGAGCGAGGACATCGCCGGAATCGGCCTTTCGGATGCCGTCACCATCAATGCCCTGAATTTCTCGGAGGCCATCTCCTACAACCTGGAGGGCTTTGATCTTGCAGACCTCCTGGCCACCGTCCCTCCGGCACTCCTTGGAGAGTACACCATCCCGGACATCCACTACGACATAGACAAGAAAGTGGAGTTCGACTTCATGAGCGGTGCGGATCTCCCCGAGATGCTGGTCGGTGTGGGTGAGATAGTCCTCAAGGACGTCTACGCAACAGTGGAACTCATGTTCACGGATCTCCCCGGAAACGACAATCAGGAGTATGCCCTGGACGCCACAGCCACCCTCCCCTCTTTCTGCACCCCGAAGACGATCGAGCTGAAAGGCAACATCAAGAAGAACCAGAAATTCTCCCGCCAGGTGCAGATACTCAAGTTCGACCTCTCGGACAAAGACTTCGTGGCGATGCGCGCCGCGAACGCGAACCTTTCGGATTCAGTCGTTGTCAAGGGCTCCGTCGCCGCCACTGACGTGGTCGTGGACCTTAACAACACCGCCACCACCGTCAACGGCACCATAGACGTCTCTATCGCAGACGCACAGGGCAAGGTGGACATCCAGAGCCTCCAGATCAAGCTGGATTACCAGATGGATCAGACCTTCACCACCCCGTTCTTCGCACTCCCCGAGGCCTTCG
The DNA here is from genome assembly GCA_017615445.1 of Bacteroidales bacterium. The sequence goes on from JAGAAD010000017.1 coordinate 17,315, forward strand.
CAGATGCGACTCTGGATCTTCCTAACGCCACTGTAGACCTCACCGTGAAGACCAACATGGCATTCCCGATAATCGGCTCAGCAGATCTTCGCGCCCAGGGCGCCGCAGAACCTGCCGCAGTCCTGAATTTCGAGATCCCCTTCAGCCCGAATCCTGCGGAGTACCTGGAGAAGACGACCCACAACGTAGTCAGCCTTAACGATCTCCTCGCCACCAAAGCAGACAGCCTGGATTTCGTCACGAACATCGCTACCGACAAGCAGACCTACTGCTACATAGAGCCCGCGGCAGAGTATGGATTCGAGCTCGGCTTCGACCTGAATCTCCCTCTCGCCCTCGGCGCCGGAACTTTGATCGACTATGCAGACACCATCAACATCGGTGCTGACACCGGCAAGCAGGTAGGCCAGATCCTTCAGACCTCTTCCATCGGCATCAGGGCCAATGTGAAGAACACCATCCCGCTTTCAGCGGACCTCGTCATCGATTGCCTGGCCCACAACGAAGAGACCGGAGTGTACACTACGATTCCTCTCAACAAGCCCATCGTCGCCCAACTCCCCGCTCCCGGTGAGTCCGGCCTGCTCGAGATCGTGATCGGTGCGGAGAAAGGCAACACAGCGCTTGAGAACCTGACGGACCTGAGGCTCACAATCAAGCTTCACGCAAACGGCCAGGCCCTCAAGGGCGATGATTATGTGGTCCTGACGGACATCTACCTGATGCTGCCCAACGGTATCCACATCGATGCCAACGAGCTTGTCAAACAGGAAGAGAATAACAACGAATAAACTTACACGGACATGAAAAAGATAATTTCCATCATTTCGATTCTGACGGTGGCTATCAGCCTCTTCTCAGTGCGTGCAAGTGCTCAGGACAAATTCCAGAGTGGATTCTTCCTCGACAATTATAACTATGTCTTCAGGCTCAACCCGGCCATCATGAGCGAGAAGAGTTTCTTCGGTCTCTGCACGGGAAGCGCTGAAGTGGGAATGAGCAGCGGCCTCGGCGTCAGCTCTCTGATCTATCCCAACGCTGCAGGAGACGGTCTCGTCACCTTCCTCCATCCCAGCGTGACCACCGAAGAGATGATGTCTCATCTCGGCCCCTACACCCCCATCGGTATGGATGTGAATTACAACATCCTCAGCACCGGAAAGCGCAGGGAGAACAAGTTCAATTCGTTTGAAATCAATCTCCGTTCCGAGTTCGGAACCGCCCTCCCCAGCGATTTCTTCCGCTTCCTGAAGGAAGGAAACTCCACCACCCCGTATGATCTCAGTTCCCTCTATGCTTCTGAGAGACTCTATGCGGAAATCGCTTTCGGAGTGGCCAAGAAGCCTTTGGACGGAAACCTCACTATCGGCTTCAGGATCAAGGGTCTCGTCGGTCTCGCAAGTGCAGACCTGCGCTTCGAGAAGGCAGATGTCCTGTTCAACAACGGAACCATCGCCACAGACATCGAAGGTAAGGCAAGGCTCGCCCTCAAGGGCGTCCAGTTCGTCAACGACGAGCAGGGCAATATCGGAATCAACGCTTCCGATCCCCGCGGCATACGTCCCGGCGGCTACGGCGGCGCAGTGGATCTTGGCTTCAGGTGGACTCCCTTCGAGAGCCTCGCCATCAGCGGCGGCATCAACGACCTCGGAGGTGTCTTCTGGAAGTACAACAGCATCGCCAAGGCGGCCGACCAGTTCACCTTCAACGGTTTCGAGCATATCGGCAAGGAGACCAACTACGGCGAAGAGCTTGACAATGCAAAGGAAGATTTCCTCGAGATTGCCAACCTCCAGGCTATGGACGGCATTGAAGAGAGCGGATTCGAAAGGCTTGCCTTCACCGCCAACCTCGGTGCAAGATGGCGTCTGCCCATCCTGAGCTTCATTTCCGTGGGCGCTCTTGGAATCTACCACTTCGACGACATCGCTCCCTACTGGGATGCCCGTGCCGGCGTCACCCTCTCGCCTTTCCGCTTCATCAGCGTGACGGCGAACTATGGTCAGAACACCCAGGGCAATGTGCTCGGCGTCGCAGCCAGTGTCACCCTGCTCTTCATCAACGCCTACATCGGACTGGACACCTACGCAGACCGCGTCGGTATCATCCCTCCCGAGCAGCTCGGCCTGCAGGGAATCAACATCCCCAAGTACGGCGGAGTTCCCGTTCCGATCGATCCTTTCCGCTGCAAACTCACCTTCGGTATGAACATGCAGTTCGGACAGCGCTATCGCAACTAATCGCTACGCTTCCTAAAAAAGAGTCGACCTCGCTGAGGCCGACTCTTTTTTTGTTCGCTACGCTCTAATTGCTCAGCGCTACGCGCCTTTTACCCCCGCTGCTTCGCAGCTGCCCCGGTGGGGCATGCCGCCTCCGCTACGCTCCCGGCGGGTGCCTTCCGGTCGTCGCATCGCTCCTCCCTCACGGCACG
>JAGAAD010000018.1 GCA_017615445.1 Bacteroidales bacterium
AATCACCACCCTGGTGCACATCAGACTGTCCAGGTTGTCCGAGACAGCCTTCTGGCTTATGTTGTCCAGGGCGGATGTGGCTTCGTCGAAGAAGATAATCTCCGGCTTGGAGATCAAGGCCCTTGCAATCAGGATACGCTGCTTCTGTCCGCCGCTGAATCCGCCGCCGCCTTCGGAGACCACGGTGTGCAGGCCCATAGGCATGCGCCTCACGTCCTCTTCCAGGCAGGCCATCCGAAGGGCGTCCCAAGCGTCTTCGTGGGTGGCCCAGGGGGCGGTGATGGTGATATTGTGGAAGATGTCGCCAGTGAACAGGCTGCCGCTCTGCAGGCAGCATCCTATCTTGCGGCGCAGCGAGGCTTTGTCCACCTTCGAAAGGTCGTAGTTGTCGTAGTAGATACCTCCGGAGAGAGGCTGCTCGAATCCCAGAAGCAGGCGCATGAGGGTGGACTTTCCGCAGCCGGATTTGCCCACTATTCCCACATACTCGCCCGGCTCGATCCGCAGCGAGAGGTCGTCCAGGATCAGCGGTCCGTCCTCTTCGTAGCGGAAGCTCAGTCCGCTCACCTCGATTCCGCCGAACAGGTCTTCCACCTGCGGGGCTTTCTCCTCCATCTCCGGCACGGCTTCCAGGATAGGCTTCACGCTCTCGAGCATAGGCTTGATCTGCGCCAGGCTCGGCACTATCATGCTCAGCTGCATGATGGCCGCAGTGATCATTCCGAAGGCCGAGCTGAAGGCGATGTAGTCCGAGGTGCTGACGCCGTTGGACAAGGTGCTCCAGAAGATCAGCATGGTGCCCGCCAGGCCCACGATGGCAGTCAGTGCGGCGCCGAGGCAGTTCCTGAAGCGGGGGTTGTAGATGAAGCCCACGGTCTGGCTGTAGTTGTCCAGCCAGCGGACGAAGGCGCGGTCTTCCGAGCCGGTCAGCTTGAGCTTCTGGATGCCGGCGAAGAGGTTGTACTCCAGGCCGCTGAGCTTGGCCGCGCGGTCTGTGTATTTCTCGTTGTCCTTGAGGGTCTCGCGGTATTTCATCACGAGCATCAGCACCTGGACGGCGATAATGAGCAGCGCAGGCCAGACGAGCTTGCCGCCGTAGATGTAGACCTGCACCACATAGATGATGCTGAGCACTGCGGACAGCAGGGCGCCCACGATGGCTTCATTCACAAGCGAGGCCAGGGTGGAGATGTTCTGCAGCTTGGCAGAGAGCTCACCGCTGGAGTTCTTGGAGAAGAAGGTGGGGCTCAGGAGGAAGGTGCGCGCCATGACGGCGTTCTGCACGTGAAGCTCCACGATGTGCTGAATACGTATTATATAAAGGTTACGGGTTAGAGTCAGAAGCAGAGTGCCCACGGTGGCGCCGATCAGAAGGCCCGTGATGGGCAGCAGGTCGGACGCGTCGCCGGTGGGGATGACGGTGTCGAAGATGAGCTTGTTCGCCATAGGGGTGAACATGCCGAGCAGCACCACGATCAGGGCGCAGCCCACCAGCAGCAGGGCGTTGGGCCCCGAGACCACGCTCCAGGTGAATTTCAGCAGATCCTTGATCTTCAGCGGCCTCAGCGGCAGAGCCTTGGTGAAGGTGATCGCCGTGGGTTTGAGGACCTCGGCCATCTCCTTCCTGCTCACTTTCTTCAGGGTGCCGTCTTTTTCGCGGAACTGGTAGCCCAGGCCGGTCTTGGAGGGGAGAAGCGCCACGAGGCGCCCGTCCCTGGCGTAGCCCAGAAGCGGCCCCACGCATTCCTTCCACCATTCGCCTGTCAGGTGGATGTCGCGCATCATTATTCCGCGCGGACGGAGTATGCCGGTCAGCTGCTCCTCGGGGGAGAGCATTTCGTCGTCTTCCAGCTCATAGTCTGTGACTCCCAGGGCTTCCAGCACCTGGCGCAGCGCGCTTTCGTCGTTCTGCGGCACCGGACGTTTCCTGCCGATCAGCCCAAGCCGCTCCGAGGTCTTCTCATCCACCTCGGCGAGTGCAGCCTTGTCGGCCGCACGGCGCTTTTCTATTTGATTGAGATAGATTGCCATGGCTATTCGCTGTTCATGAGTTGACGGTAGAAACCATCCTGGTTGATAAGTTCTTCGTGTGTCCCGCGCTGCAGGATCTTGCCCTGGTCCATCACGATAATCTCGTCGCAGTCGCGGATGGTGCTCAGGCGGTGGGCCACTATAATCTGCGTGGGTCCCATACGGCGGATGCGGCGCATCACCTCATCCTCCGTCTTCGGGTCCAGGGCACTGGTGGCCTCGTCCATGATCAGGATCGAAGGCTCCTTGGCGAGAGCTGTGGCCATCTCTATTCGCTGGCGCTGACCGCCGCTGAAGTTCTGGCCGCCCTTGACCACCTTGGTTCCGAAACCCTCCGGGCGGCTCACGATGTCGGCCCTGATCTGCGCGTCGTTGCAGGCCATCATCATCGTGAAGTCCTCGATCGAGGGATCCCACATTCGTATGTTCTGGGCGACAGTGTCGTCGAACAGAACCACATTCTGGTCGATGACAGCCACCGAGTTTGTCAATTCTTCGCTGGAGATGGTCTCGATCGGCCGTCCGTCGAAGAGCACCTGGCCGCTCCACGGCTTGTAGAGGCCGGAAATGAGCTTGGCGAGGGTGGACTTGCCGCATCCGCTGGTGCCCACGAAGGCCACTGAATGACCGGGCTCGATGCGGAGGTTGAAGTTCTCGATCAGCGGGGGCTGGAGAGGGGAGTAGCCGAAGGTGACGTCCTTGAGTTCCAGCAGTCCGCCGAGCTTGCCCTGGATGAGCTCGCCCTGCGAGTCCCTGTGGTCCTCCGGATACTTCATCACGTCTTCCACGCGCTCCATCTGGCTGCGCATCTCCACTATAGTCTGCGAAGCGTTCACGATTCCGTCCACAGGCGCGAGGAACGAGCCCATGAAGCCCTGGAAGGCCATCAGCATACCCACGGTGAGCTCGCCCTTGATGATCAGGAAGGCGCCGAGCACAAGCACGGCCATGTTCACGAGGCCGCCGGCCAGCACGGGCAGCAGGGCCATGCGCGTCTGCTCCTGGTCCGCATGGCCGTTCACATTGAACTTGCGGGCCCAAAGACCGCTCCAGTACTTGAAGAAACCGGTTTCCGCGCCGGCCGCCTTGATGCTCTCCATGTTGTCTATGCAGGAGATGGTGGCGGAGAAATACTGACCCTCGCTCTGCTCCATCGAGCGGATGAGGTTGATTCTCTTCTCGGAGAAATACTTGACTATTCCGAGGTTGATTCCCGCGGCGAGGACTCCGATGCAGGTGAGCGGAATGGAGTAAGAGAGCATCAGCGCCAGGTAGAGCACCAGAAGGGCTATGTTGATCACCTGCGGGGCGAACACTCCCACCAGCGAATTGGTGATGCTCTGGTTAAGGTGCATGCGCTGCTGCAGATCGCCCGCGTTGCGCATCGCAAAGAACGGCATGGGCAGCCGCAGGAGGTGGTGCAGGTACTCCCTGTTGCCTTTCAGCGCCAGCGCTCCGGCCATTCGGGTGGAATAGCGGGCCTGCAGGAGGGTCATGACGAACAGGAAGACTGCGAGCGCTCCCATTCCCGCAAACAGCAGCGGGGCCCAGTCCGCATTCTTGCCGGACAGGACTTCGTCCAGGAAGATACGTGTGAAGAACGGCGTGAAGATGGAGACGAACGCCGCCATGAACGCGAAGATGAAGGTGAGCCAGAAGGCTTCGCCCGCTCCGCGCATATTTTTCTTAATGTAGGACAGGATGCTTGTGGGGCGGCCGCTGCGCTGGAAAGACTCCGTGGGCTCGAAAGTCAGGCAGACTCCGGTGAAGTGCTTGCGGAACTCTTCCATCGGCCATTTGACCTGGCCGGCACCGGGGTCGTTGAGGCAGGCGCGACCCTTGCTGTCGTAGCCCCTGAACACCACGAAGTGCTCGAAATTCCAGTGGATAATGGCTGGCTGCCGGCCGTCCAGCGCTTCTGGCGAGACGCGGTAGCCTTTGGCGTCCAGGCCGTAGTTTCGGGCGGCGTGCAGGATGCTCTTCGCGCTGCTGCCGTCGCGGCTGACTCCGCACGCGGCGCGCACCTCCTCCAGAGGCAGCCACTTCCCGAAGTAGGCCAGCACCATGGTGAGAGAGGCGGCTCCGCATTCCACGGCCTCCATCTGCATCACCATCGGCACCTTCGCAACTTTATTCCTACCCATCCTAATTGCCTATTGCAGTTTCTACTGTGTTTTCCACCGTGCCGGCGAGCACACGCCAGACGGGTTTCCTGGATGTGATGATCTGGATGTTGCACAGGGCTCCGTTGCCCACCACCACATCGCGGCTCTTCGTGCGGCTCCACACCAGCGCGCCGTCTTTCTCGTCGAGCACCACGCGGACTTCGTAGACGGCCTGGCCGTCCTGGATGAAGGCAGCCAGCGGATCGAGCTTCACGCGGCCCACTATCTCCTGGCGGGTTGTGGGATACTGTTCGATCCCCACCACCTTGCCTAGGGCGTAGCCCCAGTTCTCACGCTCCATGTTCGCGGGCGTCACCTGCACCTGCTGGCCTATCTTGAGCTTGCGGATGTCGTTGTAGGTCACATAGCAGAGCATCTCGCGGCCGGCCATCTGCCTGGTCTGAGGCAGCAGCCACGCCACCGGCTCGCCGGCCTTGAAGGGGGTGCCGGCCTGAAGGGCCTGGATCACCACTCCGTCTCGTATGGCGGGGACGGTGGACACGGAGAGGGCATTGCGGATTTCCACAACGCCGGCGCCACGCTCCACGGCCGTGCCGTGGGAGACCAGATTGCGGGTGACGGTGCCGTCGTAGGGCACGGTGACCGGAGTGGCTTCGTCGAAGGGGAACACCACTCCCTGCGCCGTGACTTTGTAGTTGATGGTGCCGAAGATGCACCAGTAGAGCACCACGGCCACCATCATCAACATCGCGGCGAGCACCAGCCTCAGCTTCGGCGAGGCCACACGGGCCATCTCCTCGGCTTCGCTGTGGTCGTCCAGAGCCTCGAGCGCTTCTTGGTTGAAGATTTCAGACATTGTTATGCGCGTTCAACGGTGATATGGCGTGTGAAGCCTGTCATCTTGAGGATTTCGAAGATGTCGTCACCCACGTTTGTCAGTTTCATCTGTCCGCCGAGGTCGCGCACGACTGTGCGCATCGTGGACTGGAAAACACGCAGGCCGGAGCTGGCCATATAGGTCAGGGCGCTGCAGTCTATCTCCAGGTTCACTCCCTGCTCCAGCGCGGGCTGGATGTCGGCCTCGAACTGAGCCGCGTTCAATGTGTCGATGCGTTCGCCGGTCTTGATGACGGTCCTGCCTTCTTCTTTGATAATCTGAGTCATATCTCTTAAAGTTTTTTCTTCATTGTCAGTTGATTGGTGTCTCCCAGACGCTGGTAGCTCACCTCGTTCATAATATTCTTCACGATGAGGATGCCCATTCCTCCCTGTTCGCGGTCCATCGGGTCCACATCCAGATCCGGATCTTCCTTGGCTGTGGGGTCGAAGGGTTTGCCGCTGTCCGAGAGCACGAAGGTCAGCTCCTTGCCGTCGCTCTCGGCGGTGAGGGTGATGTCTTCGGTGACTCCTTTGGGATAGGCGTAGAAGATGACGTTGGTGACCATCTCCTCGATCGCGAGCTGAAGCTTCATGGACACATGCATGTCCAGCTGCAGTTCGTCCGAGATGCCCTCCACGAATTCAGCCACACGGCTGAGTTCCTGTTCTTCGTTCTTGAACTTTAATTCCCGTTTCATCTTATTTGTTTTATGAAAGTTTCAAGCACATAAGCGTGAGGTCGTCGTTGGGAGCGGCGCCTGCGCGATGCTGTTCCACAGCATCTTTCAGTTTGTCTATAACCTGATGGGAGTTCAGGTCGGCCGAATCGGCCATCAGCCCGAGGAGACGGGTGTTGCCGAACTGTTCCTGGCTGGAATTCTCGGCTTCGTTAAGGCCGTCCGTGTAGACCAGCAGCTGTTTGCCGCGGATGTCCGGGACTGATTCTCCCTCGAAGGGATCGTCTTCCCAGAGGCCCAGGGGCTGGTTCACGTGCTGCATCTTGAGGAAGCGGCCGTCCAGCACGGGGGCGTTGTGACCGCAGTTGCAGAAGTCCAGCTTGCCGCTGTCCAGGTGAAGCAGGCCGATGAACATCGTGACGAACATTCCCTGTTCGTTGTTCTCGGCCAGGGCCACATTCATCCTCACGGCGATCTCGTCGGGCTTCATTCCCTCGGCCGCCAGAGTCCTGAACAGGCGCACGGCCTGCGCCATGAAGAGCGAGGCGGGCACTCCCTTGCCGCTGACATCGCCCACACTGAAATAGAGGTCCTGTCCGTGCAGCACATAACCGTAGAGGTCTCCGCCCACTTCCTTCGCGGGGGTCATCGCCGCGAACATATCCAGGTTGTCCAGAGTGGGGAACACATTGGGCACCATGCCCATCTGGATCTCGCGCGCGATGCGGAGCTCGCTCTCGATTCTCTCTTTTGCAGCCTGCATGTCTGCCAGGCGCCTGGCTGCGCGGCGTCTGTTGATGGTGTAGATAATGAAGAAAGCCGTCAGAAGGACAAGTGCCACAAGGGCGCCCGCCATCCTCTGCCTCGAGAGGGTCAGCTGCTGCTCGGCAATCTCCGCGTCTTTTTTCTGAGTTTCGTAGACGGTGGCCAGTTCCGTGGCCTGGCTCATTCTCTGCTTGATGATGGCGTCGCCCAGGTAGTCGAACGCCTGCGATGCAGTCTGGAGCGCCGTTTCGGTCCGTCCGGATTTGTAGTTGGCCTCGAACTTCTCCTTCCAATAGCGCATATTGTCCAGAGTGGCCTCCAGGCCGGATTCTTCCAGGTAGCTGTCGAATCCCATGTAGAGATCGGCAGAATCTGAATAGCGTCTCATTCTGAGCAGGACGCCGGCTGCTTCATAGCGGAATGCGACGGTCTTGGAAAAGTCTGTTGCGGCGAATTCTTCGTAGAATCGGGCGGCCTCTGCCATCTGATTTGTTCCGGAGGCATAGCTTGCGTGGCTGAGCGCCCTCATCGCATCGGCCTGGTCGCGGTAATAGTCGGGGACATCGGGGTTTGCATCCGAGATCTGCAGGTAGATGTCCTGCCTGTCCATCCATTTCTTGGAATTTTCCCAATCACCAAGATTTTCATAGTCAAGTTTGATCTGTCCCAGATTATTGGCAAAAGCGAGGGGGCTGAGCCATGATGTGGTGTTTTCTATCCATAATTGGCCGTGTTCGTAGGCCCGCTCAAAAGACTTTGCGGCGTCTTCTCTCAGACCGAGATTAAGTTGGCTTTCGCCTATGCCTTTGTAGAGTTCTTCGAGAAGCTGGTACAACCTTTCGCGATAAGGACCATTGAGCATCTGCTCCGTTCCTTCCACGGCAGGGAGCGCGATGCGCAGCACTCCTTCGTAGTTTTGGCGGACCTCATACAAAGACATCATCACCGACACGCTCCTGAAATAGTAGAGGCTGTCGTAGGCGTTTCGCGGAGTCTCCGCCAGAGCTTTATTGAGTTCTATCTCGCTCTGCTGGAAGTTCAGCTCGCTCAAATAACGGTCCCCGCGGGTGAAGCAGGCGTCTATTCTTGAGATGTCGCCTGCTTTTTCGAGGCTGTCCAGCAGCTCGAATAATCGCGTGTGGTCCCTGTCATCCATCGCGGCGACTATAAGGGTGTCCGCTTTGGAATGCGGGGCTATAGGACTAGCCTGCCGCCTGGGACCACACGACAGAAAAACCACCATCAATGCTGCCAGCGGCAGCAGATGGGAGAGAACTCTCTTCATTTACTCGGGAGCCCTACTTCGTTCTGGGAGTTAAGGGAGTGGGGGTTCCTTCTCCGGGGTTGATGCCTACCGGAGAGGGGCCTGAGCCTGTGAGTTTGACACCGCCGGGGCCGAGAGGGTTGCCGGTTCCACCTGCTGCCTGATCCAGTTCTTCCTCTGACAGCTCATTGAGCTGAGCATTCTTTTCAAGGTCTTTTGCACTCATAATGATAGTAGATTAATAGGTTTTATATAAAATGGTCTATTCGAATTACACTACTACAGACTTGAATCATGTCCAAGTCCATACAAATATAAGTTTTTTTAGTAATTTTACATCACTGAACCACAGATAAATTACAATATGGGAGCATTTCACGCTTACGACATCCGCGGAATCTACGGAGTCGACTTCGACAAAACCACAGCCTACAAGGTGGGATATTTCCTGCCCTCTCTCCTGAAGACGGACAAGGTCCTGGTGGGCCGGGACTGCCGCGTCTCATCAGACGAGATCCACGATAACCTCCTTAAGGGAATCACGGACGCGGGAGCTGATGTCTACGACATCGGCCTCAGCAGCACTCCGATGGTCTATTTCGCCACTGCGAACTACGGCTTCAAGGCCTCCGTGCAGATCACGGCGTCCCACAACCCTGCGGAGTACAACGGCATGAAGGTTTCCCGTGAGAACGCGCTGCCGGTGGGCTACGACGCCGGCCTCGGCCAGATCAAGGAATGGATAGAAGAAGGCCGCGAGACTCCCATCGCCCCGAAGCGCGGAACGGTGTACGAGAAGGACATCCACGACGACTATATAAACTTCATGCTGAAGTATAAGGGCGACTACAGCGACCTGAACATAGCCTTTGACCTCTCGAACGGAATGTCCAACCTCTTCGCGAAGGAGATCTACGGCGACAAGCCGCATTATCTGTTCGACACTCTGGACGGCCGTTTCCCCAACCACGAGCCGAACCCGCTGGTGCCGAAGAACGTGGAGCCGCTGAGGCAGCTTGTGAAGAAAGTGAAGGCGGATGTGGGAGTGATCTACGACGGCGATGCAGACCGCGTGATGTTCGTGGACGAGAAGGGAGATTTCGTGGCCCCGGACCTCGTGATCGCGATGATGGCGAAGTACTTCTGCGACGAGCGCGGCGCGAAGAACCCGCTGGTGCTGCAGGAGATCCGCAGCTCCAAGGCGGTGGCCGAGTATCTTGAGAAGTACAATGCGGATGTGCACACCTGGAGGGTGGGCCGCGCCTTCGCCGCCCCGAAGCTCCGCGAGATAGACGGCCTCTGGGGAGGCGAACTAGCGGGCCACTACTATTTTAAGGACTTCTTCTACTCAGACAGCGGACTTCTCGCTTCGATGATAGTTCTGCGCATTGTGGCCGCCCTGAAGAAAGAGGGCAAGACCTTCAGCGAGCAGATAGCGGAGATCGCAGGCTATGAGAACTCCGGCGAGATCAACTTCCGCCTGGAGGACAAGGCCGGCGCGATGAAGGCCGTCTGCGACCACTTCCGCGCGACGCTCGGCGAGCCTCAGAAGTTCATGGACTTCGACGGCTTCCGCCTGGAGTATCCGACATGGTGGTTCAATGTCCGCCCTTCGAACACTGAGCCCTATCTGAGATTTATCTGCGAGGCGACCACCCAGGAAGAACTGCAGGCCCGCATCGCCGAGGTAAGCGACATTCTCGTCAATCAGTTCGGTGGCATCAGAAGCTAATTTCACCTTCGAGGCCGTTTTCTTCGACCTGGACGGCACGCTCTACGACAAGCGCGGGCTGAGCCTGCGGCTTGTCTGGGCAGCTTTGCGGCAGGGAAGGCCATGCCTTCGGCTGCTCTCGCTGGAGCGGAAGGTGCGCCGCGAGCTGGCCGGGCAGAAGGCCGGGTTCGAAGAGTTGTTCGAAGGCGTGGCCGGGAAAGCCGCGCTGCCGCTCGAGGACGTCCGCCGCTGGTATCAGGAATGGTACATGCCCGCGATGGTCGCCTCCCTCAGGCACTACCGCCCGAATGAGTCCGTCATGGCGAAGGCCCGGATGTTCAAGGCCTCCGGTTGCAAGATAGCAGTGCTGTCCGACTACGGCTGCGTCCGGGAGAAGCTTGAAGCCCTCGGCGCAGACCCGCAGCTTTTCGACGCTCTGCTGGACGCTCCCTCGCTCGGGGGCTTCAAGCCCTGTCCGGACGCCTTCCTCGCCGCCTGCGAGCGTCTGGGCGCGGACCCGGCGCGCTGCGCCATGGTGGGTGACCGCCCGGACACAGACGGCGGCTGCACCGCCGTAGGAATGACATATATCCCGAAATAATGAACAATATTGCCGTCTACACCCTGACTTCGCCGCTGCACGACGCCGCTGCGATAGACGTTTCCACCAAAGCCTTTCTGGCCGAAGTTTTTCCCGAAGGAGGTTACGACCTTTGCGGGGCGGACTATGCAGACTTCGGCTCCCACATCCTGGACCTTATCTATGTCCGCACGGGCGGCACGGAGGGCGTGTTCCTGAAGCTCCTTCCCGAGCTTCGCAGGAAGGGGATCAGGCACTACTACCTTCTGACTTCCGGCAAGAGCAACTCCCTCGCGGCTTCGATGGAGATCCTGTCCTACCTGAATCAGAACGGCCTGACGGGCGAAGTGCTGCACGGCACGGGCGTCAGCGAGCGGATCAGCGCGCTTGAGAGCGCCGCGAGCGCCCGGATCAACCTTCGCGGCAAACGCCTCGGCGTCCTCGGAAAACCCTCGGACTGGTTGATCGCCAGCGGCGCGGACCCTGCCGCCGTGCGCGAAAAGCTCGGAATCGAGCTGGTGGACATCCCCATGTCCGAAGTGAAGGCGGCGATCGATTCGGCGGAGAACCACGATTCGGACGACCTGGTCCTCGAGCTCGTGCGCAAGCGCGAGAAGGCGGTCCGGGACTACATCCCCGGCGCCGTGAAGATCCACTGGGGCCTGCACGACCTCGTGTGGGCGCGCAAGCTGGACGGCTTCACCATCCGCTGCTTCGACCTCCTCACCGCCTACGGCAACACGGGCTGCCTGGCGCTCGCGCGCCTGAATTCGCAAGGCATACCGGCCGCCTGCGAGGGCGATGTTCCGGCTCTGCTGTCCATGATGATAGCGAACGAGATTGCGTCCACCACCGGTTTCATGGCGAACCCTTCGCGCATGGACCCTGCCGCCGGGACTATAGTCTTCGCGCACTGCACGGTGCCGCTGGACTGCGTGGACGAGTACAAGCTGGACACTCACTATGAGTCCGGAATCGGGGTCGGGATCAAGGGCCACTTCCCGCACTGGCCGGTGACTGTTTTCAAAGTCTCCGGCGACCTTGCGCGCGTGTTCATAGCCGAAGGCAAGATCCTTCGCAACCTTGCCGAGCCCGACCTCTGCCGCACGCAGATAATGGTCCAGCTGGACGACCCCTCGCTGATCCGCTCATACTTCCTGACCAACCCCATCGGCAACCACCACATTATCATCCCCGGCCGCTTCGCCTCCGCCCTCAAGGCCTTCTTCGAGGGGTAATTCTCCTTTTTCTTTTTATACGTTTGCGATTTCAAGAAATACCTCTATATTTGCACCTAGAACCTGTTTAGGTTTTAGCGATTCTACGGATTCGTGGTCCGGAATCTAAAGTCGATGAGACCACTTTCTTTTAATCCGAGCCATTGTAATTACCTTGTCGAAGCGATCCATTCGTTTCATCCATTCAGTTACCTCGGGATTAATCCACTCAATAACCTCAATTATCAATGAATGGTATTTACTTAGACGATCGAGATTCCAACCAATAGCTTCATTATGAAAGACCCTGTTCCGTAAGATTCTAATTGCATTGAGCGGTGTTGAGATCATTCTTCTTTTTCTTTTATTCTTTGGAATATTAGGAAATGCTCGACGAAGATCTTTCCAGAGAATCCTTTTATAATCGGCATTAAAGAGTGATACCCAGAATCCCATAGTAAGTTCTCCATTAATTTTATCTGCCGAAAGAGTTTCTCCTCTAGCTTGAATGTGACTAATGGCTATAGAGAGACTATTACATATTGAACCCAATTTAGGGAGAGATAAGATATAAGTGTACCATTCTTTGTTTCCTGCAGCACGCTCTAATTCCCGAATAATTGCATTTCTGAGAGTCACTTCAAAAATGGATAAAGATGGTTGTAGCGCCTCTGCCAAAGAGATATTTTGTTCGTATAACTGAATAGCTAGCCTATTATGACCATTACATCGTTGGAAATAAGGGCGCATACGTGCTTCTGAGAAGGCTTTTTCAAAAAATAGTTTGTCAAATCCAAAATTCTTCATAGTTTTGCATTGCAGTCCCGGTAGTTCCTCTCCCAGACATAAGTGCTGGTGATGAACCCGGGTTCTTTGTTTACTCCACTTCGATAGTTCCCATATCTTTTTTCTGCAAAGTTACCTCCTTTTGATATAATTATCAAGACCCGAAAGTCTTGACTATCAAGTAGTTAAATGGTTTACAATGGGGGCGGTCAGCAGTTGCCCCACTTATTTCCTGTCAGTTGTGGCAAGAATCGCTTCAGCCTCTTCGTTTGATATAGGCTGAAAGCGGGGAACCATCTTGCCCTCGTGAAGGACCTCCTCGAAAAAGTTCGCCTTGGTGCGAATCCAGAGCCTTCGCTCGCCGTACATGGCCTGGTAGACGACGGCTTCCTCCTCCGTGGCCTCTATAGTCGCGAAGGCGACGAACCGATAAATCTTCCCATTCCGGAAATGGCGGTAGTATTGAGATAATGTCATAAACTTATATGAAACTAGGTATGGCCAATATTTCTTCTCCTATAGTGTGAAGAGTCCTATAGATATCGGCTAAACGCGCTTTGGATGGTCTCTTTGCACCACTGATATATTGAGCGAACAAACTCTGGGAGATGCCCATACGGCGAGCAACGGCAGAAGCATTTAACTCTGGATGTGCCATGAAGACGCGATACAATTCGGTGCGTTCCTTTTTGTTGAAGAATCCCTCATAACTCAGGTCTTCGTCTATATCTGGCCAGTTGATCCCATACTCATCAGTCACATAGTTAGCACGCTGCTCCGGAGTGGCAGCACGCAGCCTGGGGTAATCAGCAAAAACTTCGCACGCCTCGCGTCCATCCGCGGTGCGAATCCATACTGCATCGGCAGTGAGCCAAACTTTTACGACTTCAATCATATTGCTTGGATATAATTCTCCTTGCAAATATGGGTAATAATTTAATTACCTCCAACTCTATTCCTTATGATTCTCTTTTCTTTGGCGTTCAAAAACTCGTTTCCCTTCTTCAACTTCATCAATCAACCGTTCAGTACTTGGTAGGTAGAGTTCATATGTACTGGCAATGATTGTGGCGTTATTCTCAGGAAGTGTCATGCGGACAGCTGTATCGTTCTTGTCTGTGCAGAGGAGGATTCCTATAGAGGGATTCTCGTCGGGCCGTTTTATAATTCTGTCATAGTAGTTCACATACATCTGCAATTGACCGAGGTCTTGATGAGTGGCCTTGTGGGTCTTAAGGTCAATAAGAACGAAGCATCTCAGTAGACGGTTGTAGAAGACAAGGTCCACTTTGTACTCATCATCTTCAATGAGAATTCGTTTCTGCCTGTCACTAAAAAGAAATCCGTTGCCAAGTTCCAACATAAATTCCTGCAGATGACTGATAAGTGCGTCTTCCAATTCACTCTCATAATAATGTACCTTCTGTTTGAGCCCCAGAAATTCTAAAAACATCGGATCTTTGACCACCTCCGTGGGGGAGTCAGGAATCCTTTCTTTGCGGGCCATAGCGAGAACCGCCTCTTTATCATTGCTCTTCAGAAGGCGCTCATACAAGAGCGAATTCTTTTGTCGTTCCAGTTCACGGGCAGTCCAGCAGTTGTTAACGGATTCAAGTTCGTAATACTCGCGCTTTTCGGGGTCGGATATTTGTATCAGCGTCCTATACTGCGTCCAGTTCAATTGTGAACGCAGCGCGTTCACTTTCGGATAGGTTCTATAGAACTGAACACTCAAGTGCAATTGCCGCGTGGAGAATCCGCTACCATAGCCTGGAACCAGTCTTCGTGCAAGGCGCTCTATAAGGGAAGAGCCATAATCGGCACGGTCGGCCCCTTTTTGCTCCTCCTCAAAAACACGTCTACCAGTTTTCCAGTACATTACTACACGATTAAAGTCAACACTGCGGATAGCATTGGCACGCGCTTCTTCAATGATTTCACGTACATCCTCAAACAGCTGATTCTCGTTTGTGGAATAGATTTCTTTTTCTTTCATAACCTCAATCATACATAAAACTACTGCAAAGATAGGGCGCCGAGAACAAAAAGTCAAGACCCGAAAGTCTTGACTATCAGGTAGTTAAATGGTTTACAATGGGGCCGCGGTCAGCAGTTGCCCCGTCCGGAACTCCAGTCGCCTCCGGCTCCTTCCGGCCCCTAGCGCGTGGGTAATGGTCGGCATCAGCCGACCGGCCGAGCCGTGACTTTGCGTGAGCAAAGTTGGAAAGGCAAAAAGGCCGCGAGGGGTTTGGGGGACGGTTTCGTCCCCCAGTATTATAGGCGGGGGTGGGCACGTCCGCCCGGAGCAAGCTGCTGCACCGCCACTAAGCGATATTGAATCTTAAATAGACGATGACTTCAACCTGATTCTCTGGATGAGCGTCGGGGGAGATACGGGTGATGCGGACGTCGTAGATATCTTCATAGCACATATCAAGATACTTGGAGATTTCGTGGTTCGATCCGCGAGGGACGTAGCCAAGCTTGATGTCATTGTAGTAGATAGCCACTGCGTAGGGATCGAACTGGTTGTCGGTCTCGCGCTCTAAAGTCAGTTGTGTGCCTATCTTAAGATTTGAGAAGGCCTCACATCCTTGCCAGTAGCCAAAGCCCGCGATGTGGAAGTTGGTGAGATGGATCTTCGTGGTAGGTCTAATGATTTCTTGCATAGTGCTTAGTTTTTAAGGTTAAACTTCTTTTCCTATTACAAAGAAAAATGAAGGCTGTACCATTTTGCGGTACAGCCCTTCCTAAAAGTAGTATTGTTATGAAAGCGGATTATTTCTTGTATAATTCGGCAGCTTTAAAATGCTCTTCTTTGATTGCCTCCGCTAGCCACAACGGCTCAAGAACCTGTATGGACGCGCCATGGGCGAGCAGAGGGCCGAAGAAATCGGGCGTGGGGCTGAGATGCAGTTCAAAGTCCGAGTACGAGTCTGTTGTCGCAATCTCTTTCTGACTCGAGTGGAGAGGAAGATCTCTCAGGTAATAGACTTCCTGGCCATAGGCCCTGACAACAACCTTTTCTACCGGCACCGCTTCGTCGTGGATAATCCCATAGCAATCGCGGAACCAGCGGGCGGGGTCGAGGTCGGCCGGGCATTGGAAGCGCTCGTCCGTGAGTTCGAGGGAAACGATGCGGTCAAACGCCATAGTGAAGATACTCCCGTCCGGCTC
>JAGAAD010000089.1 GCA_017615445.1 Bacteroidales bacterium
GGGTCTTCGGCGAGGAGGCCGAAGAGGGCGCGAAGGGACTGCGAGCCGAGGGCGCGCTCGAGAGCGGCCTGGACCTCGGGCGATGCCGCCCGGACCTCCAGGCGCTGCCACTCGCGCGCATCGGCGAACCCGCTTCGCGCCTCAGGATGCGAATCGCAGTAGGTCACATACGGCTTTATATCATAGATAGGTGTGCCGTCCGCAAGATCGGCACCGGCGACCAGAATCTCGCAGCGCTCGAAATCCACCGACACGACCCGGACGGAGGACAAGCCTAATGCGTTCGGCCTGAAAGGGGAGCGGGAGGCGAAGACGCCCACTCGCTCGTTGCCCCCGAGGCGCGGGGGGCGCACGGTTAAAGATCCCCGATCAGGTCGGGGATGACCGGAAAGATCAGGTCGGGGATGACGTGCTTCGTCATGACCGACCTGATCGGTCATCTGTTCGGGATGATTCAGGTTAAATTCCCATATCAGCCACAAATAGTCAAACCCCTCCATCCCACGCAACGCATCGAGCGAGCGGAACTCGGGCTCGAAGACTATGCGGCCTTCGAGTTCCTGGACCAGGCCGGACTGGCGGGGAAGCCCGAACTTCTCAGGAAGCGGGGAACGGAAAAAAGCGACGGGGCAGATCTCCATAAAAAATTACTCGGAAACCGGAAGCTTTCCGCTCTCGAAGATGCCTTTATACATCACCACGAGCGAATCCAGCTCGGGCTTGTACTTCGCCGGCAGGGGATCTGCAGGCGGCGATTTCATCGCGAGCGGATCTATGGGCGTGCCGTTCTTCCACACTCTGAAATCCAGGTGAGGGCCCGTGCTCACGCCGGTGTTCCCGACATAGCCGATCACCTGGCCCTGGGACACGCGGACGCCGGCCTTGATACCCTTGGCAAAACCCTTGAGATGCAGGTAGCCGGTGGTGTAGGTGCTGTTGTGCTGGATTTTGATCACGTTTCCGCCGCCCGTGGTGGTCCAGCCGGCAGAGATGACACGGCCGTCGCCTATCGAGCGAACGGGAGTTCCGGCCGGGGCTGCGAAGTCCACTCCGGTGTGGGGCCTGACCTTTCCGGTCACGGGATGCTTCCTGTGGTAGGTGAACTTGCTGCTGACGCGGTTGTATTTCAGCGGCGCCTTCAAAAATGCCTTTCTCAGATTCTTTCCGCCGGCGTCGAAGTAGTTCTTTCCGAGGTCTCCGTGGGGCAGGCGAATGGCATAGAGCTCTTCTCCGCCGCCGGTGTAGCGCGCGCACTCGATTCCTTCCAGGGAGATGAACTCGCCTTCGCTGACTTTCTGCTTGTAGAGCACCTGGAAACGGTCTCCCTCGCGAAGTCCGAAGAAATTGACCGTCCAGGCGTAGATGTCGTTTGCAAGAAGGTCCACCATATGGCCGGTGGCGGCTTCAGAGAGCCCTGCCTTCAGGAGGTCCACCCACAATGAAGAATGGATTGTTACGTCCACATACTTCTCTTCGACAGTGGTCGGCCTATAATAGTTCCACAGATAGAGTGAATCAGTGCACTTGAAGACAGTCTTCTTGAGCTTGCTGTGGTTGTAGACCACATACTCGAGCCTGCGCAGCGAATCCAGAGAAGAATAATACGCGTCCACTCTGGCTCCTGCTTTCATCCTCTGGGCGTTGAACATGGTGTCCCTGCGGGAATACAAAAGGTTTGCGTCGGCCCTGGAAAGGCCCAGGCGCATCATAAGGCCGGGGAAGGTCTCCCCGCTCTTGACGTTGGTGGAATCGTGCTGGTAGAGATTGGCGCGAAAACCGATCGCCGGCATGGGTTCTTCTTGTTTGGGCTTAGGACCTCCGCCGCAGGAAATGAGCAGCGCCGCTGTGGAAAAAATGAGGATTATCTTCTTGAGCATATCAGGACAAATTTACACAGAAATTTTTATTTTTGTGCTTTCGAAAAAAGATATGTAAACCAGATTTGGCTATGGTCCGTATTTTTTGCAAGAACACCCAGACCTACAAGGAGTTTCAGGAAGGAACGACACTCCTCGAAATGCTCCCAGAGTTCGAATTCGAACAGCCTTACCAGATTATCTCTGCGAAGGTGAACAACGTCTCCCAGGGTCTTAATTTCAGAGTCTATAACAGCCGTGACGTGGAGTATGTGGACGGGACGGAGTCCAGCGGTCAGCGCGTGTATCAGCGCTCGCTGTTCTTTCTCCTCTGCAAAGCCGCTCACGAAGTGTTTCAGGGCTGCAGGGTCTACATTGAGCATCCGCTTTCCGGAGGCTTCTACTGCAACCTGAAGAAAAAGGACGATGAAGAAGGCCTCACTCCGGAAGACATCGAGAAGATCAAGGCGCGCATGTGGGAGATAGTCCGTCAGGACATGGAATTCCACAGGAGGGAAGTGCAGGTCAGCGAAGCGATTAAGCTGTTCCGCGAACTGGGATACATAGACAAAGTCAGGCTCCTGGACACCAGCCCTGAGGTCTACACGGACTACTATCTACTCGGGGACTCCCCGGATTATTACTACGGCCGCCTGCTGCCTTCAGCCGGCTACCTGAAAGTCTGGGACATAATGCCCTGCCACGACGGTCTTCTGATCCGCGTCCCGGACAGGCACGACCCCACCAAGCTGACGCCCTATGTGGACCAGCCGAAGACCTTTGAAATCTTCTCTGAAGCTCTGCGCTGGAACATTATCACGAAGCTCAACAACGTGGGCGACGTGAACCACAAAATCCGCAAGGGCGGCGCCAGCGAGCTGATTCAGGTGGCAGAAGCTCTGCAGGAAAAGAAGATAGTGAAGATAGCCGAGGAGATCGAGGCAAGGTACTACGGCGAAAACAAGGTCAATCTTGTCCTTATCACCGGTCCGAGCAGCTCCGGAAAAACCACCTTCTGCAAGAGGCTTTCCGTCCAGCTCAAGGCCTGCGGCCTCCAGCCCATTTCCTTCAGCACGGACGATTATTTCGTGAACAGGACCGAGACTCCGCTCCTCCCGAACGGCCAGTACGATTTCGACAACTTCGACACGGTGGACCACGCAGCCCTTCAGGAGGATCTGGTGAAACTCCTTGCCGGCGAGGAAGTGGAGGTGCCCACCTACAATTTCAAGACCGGCCTGAGGGAGTACAACGGCAAGAAACTGAAGATGCGCGAGGGCTCCGTCCTTCTGGTGGAAGGCATCCACGCCCTCAATCCGCGCCTGACGGACAAGGTGGACGACAAGTGCAAGTTCCGGATCTTCATCAGCACCCTGACCAGCATCAGCCTGGACAACCACAACTGCATTCCTACCAGCGACAACCGCCTCCTCAGGCGCATCATCCGCGACTACAACAACGGTTCGTTCACTCCCACGGAGACCATCAACCAGTGGCCGAACGTCCTGGACGCTGAGGAGAAATGGATCAACCCCTACCAGGAAAACGCGGACGTGATGTTCAACTCGTCCTACCTGGTGGAGTTCGCCGTTCTGCGCAACCACGCCGACAGCATCCTCAGGGCTGTGTCCAAGAACACCGCGGCGTATGCGGAGGCCCACAGACTCCTGAAGTTCATTCATTATTTCATAGCAATTTCCGACGCCGAGATTCCTTCGACTTCACTCCTGCGCGAGTTCGTGGGCGGCAGCTCTTTCAAGTAATATCACCCTATGCTACATAAAGGTTTCGACAACGAAAAGTATCTGCGGATTCAGTCCGAACACATTAAGGATCGCATAGCCCAGTTCGGCGACAAACTCTACCTCGAGTTCGGAGGCAAACTCTTCGACGACCTCCACGCCAGCCGCGTGCTGCCCGGATTCGAGCCGGACAGTAAGCTGCAGATGCTGATGACTATGAGCGATGTGGCTGAGATCATAATCGTGATCAGCGCCCTGGACATCGAAAAGAACAAGGTCAGGGGAGACCTGGGCATCACCTACGACGAAGACGTCCTTCGCCTGAAGGCCGAATTCGAAAAGCGCGGCCTCTATGTCAGCTCGGTGGTGATCACCCACTGCAACGGCCAGGCAAGCGCAGCGGCCTACCGCAAGAGGCTGGAGAAGCGCGGCATCAAGGTCTATTACCACTACACGATCGAGGGCTACCCGAACAACGTCGCCCTGATCGACTCGGACGAAGGCTTCGGCAAGAACGACTATGTCAAGACCTCGCGGCCGCTGGTGGTGGTGACTGCCCCCGGCCCCGGAAGCGGCAAGATGGCAGTCTGCCTGAGCCAGCTCTACCAGGAAAACAAGAAGGGAGTGAAGGCAGGATACGCCAAGTTCGAGACTTTCCCTATCTGGAACATTCCTCTTAACCACCCGGTGAATCTGGCCTACGAAGCAGCCACGGCGGACCTTAACGACGTGAACATGATCGACCCGTTCCACCTGGAAGCCTACGGCTCGGTGGCGGTCAATTATAACCGCGATATCGAAATCTTCCCGGTCCTCCAGTCCCTCTTCAAGGGCATCTACGGCGAAAGTCCCTACAAATCCCCGACGGATATGGGCGTGAACATGGTGGGCTACTGCATCTCGGACGACGACGTCTGCCGCAAGGCCGGCCTGAACGAGATAATCCGCCGTTACTATGCCGCCCTCTGCAATGTCGTGGAAAAAGACGCCAGCGAGTCGGAAGTAAACAAAATCCTGCTGCTTATGCAGAAGGCCGGTCTCGGCACTGAATACCGCCGCTGCACTGTGGCCGCCCTCGAGCGCCAGAGCACCACTCAGAAGCCCTGCGCGGCGATCGAGCTGCAGGACGGCACCCTCATCACCTCCGAAACCAGCGACCTGCTGGGTCCCAGCGCCGCCCTTATCCTCAATGCGACCAAGCATCTGGCGGGAATAGACCATAGCGTGAAACTAATCCCCCAGAGGATGATAGAGCCTATCCAGAAGACCAAGGTGGATTTCCTGCACGGAAACAACCCGCGTCTGCACACGGACGAAGTGCTGGTCGCTCTGAGCATCCTCAGCGTGGAAGACGAGCGCTGCCGCTTGGCCCTCGAGCAGCTGCCGAAGTTCAAAGGCTGCCAGGTCCACAGCACCGTTCTTCTGAGCCAGGTGGACAGAAAAGTCTTCAAGAAACTCGGGGTCGACCTCACCTGCGACCCGGTCAAGAAAATAAGCAAGATCTAAAAGATGATCACCCTTTTAATCAGCATCGTTTGCCTTGTCGTGGGTTATCTGATCTACGGCAAGTTCGTGGAAAAGGTCTTCGGACCGGATCCCAACGCGAAGACCCCGGCCTACACGAAACAGGACGGCATAGACTACATCCCTATGCCCACCTGGAAAGTGTTCATGATCCAGTTCCTGAACATAGCCGGCACCGGTCCCATTTTCGGAGCTATCATGGGCGCCATGTTCGGCCCTTCGTGCTATCTGTGGATAGTCCTGGGTTGTATTTTTGGCGGCGCAGTGCATGATTATTTCACCGGAATGCTTTCCATTCGCGGTGGGGGAGAGAACGTCCCTTCGATCGTGGGTCGTGAACTCGGCGGCGGCACAAAGAAGGTGATGTTGGTGTTTTCGGTGGTAATGCTGATCCTGGTCGGAACGGTCTTCGTCTATAGCCCGGCCCAGATCCTCGGCCCCATGACGCACCCCGCAAGCTGGTTCGGCATCACCGGAGACTTTGCCCCTGTCTTCTCGAAGATGTTCTGGGTGGTGGTTATCCTCATCTATTACATAGTCGCGACACTTCTGCCGGTGGACAAGGTCATCGGCCGCTTCTATCCGATTTTTGCCTTCTCGCTGCTGTTCATGGCGGTTTCGCTCTTCGTCTGCCTGCTGGTCAAATGGCCGGTCGGCATGCCCGAAGTCTGGGACGGCCTTCAGAATCGAGCCCCCGCGTCCGGATCGATATTCCCTTGCCTGTTCATCACCATCGCCTGCGGCGCCGTGAGCGGTTTCCATTCCACTCAATCGCCGCTGATGGCGCGCTGCCTGACTAACGAGAAGCTCGGCAGGCCCGTGTTCTACGGCGCTATGATCACTGAAGGCATAGTCGCCCTCATATGGGCGGCAGTGTCGTCGTGGTTCTTCTTCGCCGGCGGAAAGGAGATTCTGGGAGTCGCGGGATCGAGTGCGCCCGTGGTCGTGACGGAGGTCTCCAAGGGCTGGCTCGGAATAGTCGGCGGCATTCTGGCAATTCTTGGCGTTGTGGCAGCGCCTATCACCTCTGGTGATACTGCTCTTCGCAGCGCCCGTCTGATTTTCGCCGATGCCTTCAAACTGGATCAGGCTCCGGTCCGGAACCGCCTCTACATCTCCATTCCGATCTTCGTGGCCACCGGCTTGCTTTTGTGGTACAACATCGCGGACGAGAACGGTTTCAACGTCATCTGGCGCTATTTCGGCTGGGCCAACCAGACTCTCGCAGTGTTCGTGCTCTGGACCGTTACTGCCTTCCTGTCAAGGCATCGCAAGGGCGTGAGTTACCTTATGACCCTTCTGCCGGCAGCTTTCATGACTTCGGTAACCGTTACCTTCATCCTCACGGCGAAGATAGGCTTCAACCTGCCGACAGACTGGACGGCTGTGATAGGGATCACGACCGGAGTCCTGTCCCTTGCGCTGTTCTATTATGCGAGAATAAGAAGGCTCAGACGGAGCGCTTCTTAATCAAGTATTCGGCAATCTGCACCGCGTTCAGCGCGGCACCCTTGCGAATCTGGTCGCTTACGATCCAGAACGCGAGGCCGTTTTCCTCGGCCAGGTCCTTTCTGATTCGACCCACATAGACCGCGTCCTTGCCTGCAAGGAACAGCGGCATAGGATACTCTTTTTCCGCGGGATTGTCCATCAGGATCACTCCAGGGGCCTTCGCAAAGGCTTCGCGGGCTTCCTGCACGCTGACCGGGCGCTCGGTCTCCACCCAGATGCTCTCTGAGTGTGAGCGGAGAGACGGCACGCGCACGCAGGTGGCGCTCACGCGGACGTCGCTGTGCATAATCTTGCGGGTCTCGTTGAACATCTTCGCCTCTTCCTTTGTGTAACCGTCCTCAAGGAAGACATCTATGTGCGGGATGAGGTTGAAGGCCAGCTGGTACTGGAATTTCTCCACGGTCACGGGCTCGCCGGCGAGATACTGCGCGCTCTGCTTCATCAGCTCGGCCATCGCCTGCGCGCCTGCGCCGCTGGCAGCCTGGTAGGTGCTGACGTGGACTTTGCGGATATGCGAGAGATTCTCGATAGCTTTCAGGGCCACGACCATCTGGATCGTGGTGCAGTTCGGGTTGGCGATTATGCCGCGCGGGCGCTTCAGAGCGTCTTCAGCGTTCACCTCGGGAACCACGAGCGGGACGTCTTCGTCCATGCGGAACGCGCTCGAATTGTCTATCATCACAGCGCCGTAGCGGGTGATATCCTCTGCAAACTCGCGAGAAGTTCCTGCGCCCGCAGACACGAAAGCGATATCCACTCCGTCAAAGGAATCATCGTGCTGGAGTAACTGAACAGTTATGTCCTGACCGCGATATTTGTAAGTGCGGCCCGCACTCCTTTCAGATCCGAACAGCAACAACTCATCAATTGGAAAATTCCTCTCTTCCAACACCTTCAGGAACTCCTGTCCCACCGCGCCGCTGGCGCCCACGATAGCTACTTTCATACCTCAAAGATAGCAATTATTTATTTATCCATCAGGTAGACTACCTCCAGCGGAACTCCAGTCACTTCGCTCCTTCGTTAAAAGAAATAGCGTGTTTCGCAACTAATTGAATTACACCAGTTTAATCAAAATGATGTATCTGATTCAGGGTACATCGTTTTTGATAATCAACTGATTATCAATATGTTATAAAACACGCCTAATACTATTCGTGTGCTTCGAGGAAAGCGACGACGTCGCCGACGGTCTTGAAACCGGCAAGAGTCTCGTCCGGGACGACGATACCGTATTCGTCTTCGATCTTCATCAAGAGTTGAAGGATGTCGAGAGAATCGGCGCCGAGGTCTTTCTGGATGAGGGAGTCGGGGGTTATTTTGGCAGGGTCGGCGATGCGGAGCTGCTTCGCCAGAATGGCCTGCACTTTTTCGAACATAGTTTCCATGTTATTCTTCGTAGTGTGAGTATTTTGCAAGTTCTGTTTCAATGCGCGGACCGATAGAGCCGGTTTCCATGCGGTAGGCCTGCTCGATGCACTTCTCGATGGCGCGGGCTTTCGAGCTGCCGTGGCCTTTGACCACGACCTTGGAGGTGCCGATGAGGACGCTTCCGCCGTAGTTCTGGTAGTCCATGAAAGCCTTCATGTCCGCGAACATCTTCTTCATGAAGAGCGCGCCGATTTTGTAGATGGTGCGGGAGAAGATGCTCTTCTTGAGTTTTTTCAGGAGCTCGAGGGCAGTGCCTTCGGTGGTTTTGACCAGCACGTTTCCGGAGAAACCGTCGCAGACCACGAGGTCGTACTTCCCGGACAGGAGGTCGCGGCTTTCCATATTACCGACGAAATTGAGATTCTCCGTCTCCTGCAGGAGCTTGTAGGTTTCCTGGCGGAGGGCGTCGCCTTTTTCGGCTTCGACTCCCACGTTCAGCAGAGCCACGCGCGGGTTCTTGACTCCATAGACTGTCTCCATGTAGATAGAGCCCATCACGGCGAACTGCCTGAGCATGTCCGGCTGGACTTCCACGTTCGCGCCGCTGTCGCAGATTCCCACGACTCCGCCGTCCATGGTGGGCAGCACGGGGCAGAAGGCCGGGCGGATGACGCCGGACAGGCGGCCGACGCGCACCAGCGCACCGGTGAC
>JAGAAD010000019.1 GCA_017615445.1 Bacteroidales bacterium
CCTCAGCTTCGGCTTCCTTCACCTTGTTCTCAGCCTTCAAAGCGTTCTGCACGGCCTCGTTCTTGGCGTTGATGGCGGCGGTCAGCGATGCCGGCGGGTCGATCTTGGTCGTGAACTCACGAACGATGAAACCTTCCTGGTTCATGGACTCGTCCAGCCTGGCGCGAACCTCAGTCTCAAAACGGGCGCGATTTGCCATCAGTTCGTCCGAGGTGTAGTTATTTGCGCAGGTACGGTACGCCTCGAAGATACAGGTCTTGATGTATCCCATCTCCAGCTCCCGCACCGGCTTACGGTACTTGATGAAGATGTCGGTCGCCTTCGCCTCGTCAATCTGGTAGGCCAGAGTCGGGGTCATGGAGAAGATTGCCGCATCCTTGGGGTTCACCGTGAAAGGTTCGTAGGTGACGCGCTGGATGTAGGTCGGGTACTCGAAGATCCTTTCCGTGATGGGGTTGAACCACACCCATCCGCGGCAGGTTCCCTCGACACCTCCCTTGAGGTTCTCATTCGAGCTCCATTTCTTGAAGCGGATACCCACCGAAGCGGAGTCGATGGTGGTACAGCACGACGCCAGCACGATAATCGTGAGAGTTGTGATAGTCAGTGCGATAAATGTGTTTTTTGCAGCTTTGTTTACCATATCTGATTGTGATTTTGTTTCCGAATACCAAATATAATAAATACTTTTGTGTGTTATGAGCATTTGGGTGATATTAATCACGGTGATGATAGCAAGCGCGATCATCCAGGCCGTGCTACAGTCAAAATTCGAGAAATATTCGGAAGTTCCCGGGCGCCTGACCGGCGAAGAGACGGCGCTGAAGATGCTGCGCGACAACGGAATCTACGACGTGAAAGTGCAGTGCGTGGACGGCATTCTCACGGACCACTATAACCCCACGGACAAGACCATCAACCTCAGCTCGGGCGTGTTCGGCACGCGCTCGGTGGCTGCGGAGGCGGTCGCGGCGCACGAGACGGGGCACGCAATCCAGCACGCGATGGGCTATGCCCCGCTTAAAATGCGCAGCGCACTGGTGCCCGTCGTGAATTTCAGCAATATGGCCGTGTCCTGGGTGCTCCTGCTTGGAGTGCTTCTGATCGAAGTCACGCCATCCATCCTCTGGATAGGGATCGGCCTTTTCGCCATGACCACCCTCTTCTCCTTCATCACCCTCCCGGTGGAGATCAACGCCAGCGCCCGCGCCGTCGAGTGGCTGGATGTGTCCGGCATCACGGACTTCGAGACCACGCCCATGGCGAAGGACGCCCTCCGCTGGGCAGCCTACACCTACGTCATCGCCGCCCTCGGTTCGCTGGCGACTCTGCTCTATTACATAGGGATTGCCCGCGGCCGCAAATAGCCGCTACCTCAAATCCGTGATCACCCAGTCCCCCGTGAAGGTGTCTTCAGCGGGGCTGAAGGCGGACATGTCTCCGCTAGGGGGTAGGAATTGAATATTCTTAATGGTAAACGGGATGAGATTCCCGGAGATTGGTTCGTTATACAGCCCGGACAGCCAGCCGTTGTCCTCGAGGGTCAGCTCGCTGAGGTAGTCCATATAGTCCATCTTCCCGGCAGCCTCTATGTAGGCTTCCTTACCGTCCAGGTCTAGAGTCCAGATGTTCACGGCATCGCACAGAATCAGCAGGCCGGCGCCCTCCATCCTGAAACAGTTGTCCTGCAGGACGGCCGAACCCTCCACCGTGATGTCCGGCATTCCGGCTATGACATATTCGTAGTCCACCGTCACACGATGGCCCTGCGCCTGAGCGAGAAACGCATCAAGCTGCTTCTGCTGCGCGGGAAGCGCAACAGACAGAAGAGCCAGGCAGATGGATAGGACAATTCGCTTCATCAGTGTAACATCTGATCCAATGTATCCAAATCCGGTACCAAAACCGCGCGGGGCTTCGCTCCGTCCTGCGGGCCGATTATTCCGGCGTCTTCCAGCTGGCTCATCACGCGCGATGCCTTGGCAAAGCCCATGGCCAGCCTTGTCTGCAGGAACGACGTCGACGCCTTCTGCGAAGTCACGACCAGGCGGGCCGCTTCCTCGAAGCGTTCGTCCAGATCGCCCACGTCCACAGGGCCGCCGCCGTCGCCGCCATTCTCATCTTTCGGGATGGGCAGGTAGTACGGCGTGTTGTAGCTTTGGCCGTATTTGGTCTGGTCGCCGATGAAATCGGTGACACGGCGGACCTCCTCGCTCTCGATGAGGCCGCACTGGATGCGTTCGTTCTCGATTCCGGCGGAGAAGAGCATGTCTCCACGGCCGATCAGTTTCTCGGCGCCGGGGGCGTCGATTATGGTCTGGGAGTCTATGCGCGACGAGGTGCGGAACGCTATCCTCATCGGGAAGTTGCTCTTGATGATACCGCTGATCACGTCCACGGACGGGCGCTGGGTCGCGAGGATCACGTGCAGACCGGCGGCGCGTCCTTTCTGGGCGAGGCGGATGATGCTGTTCGTGATGCTGCGGCTGGCCGCCTTCGCCTCGGGCGACGCGCCGGTGGTCATGGTCAGATCCGCGTACTCATCAACCACGGTCACGAGGTACGGCAGGTATCTATGGCCATGCTCCGGATTGAGCTTGCGGTCCTTGAACTTGTTGTTGTAGTCCGCGAGCTTGTTCACTCCGGCCTTCGCCATCAGCAGATAGCGCTCGTCCATCTCTATGCACAGCGAGCGCAGCACCTTCTCCGCGTCCTTGGCGGACTTGACTATCGCGTGAGCCTTCTCGGCCTCCTCGTCTTCGGCATCCGGCAGCACTGCCAGATAGTGCTTCAGAAGGGAGTTGTAGGCAGTGAACTCCACCATCTTCGGGTCTATGAACACGAGCTTCAGCTCGGACGGGTGCTTCGAATAGAGCAGCGAGCCTATTATCACATTCAGGCAGACGGACTTACCCTGCTGGGTCGCACCTGCCACGAGGAGGTGCGGGGCCTTCGCCAGGTCGACCACCTTCACCTGCTGGGTGATGGTGTAGCCAAGAGCCACGGGCAGGTCGTATTTCGTGTTGCGGAAAACGTCGTCGTTCAGCAGGCCGCGAAGAGGCACTATCGAAGGCTGGTCGTTCGCCACCTCGATACCCACCGAATCCTGGAGAGTCACCACACGCACGCCCTTGGCGTTCATCGCCATCGCGATGTCGTCCTGAAGGTTCTTGATTGCGGATATCTTGATTCCGGGGGCCGGAGTCACCTTATAAAGAGTGACGGTCGGGCCCACGACGGCCTTGATGTCCGTGATCTCGATCTTATAGTTACGCAGAGTCGCGATAATCTGATTCTTGTTACGCCCCAGCTCCTCGGCGGACATAGTGTGCTTGCCGTCTTCGTAGGTCTCGAGCAGCTCGAGCGGAGGGAACTTGAAGTTCGGAAGGCCGTACGGCGGGTCCAGACGGTTGTCGATACGCGGAAGATCTTTCTGTATATCTGTCTCTAATCCCTCACCCTCAATAACTTCCATATCGGGTTCGCCAGGCTCTGGAGATTCCTCTGGAGATTCCTCGACTTCGCTCGGAATGACATCTATTGGCTCCGGCTCAGGTTCTGGTTCGGGTTCAGGTTCAGGCTCTACCACCACCGGCGCGGGGTTCGGATCGGTCTGCACGCCGAGGTCCACGGCGCCGGGCTCGATGTAACCGTCGCCCTCACGCTTGGTGCCGATAGTCCCCAGCCAGTGCACGAAGCGCGAGCTGCTGAGCAGCGCGGCGCACACCACCAGCACGAACAGCACGAGGCCCGTGACCAGCACGCCCATGGCCTGGATGCCCCAGCCGATTATCAGCGCACCGCAGTGTCCGCCCAGGCCGCCTCCGAAGACGGTCTCGGCTCCGAAGAGCCTGCCGGCGTAGGCGAGGACAAGCGCGGCCACGAATGCGTCGCCGAGCGTCATCACCGTGGTCTTCACGAGCGAATAGTTCCACTTGTGGAAGATCAGCCTGATCGCCAGCGCCGTCAGCACCACCAGAATCGCCAGGCTGCCAAGTCCGAAGCAGTCGCACACGAGGAAACGGCCGAAGCCATACCCCAGCGAGCCGGCGGCATTGCGCAGCGCGTCCGCGGCCATGTCCGCCCTCCAATGGATGAGGTACGAGACTATGGCGATGAGGGTGAATATGTCGAAGACGGCAATCACCAGGCCGACGACCTTGGCGAGCGCCTCTTTCTTCTCAGGTTCGAGTCTTAGTCCGGGGAATTTCATCTGCGTCTGTTCTTTTTACCGCCCTTGCGCTTGTTCTTTCCCTGGCCTCCCTGGTTGCCGATTCCGGGACGGCTGAAGTCGGCATTTTCGGAAACCTTTCCAAGGGTGATTCCCTCGGGAACTTTGATCTTGTATTCGGAGAGCTTCTCGATGTCCGCGAAGATAGTCTCGTCCGACACGCTGTCCTTATTCCAGATCAGATACTGCTGGCGCATGTAGATCGCCAGCGATCTTATCATCTGAGTTTTCACCTCGCCATCCGGCTCCTGGGCCAGCAGGTCGAGGATCTTCTCGATATTGCGGCCATAGTGAGTAGCGCGGATCTTAGTGCCCTTCATGGGAAGCGGCACCGGCTTCGTCTCGAAATCCTCCTTCACGGGGCAAGGATAGGGAGAGTCGATGTCCAGGTCGAATCCCGCGATCATATACAGGTGGTCCCAGAGCTTCTGCTCCCAGTTCTCCTGCTGACGGACCTGGGGATTCAGAATCTCCATGGTCTTAATGATTGCGCGGGCCTGCTCGGTCCTTTTCGCCTTATCGGGAATCTCGCGGAGCTGCTCCACCATCTTCAGGATATTCCTTCCGTACTCGCTCATCTTCAGCGGCTCACGCTGGGTATTGTATTCAAGAGTTATGTTGTCCATACTTCAATTGGCAATTTCACAAATATAATCATTTTTGTCGGTCCGATATATTCTTTTTGCCCCGTGCCCAAAATAGGGCGTTTTCGGGCACGAGAGTGGCATTTTCAGGCTGTCGGTGCCCGAAATAGGCCCTTTTCGGGCACGGACCCCGCCGCGCGACGTCATTTCGGCGGCGAAAGGGGCGTTTTTGACGCCGGGGAGGAGGGAAATTAGTATATTTGTGACTGTTATGGCGGAGAGCGTAAGAATAGACAAATATCTTTGGGCGATCAGGGCGTTCAAGACGCGCACTGAGGCGACCGATGCGTGCAACGGCGGAAAGGTGAAGATTAACGGCACAAACTGCAAGCCGTCGAGGCCATTAAAAATAGGTGAGGTCATCGAGGTGCGCAAAGGGATGGCCGTGTTCACGTACAAGGTTCTGGCGTTTCTGGAGAAACGCGTCGGCGCCGCGGTGGTGCCGGAGTATGCGGAAAACCTCACCCCGGAGAGCGAGCTTGACAAGCTGCGTGCCCCTGTGGAGACGTTCTTCGTCCGGCGGGAGCGCGGCGCCGGCCGCCCCACGAAAAAAGAGCGCCGAACAATCGACGCCC
>JAGAAD010000090.1 GCA_017615445.1 Bacteroidales bacterium
CGCTTGAGCCAGTAGGATATGTGCTCGATGTCGATGGTCTCGTTTTCCATGCTGATGGCTTTCTCCACCGGGATAACGTGCATGCCGATTCCGGACCCGCCCATAGGGACCATCGGAGTGATCTTCTCCAGCGGAAGGAAGGTCATGCGCTCGAAGAACATGGCCAGCTCGGGATGGCGGTCCATCAGCTCAACATTCATATTTGTGTACTCCGCGCTTCCGGGCACGAACAGCGGGACCCAGTAGATGCGGTCTTCCCTGTTGTAGGTAGTTCCGGGGATCGGGCCATCTTTGGTGTACTTGTCGCCGTAGTCGTATTCGATAAGGCCGAGGTATGCGAGTTTGTCTATGAACTCCGCGAATGATTCGTCGGAATCGGTGTAGTGCTTCTTGCGGTTCCACTCGAGCAGTTCCGGATAGGGGTGATGCTCGCGGACAGTGAATGCCTTCTTACTGATGAGGTCCCAGAGGAAGTCGAGAGCGGCCTCCCTGGTCTTGTCGTCCATCTCGTCGTAGAAGAGACAGGCATAGCCCCAGTACTCAGGGGCCTCGGTCGTCATCTTTACCTTTCCGGGGATGCGGTCCGTTATTTTGCGCACCAGGCGGATAAGCTTCGG
This sequence comes from Bacteroidales bacterium, assembly GCA_017615445.1. The sequence goes on from JAGAAD010000090.1 coordinate 618, forward strand.
ATTGGGGTTTTTGTCGCCATAGTACTTGGGGACAAAAGCTTTTGACATTTCGGGCATATTATTTCCAGTTTTTGATTTCTTTCAGGAGCCACTCGGCTACGTTGTCTATTCCTTCGCCGGTCTTTGCGCAGATGGGAATTACTTCCGCCCTGGGGTTGCGCAGTTTTACGTACTCGCGGCATTTATCGAGGTCGAAGTCGAAGTAAGGCATGACGTCTATTTTGTTCACTATCACAAGGTCGCAGACAGAGAACATCAGAGGGTATTTCAGGGGCTTGTCGTGGCCTTCCGGGACGCTGAGGATCATGGCGTTTTTGCAGGCGCCCGTGTCGAACTCCGCCGGGCACACGAGGTTTCCGACGTTTTCCAGAATTACGAGATCTTTGTTTTGGAGGCTGAGGTTCTGGAGCCCTTGCCTTGTCATCTCCGCGTCCAGGTGGCACATTCCGCCGGTGTGCAGCTGAATGGATTCTATTCCTGTCTTTTCGCGTATCTTGACGGCGTCCACATCGGAGTCTATGTCTGCCTCCATCACCGCTATACTGATTTTGTCTTTCAGGCGGTTTATCAGCTGGATCAGAGTGGTGGTTTTCCCGCTTCCGGGAGAGGACATCAGGTTCAGGAGGTACACTCCCCTGCTTTTCAGCTCCGCACGCAGCTTCGCCGCATCCTTATCGTTATCCTCGAAAACGCTTTTCTTGATCTCGATTACTTTTACTTCGTCCATTTCTCGTTCTAAAAACCGCCCCCGGACTTCCACGCTGTGTTTTTGGGATTCTCCCCCTGGTTTATCGGGCTTTTCCGGGCTCGATTGGTCATTAGTTCCTGCAATATACGGATTTATTCGCTGAATTCCAGCACCCCGGCGTCAAAACTGCCCGAAATGGCGCCGATTCGGTCCGGAACCACCCGTTCGGCGTCAAAACTGCCCGAAATGGCGCCGATTCGGTCCGGAACCACCCGTTCGGCGTCAAAACTGCCCGAAATGGCGCCGATTGAGGGAAAAAGCAGTGATCCGGCGTCAAAACGGCCCGAAATGGCGCCGGAATTGCGCAAGGTGGAAACGAAGGGGTGGGACCTTGTGCGCTGGACGGTCCCTGATGGAGTTTAGTGCACAAGGTCCCGGGCACGAAGTTCCACCTTGTGCGACATCCTGCGCAGTCAGGAGCGTTAGTCCAGCAGCTGAACCATCTCCGTAATCCGCCTGGCGACCTCGTCAGGTCGATCGACGAGAAGCTGGCCGTGGTTCATCCGGTCGAAGATAACGACCTTCGCGGATGGATAGATGTTCAGCAGATGATCCACCTGGGGTTTGGCCACAAACGCTTCCTTCGTGCCGTACCAGAATTCGATATGGTCGCCGTGGATTGATTCGAGTTTGTGAGTGTAGACATCTTTGTAGCCCTCGCGGACAGCCTCGCCTTTTCCGGAAGGCCAGACTTTGCAGCATTCGTCCAGCAGAACGTCGAAATAGTGGGAATTGAACACCCTACGCCATAGGCCCGTCCAATGGTAGCAGGTCCAGACATTGGCGCTCTGGTAGTATCTCAGCGGATCCACGCTCCACGCCGGGAGGGGCAGAAGCGGCGCCGCGTCCAGGATCGCGTGGTCTATGCGGACCTCGTTGCGCTCGAGTATGCGGGACAGGATCTTTCCGCCGAGCGACAGGCCATAGGCTATGTCCAGGCGGCCGCCGAGGTTCCGCCGGACGTACTCGATCGCCTGCGCGGCCTGGTCGTCCACCGAAGTGAATCTCGATTCTTTCCCGATCAGGAAGCCGTCTATGCCCACCGCCGTGATCTGGAAGCGATCCTTCAGCAGCTCGATCAGCGGCAGGAAGATTTCGTGGGACACGCCGAGCCCCGGGATGAGCAGCAACGAGGGCGCGCCGGCTTTACCGTAAGAATGGAACTCCATGGGCTACAGGTATTCTTCAAGAAACTCGCAGGCGTCCGCGACGCAGTCCGGGCAGTCGCGCAGGACCTTGCCCGTGCCTATGCCCTTCAGCTGCCGGCACTGAGTGGCGCCGTTGCGCTGCTGGAATCGGGCCATTATCTCCTTCATGCGGCTGCGCGAAAGGTCGCGGTCCGCGGTCTTCAGGCCGAGGATCATGCCGGCTCCGATCAGCGCGCCGCAGGTCCCTTCCATGTTGCCCATGCCCGTGCCATAGGCGCCGGCGATATCGCGAGCGGTCTGCTCGGGCAGGCCGACCAGGTCGCAGTAGGTGCACACGACCGCCTGCGCGCAGTTGTGCGAGTTGCAGCGCTTCTTTTCGGCTGCGAGTTCCTTACGAGAGTTCATATTCCATCGAATAATACTGGGGCTTCATTCCCATCGCTTTGTAGAATTCCACGGCGGCGGGATTGCAGGCCCAGACATGGAGGGTGATGTTGTAGCAGCCCTTCTCGGCCGCGTAGGCCTTCACATACTCGAACAGGGCTGTGCCGATGTGCTTGCCGCGGGCGCCGGAGTCCACGCACAGATCGTCCACATAAAGGCTTGTCAACGGCTTCAGGCTGCCGCTGCCCTGGCGCTGGAGCGCGCAGAAAGCATAGCCCAGGACCTTTCCGTCTTCCTCATAGACAAAGACAGGAGTCTCCGGATTGTCGAAAATCTCGAGCAGCTCCTCGTCCGTGTACTTCTTTCCCTCGGCCCAGAACAGATCCGGCCGGCCTTCGTGGTGGACCTTGAGAACCTGCCTCAGCAGATTGTTCACGGCTTCAAGGTCACCGGGATTTGCGATGCGTATCATAACTGCAAATTTAAGATAATATTCGTATCTTGCAGAAAACTATTGCATATGACTTACGCTAAGACTGAAGCCGACAAGAACGGCATTGGCATCGCGGGCTTTGTCCTGTCCATTATCGCAGTATTCTCCAGCACCGTCCCGGTGGCCAGGTGGATAGTGTGGATTCTGGGATTTGTGTTCTCGATCGTCGGCATGACGAAAAAGCCCCGCGGCTGGGGAATCGCCGGATTCATTATCAGCATATTCGGCCTGTTGATGGTCCTGTTCCTGGCGGGCCTTCTGATTGCCCTTATCGGCGGACTTCTATCTTCGATGTAATATGAAACGGCTAATTACCCTTTTCGCGGCGGCTGCGATTTCGGCTTCCGCATTTGCCTTGTCCCAGGAGCCCGATTCCGTGGCTTTCGTGCCCACACCTCAGACCATCAAGGACGTCAGCTACCTGCTGGGCGTGAACTTCGGTTCATTCATCAAGAACTACGACTTCGGAGACGATCTGGACTTTCAGGAAATTCTCAGCGGAATGGCCGCCTTCATACGCGCCAAGGGCGATTACGACGACCCGGACTTCGTCAAGCAGTTCCGCGTGGATCCAAACACGATGAACGACCTGTTCAACAATTATCTGGATTACCGGCGTCAGGAGAAGATAAACAAGAACAAGAAGATTGAGGAAGAGTTCCTGGCTGAGAATGCCCTTAAGCCGGGCGTCACAGTCTCTCCCTCCGGACTTCAATATGTTATTATCACCGGCGGCAATGACGTCATTCCTGCGCTAGAAGACACAGTCTGTGTCCGGTATTCAGGCAAACTGCTGGACGGAACGGTCATTGACGAGACCAAGGAAGATCCTCTTGAGCTGGTCCTTGACAGAACTATCAGCGGCTGGCAGGAAGGCCTCTCGCTGATAGGGGAAGGCGGCGTCATCATTCTTTATATCCCCGCAAATCTGGCCTACGGAGACGCGGGCGCAGGAAACGGTCTGATCCCGCCGGGATCCACCCTCATCTTCACCGTCACCCTCGAGAAAGTCAAAAAGTTCGACGGCTCCGAGTGGTGGTACGACGACGAAGATGACGAGTACTACGATTACTATTAGTCCATCAC
>JAGAAD010000091.1 GCA_017615445.1 Bacteroidales bacterium
CGCAGCGAAACCCGCTCCGAAGGCAAAGCCCGCCCGCATCTTCAGGGGCCCCGTCAGCAAGAATGTCACTCTGCCGAACAAGTACTATGTGGTGATAGGCACCTTCGCCAATCCCAGCAATGTGTCCGCTCAGGCTGCAAGGGCTGAGAAAGCCGGCTACAAAGTGGCTCTCGTGCCGTTCGACAAGTATCTGACAGCAGTGGCTGTGAACCCTACCGACAACAAGAACGAGGCTATCAAGACCCTCGAAAGCGTCAAGTCGAAGAAGTTCTGCCCGAAAGACGCCTACATCCTCGTCGTTAAGTAAGAACCTTTTAGTTAGTAATGGATTACGATTTTAAGAAGATAGAGCGCAAATGGCAGGAAAGATGGCGCTCCGAGGGGACGTATAAAGTCTCGGAGGAAAGCGGCAAGCCGAAGTTCTATGTCCTGGACATGTTCCCGTACCCGTCCGGTGCGGGACTCCATGTCGGACATCCGCTCGGCTATATCGCCAGCGACATCTTTTCCCGCTACAAGCGTCTGAAAGGCTTCAATGTGCTTCATCCGATGGGCTACGACGCCTTCGGCCTCCCCGCTGAGCAGTATGCGATTCAGACGGGTCAGCACCCTGAAGTCACCACTATGAAGAACATAGCGCGCTACCGCGAGCAGCTGGACCGCATCGGTTTCTGCTACGACTGGTCGCGCGAAGTGAAAACCTGCGATCCGGAGTATTACAAATGGACGCAGTGGGCCTTCCTCAAGATGTTCGGCAGCTGGTTCGACCCGGCCCAGAACAAGGCCCGTCCCATCGAAGAACTGATCGCGAAGCTGGAGAAAACCGGCTATGAAGATGTCACTCCCGAGCAGTGGGCTGCGGCCTCGGAGAAGGAGAAGTCGGACATCCTCATGCGCTGGCGCATAGCCTATCTGGGCGAGACTTCCGTGAACTGGTGCGAGGGCCTTGGAACGGTTCTGGCCAACGACGAAGTCAAGGACGGCCTAAGCGTCCGCGGCGGTTTCCCGGTGGAGCAGAAGAAGATGAAGCAGTGGCAGCTGCGAGTGTCGGCCTATGCCGGCCGCCTGCTCGAGAGCCTGGACTCCCTCGCGTGGACAGACTCCCTGAAGGAGATGCAGCGCAACTGGATAGGGAAGTCCGAGGGCACGGAGGTGGTCTTCAACACCGTCTGCGACGGCCGCGAGCTGCCCGTGACTATCTTCACCACCAGGGTGGACACCATCTTCGGCGTCACCTTCATGGTCCTGGCACCCGAAAGCGAGCTGGTGGACCAGCTGACTGCCGCCTCGCAGAAAGAAGCGGTGGCCGCCTATGTGAAGGAGGTCCGCAAGAAGACCGAGCGCGAGAGAATCGCGGAGACGAAGTCGGTCACCGGCGTGTTCGCCGGCTCCTACGGAATCAACCCGCTCACGGGCGAGAAGGTGCCCATCTGGATCAGCGAGTATGTGCTCGCGGGCTACGGAACCGGCGCGATTATGGCCGTCCCGGCCCACGACAGCCGCGACTATGCTTTCGCCAAGAAGTTCGGCCTGCCGATAGTGCCCATCATCGAGGGTTGCGACGTGTCCGAGCAGTCGTTCGACGCGAAGGAGGGCAAGATGTGCAACAGCGTTTTCCTGAACGGGATGGACGTTCGCGACGCGATCGAAGCGGCGAAAGACTATGCCGAAGAGCATGGGCTCGGCCGCCGGAAGACTAACTACCGCCTGCGCGACGCCATCTTCAGCCGCCAGCGCTACTGGGGCGAGCCGTTCCCGATCTACTACAAGGACGGCATCCCCACTCCGGTGGACGAGGCGGATCTGCCGCTGACGCTGCCCGAGATCGAGTCGTTCAAGCCGTCCGCGAACGGTGAACCGCCGCTCGCGCGTGCGAAGGACTGGACCTACAAAGGCTGGCCGCTCGAGACTTCGACCATGCCAGGTTTCGCCGGTTCGTCCGCGTACTACCTCCGCTATATGGACCCGCACAACGGCGAAGCGCTGGTAGGCCGCAAGGCTAACGAATACTGGCGGAACGTGGACCTTTATGTGGGCGGAACGGAGCATGCGACCGGCCACCTCATCTACTCCCGCTTCTGGAACAAGTTCCTCTATGATCTGGGTTATGTCTGCTGCGACGAGCCCTTCGCAAAGCTCGTGAACCAGGGAATGATCCAGGGCCGCTCGAACTTCGTCTACCGTATCGTGGGGACCAACAAGTTCGTCTCGCTCGGTCTGAAGGATCAGTATGAGACCACTGAAATCCATGTGGACATCAATATAGTGCGCGGCGATAAGCTCGACCTGGATGCCTTCAGGGCATGGAGGCCGGAGTTTGCAGACGCCGAGTTCGTCCTCGAGAACGGCGAGTACATCTGCGGATGGGCTGTGGAGAAGATGAGCAAGAGTATGTACAATGTGGTGAATCCGGACGATATCTGCGACACCTACGGCGCGGACACTCTCCGTCTCTACGAGATGTTCCTCGGCCCTATCGAGCAGAGCAAGCCTTGGGACACCAAGGGAATAGACGGCGTGAACCGCTTCCTCAAGAAGTTCTGGAGGCTGTTCTGGGATCGAGACAACTGGCTGGTAACGGACGAAAAGGCTTCACCTGCGGAGCTCAAGGCCCTTCACAAGCTGATAGGGAAGGAGCAGGAAGACATCGAGGCCATGTCCTACAACACCAATGTAAGTGCGTTTATGATTGCCCTTTCCGAGCTGGGAGAGTGCCACAAACGCGAGATACTCGAGCCTCTGGTAGTGCTGCTCTCTCCTTTTGCTCCTCATATGGCGGAAGAGCTTTGGGAGGCGCTTGGCCACTCCGGCAGCGTCTGCGACGCAGCGTTCCCCGAGTATGTGGAGGCCTACACGATCGAGGACAGCGTGACCTATCCGGTACAGTTCAACGGCAAGATGCGTTTCACCGTGGATATGCCGAAGAGCGCTACGCCCGCTGAGGTGGAGGCTGCGGTCCGCGAGCTCCCTCAGACCGGCAAGTATGTGCTGGAGGGCCAGAGCATCGTGAAGGTGATAGTGGTGCCCGGCAGAATCATCAATATAGTTGTCAAATAATGGACGCTTCGAACGCACGTTCTTTGGTTAAAGACTATCTGGTCATTACCCTTGCCTGCTTCATTTTCGCGTGGGCATGGGAGGGCTTCATGATCCCCTGCGGAATGTCCGCCGGCGGCATGATGGGTCTTTCGACCATCATCCAGTATGCCACCGGAGGGTTGATCCCTGCGCAGTACACCTATATCGCGATTAACGCCGTGCTCATCCTGATCGCAGTGTTCGCGATGGGGATAGGCTTCGGTTTCAAGACTATCTACGCCATCCTGATGTCCACCGTGGCGATGCATCTGATTGCAGGTGCGCAGTGGCTGCAGTGCCTGCCGGGCGAGTTTTTCTATGTGAAGGACACGCTTCTTGTACCTGTGATTGCGGGTACTCTGGAAGCGACCGGCCTGGGCCTGGTGATCCGCTTCGGCGGCAGCACCGGAGGCACGGACATAGTGGCTATAATGATCAACAAGTACTACCCGGTGCAGCTGAGCGTGGTGTTCCTCATCACGGATCTTATCACGGTGGCTTTGCTGTTGTTCCTCCCGGACAAGACTTTCACTGACGCCACCTACGGTGTGGTGGAAATAGTGATTTTCAACCTGCTGATAGACGACATAGTGGGCGGTCACAAGACTTCGTTCCAGCTGCTGGTCTTCTCCGAGAAATACAAGGAGATAGCAGACCATATCATGACCGAGATGGAGAGGGGAGTGACTGTGCTGAAAGCCCAGGGCTGGTACACCAAGAAGGAAAAGAATGTGCTGCTGATCCTCATCAACCGCGGCGAGTTCTCATCGCTGATGAGGGAAATCAAAGCGCTTGACCCGCGCGCCTTTATGTCCGTGTCGCTGACCAAGAGCGTCTACGGCGAAGGCTTTGAAGAGATTAAGGGAGGCGCGGCAGACGCCAAGGCTCTCATCAAGAAAGACAAAAAGAATGAATCTTAACACCAAGAAAATACTGGTAGGAGTCAAGGAATACGGACTCATTACCTTCGGTATCCTCTGCTATGTTCTGGGATGGAGCATCTTCCTTGTGCCCAACCATCTGGTCGGCGGCGGAGTGACAGGTATCGCTTCCATCGTGCAGTATGCAACCCATGGATTCATCAAGATGGGTTACACCTATTTTGCCCTGAATGTGATACTGCTTATTATCGCGCTTCTGACCCTGGGCCGCAATTTCGGAGTGAAGACCGTCTATGCGATTCTTATCGCGTCTGTGGGCCTGAACGTGTTCCAGGACATCATCCCGACTCCGTTTATCGAGGAGATAGCTCTGGCGAACGGCAAACTGATGAGCACAATTATGGGCGCCATCCTGGTCGGCTTCGGAATAGGCTTGACCATGTCGCAGGGAGGCAGCACCGGCGGAACCGATATTATCGCCTTGGTGGTCAACAAGTACCGCAATGTCTCTCCCGGCAGGATGGTGCTGATCACGGACGCCGTTATCATCCTTTCATCGATGCTCGTGCCTTCTTATGCTTCGGACGGAACGGCTCTGCCGCTGGTGGAGAAGATCACCACCGTGGTCTATGGTTTCGTGCTGATCACTTTGGTTTCCACTGTGCTCGACCTGACTATCCAGGGTTCTCGCCAGAGCGTCCAGCTCTTCGTGCTTTCCAAGCACTACCGCGAGATTGCAGATATGATTACGGAGAATCTGCATCGCGGAGTCACCGTTCTGGACGGAAAAGGCTGGTACACCAAGGAAAACACTGAGGTGCTGATGGTGATCACCCGCAAGTACGATCTTAATGTACTTTTGCGCGAAATCAAACGGATAGACCCGAACGCCTTCCTGTCTGTGTCCTCTGTCACAGGAGTTTACGGAAAAGGCTTCGAGTCAATCAAAGTTGGACGAAAAAAATAGTTTTCGGAAGTTTTCGTCACAAAAGATATTTTAAGTCCTGCTACAGTGTGCTGTGGCAGGATTTTTTTGATATCTTTGCTCAGTAACCAATAATTGAAACTATGAACCTGCTAGCTTTTTTCAGAAGGCGCCGGCCTTCGCTCCCTCCCCGCCCCACCTCTCCGGATTACTCATATTTGGAAGATTCTTTGCCCCAGATGACGAAGCTCTATTCGAGAGTGCTGAGTGTGATGGAGGAGAAAAAGCCCTGGCTGGACGGAGAGTTCTGCGTGGGGCGGCTTGCGAAGACCCTTTTCTGCAACAGGGCCGTTTTGTCCAGAACAATCAACATATGTTCGGGACACAATTTTCGCTGGCTCGTGAATTATTACCGTGTGCAGTATGCCTGCGCCCTGATGAAAAAAGATCCCTATATGAAAGTGGAGGAGGTGTCCAGGCTGTCCGGCTTCAACACCCTTCCCACCTTCAATTATTCCTTCAAATTGCTGATGCGGGAGCGGCCGAGCGAGTTTATGGCGCGCGTCAGGAATTCGCTTCTTCAGCGACTCCCTTCCATGAGCAGGGGACTTCGGCCGTGATGCTGACGGGTTCCTTGCGGACCGGGTGGATGAAATTGATGCTGCGCGCGTGGAGGCAGATTCCTCCGTCCGGATTAGAGCGCGGAGCTCCGTACTTCAGGTCGCCTTTGATGGGGCAGCCCATATGGCTGAGTTGGCAGCGGATCTGATGGTGACGTCCCGTGAGAAGCTCCACCTCAAGGAGGTGGTAACGGTCCGTGCTGCGAAGATATTTATAGTTAAGTTTGGCCAGTTTCGCTCCGTTTCTGTCTGCGGAGACTATGTATGACTTGTTCTGCTTTTCGTTTCTGATCAGCCAGTCCTCCAGGTGCCCTTCCGGGTTTGCTGGCTTCGAGCAGCAGAGAGCCCAGTAGGTTTTGTGGATTTCTCCGCCGCGGAGAGCTTCGCACAGACGCTCGAGCGCCTTGCTGGTTTTCGCGAAGATGCACACTCCGCTCACCGGACGGTCCAGGCGGTGCGGCACTCCCATGAACACTTTCCCGGGTTTGCCGTCTCGGCCGGCGATATAGGCTTTGAGCGTCTCGGCCAGGCATTCGTCGCCCGTCTTGTCGCCCTGGACTATCTCCCCGACCTTCTTATTTATGACGATCAGGTGGTTATCTTCAAAAAGAATCCGGGACTCAAGGTCCCGGATCTCATTGTCTGATAATGTGCGGTACTCGGCCACAATTACTGAATGCTCACATTCACGCGCTTCTGGTCGCCGTCTGCCTTGCGGGGGTTGGCTGCAACCTTCACGTTCTTGGCAGGAACCTGCTGTGCGAAGAGCCATGCCTTCACGAGGTTTGCACGCTCGACTGCGATAGCGGCGTTGTAATCTGCCTTGCTGCATCCTTCGGGAGCGGCCTTGGTTCCGTCGTTGGAGTAGGCCTCGAGGAGGATGACGGACTTCTTGTCAGATGCGTTCCAGACTGCAAGGAACTCCTTGAGGGTCTCCTTTGCATCCTCGCTCAGAGCGCACTGCTCGTCTGCATAGAGAAGACCGGCGGTGGGGACTGCGAAGCTCTCTGCGCCATAGGCGGTGCCTTTCTTCGCTTCGTCCAGAGCCTGGCGATATGCCTCGGCGCCGTCTGCCACAGTCTCGCTTGCTGCGAGAGCGACATTCTCGTTGAGCTCGAATGTGCGGGCTGCGAGTCTTGCGGCCTCTTCTTCAGCTGCCTGACGGGCTGCTTCCTCAGCTGCTGCCTTTGCTGCTGCCTCTTCGGCTGCTTTCTTTTTCTTGGACTGGCAGGATGCTGCGCCCACTACTACCAGCGCTGCGAGTGCTGCCACTTTGATAATGTTGTACAGTTTCATAATGATATGTGTTTATATTATTATTCGAACTAACCGTTAATCGCTGCGAAGATAATGATTTTCCGAATTAATTACAAACAACTCTTCCATTAATTCAAATATTGGGAAGCGGCCACCTCATTCAAGAGACCTTCGCGGCGACTTCGCGCCGCTCACCCTCCCACTTCGTGGGCCCCTCCCTCTATCAGACCGAGGGTGGCTAGGGTCTCTTGAACGAGGTGGCTGCTTCCCATATGATAATAGAAATAGTGACAATTTGTCATAAAAATACGGGTGGCACGGGTTTCGAAGATTGAGTTGTGACCTTCGGAGACGGAGGTTAAGTGAGACAAAAAGTTAAAAAACAGATATTATGGGAAAAATTATCGGTATCGACCTCGGAACAACCAATTCCTGCGTCGCAGTGATGGAAGGCAATCAGCCTACCGTCATCATCAACAATGAAGGCCACCGCACGACTCCTTCGGTAGTCGCATTCACGGACGGCGGCGAGCGCAAGGTGGGTGACACTGCAAAACGTCAGGCTGTCACAAACCCCAAGAACACGATTTTCTCTATCAAGCGCTTCATGGGCGAGACCTACGATCAGGTAGGAAAGGAAATAGCCCGTGTGCCATATTCAGTGGCAAGAGGTGAGAACAACACCCCTCGTATAGACATCAGCGGAAAGCTCTATTCTCCTCAGGAGATTTCGGCTATCATCCTTCAGAAGATGAAGAAGACCGCCGAGGACTATCTCCGTCAGGAAGTGACAGAGGCTGTCATCACCGTTCCTGCCTACTTCTCAGACTCTCAGCGTCAGGCGACTAAGGAAGCCGGAAAGATCGCAGGCCTCGATGTCAAGCGTATCATCAACGAACCCACCGCAGCGGCCCTGGCTTATGGCCTTGACAAGAAGAACAAGAACATGAAGGTTGCGGTCTACGACCTCGGCGGCGGCACCTTCGATATCAGTATCCTCGAACTCGGAGACGGTGTTTTCGAAGTGAAATCCACTAACGGAGACACCCACCTGGGAGGAGACGATTTCGATCAGGTCGTGATAGACTGGCTTGCATCCGAATTCGCAGCCGAGAACGGCGGCATGGACCTCAAGAAAGACCCTATGGCTCTCCAGAGGCTCAAGGAAGCGGCCGAGAAGGCGAAGATCGAGCTCTCGAACCAGACTTCAGCTGAAATCAACCTTCCTTATATCACAGCAGTGGACGGCATGCCGAAGCACCTCGTGAAGACTCTGACCAGGGCGAAGTTCGAAGCCCTTTGCGACGACCTCTTCCGCAGGACTGTGGAGCCTTGCCGCAAGGCCCTCGAGGATGCCCACCTCAGCGCATCCCAGATTGATGAAGTGATTCTGGTCGGCGGTTCAACCCGTATTCCGAAGGTCCAGGAGATCGTCAGGGACTTCTTCGGAAAGGAGCCCAACAAGAGCGTGAACCCGGACGAAGTGGTGGCAGTGGGTGCTGCAATCCAGGGCGGTGTGCTCGCAGGCGATGTGAAGGACGTTCTCCTTCTGGATGTCACCCCTCTGAGCCTCGGTATCGAGACCCTCGGCGGTGTGATGACCAAGCTCATCGAGTCCAACACCACCATCCCGGTGCATAAGGATCAGGTCTTCTCGACTGCGGCGGACAACCAGCCTTCAGTGGAGATCAGGGTTCTCCAGGGCGAGCGCCCCATGGCGAAGGACAACAAACAGATCGGCGTCTTCCATCTGGACGGCATCGCACCCGCCCCTCGCGGAATACCTCAGATCGAAGTCTCCTTTGATATAGACACGAACGGCATCCTTTCGGTTTCCGCAAAAGACAAGGCGACCGGCAAGGAACAGCACATCAGGATCGAGGCATCTTCCGGTCTGACGGACGCCGAAATCCAGCGCATGCGTGACGAGGCGAAAGCGAACGAGGAGGCCGATAAGGCAGAGCGCGAGCGTGTGGACAAGATCAACAACGCAGACGCCCTCAGCTTCCAGGTGGAGAAATTCCTCAAGGACAACGGCGACAAGATCCCTGCAGACAAGAAGTCGCAGATCGAGACTCCGCTGAACGCCCTCAAGGAGGCCGTGAAGAACCAGAACCTCGCGGACATAGACCGTTACACCGAGGAAATCAACAAGGTCATGAGCGAGATCTACTCCTCCATGTCCGGCCAGGCCGGCGGCCCTAACCCCGGCGCAGGCCCTCAGCCCGGTCAGGGCGGTCCTCAGGGCGGAGCGGATGCTCCGGACGAGCAGTAAAAAAAGGTGGTCAATCGACCACCTTTTTTTACATCAATAACCCTTCATCGCCTTTCCCTTCGCGAATTTGTGTAGACGAGACGTCCACCAGGGGCATGTCGGCCAGGGCGATGCGGTAGGAGGGGTTCTCCTCGAGCAGCGCATCCCGCAGCGCCGCGCAGTCATAGCCCCGGCGGGGGAAGACGATCAGCCCGTATTCGAGCAGAATGCGCGCGTGCTCACGCCAGCCGCCGAAGACGGCGAGATTGTCCGCGCCCACGACTAGCGTGAACTCGTTTTCGGGCTCGCGGGCCCGAAGCGCCTCGAGCGTGCGGAAAGTGTACTGCGGGGCGGGGAGGGTGAGCTCGATGTCGTCCGCGCGGACTTTGGTCAGCTCGGGATGCCGAGCTACCGCCCGAACGGCCGCATCGAAGCGCTCGCGTGCGTTCGCCGCTTTTCCCTCGGCCTTGAACGGGTTGCGGGGCGACACTATCAGGTAGACCGCGTCGAAACGGTCGTCCTGCTGCAGCTTCCGAAGGATCTGCAGGTGCCCGATATGGAGCGGGTCGAAACTGCCGGAGTAGACGGCTACGCGCATAGGAAAGCGTTCACCATGTCTTCGGCGTTCTTGAAGGTGTTTTCGAGAACGTCGTTCACGAGCTCCACGTCGAACTTGCCGCGGGCGAAGTCTATCTCGGACTGGGCTTTCGCAAGCCGCTCGCGGATGGCTTCTTCAGAGTCCGTCTGCCGGCCGCGGAGCCTCTGCTCGAGCACCTCCAGACTCGGCGGGAGTATCAAAATGGAGAGGGCTGCGGGGCCGAAATACTTCTTCAGGTTCGCGCCGCCCTTCACGTCCACGTCGAACAGAATCACATGGCCTTTGGCCCATATGCGCTCGACCTCGGACTTGAGCGTGCCGTAGAAACGGTCCTGGTAGACTTCCTCGTGCTCCACAAACGCGTCCTGCGCGATCAGCTCGCGAAAACGCGCGGCATCGATGAAGTAATAATCCACGCCGTCCTTCTCCTCTCCCCTCGGCGGGCGGGAGGTCGCGCTCACTGAAAACTCGAATTCGGGATGCAAATCGAGCAGGTGGTGCACCACCGTGCTCTTGCCTGCGCCTGAGGGGGCGGAAAAAATCACAACTTTGCCGTTCATTCTCTATGAAGATTTCCGTAAAATTAGTAAATTTGTGAGATTAAAGGAAATTACTAAACCTTATAATAAAGTTATGGTATCTTACAAAGAACTTGGCCTTGTGAACACCCGTGAAATGTTCAAGAAGGCCGTTGCCGGCGGATACGCTATCCCCGCTTTCAATTTCAACAATATGGAGCAGCTCCAGGCCATCATCCAGGCCGCAGCCGAGACGAAGTCTCCGGTGATCCTCCAGGTCAGCAAGGGCGCCCGTAATTATGCAAACCAGACCCTCCTCCGTTACATGGCGGAAGGTGCTGTGGAGTATGCAAAGGAGCTCGGTTGGGAGAATCCCCAGATCGTTCTTCACCTGGACCACGGTGACAGCTTCGAGACCTGCAAGAGCTGCGTGGATATGGGCTTCAGCTCCGTGATGATCGACGCATCCTCTCTTCCTTACGAGGAGAACATCGCCCTGACGAAGAAGGTTGTGGACTATGCACATCAGTTCGACGTCACAGTCGAGGCTGAGCTCGGCGTTCTCGCCGGTGTGGAGGATGAGGTCAGCGCCGCTGAGTCTCATTACACTAAGCCCGAGGAAGTTATCGACTTCGCCACCAGGACCGGTTGCGACTCCCTCGCAATCTCCATCGGTACCTCTCACGGTGCATACAAGTTCACCCCTGAGCAGTGCACCCGCGACCCCAAGACCGGCCGTCTGGTTCCCCCGCCGCTCGCATTCGACGTGCTGCATGAAATTGAGAAGAAGCTCCCCGGCTTCCCGATCGTTCTCCATGGATCCAGCTCCGTTCCTCAGGAGTATGTGGACATGATCAACGAGCTCGGCGGAAAACTCCCCGATGCAGTGGGTATTCCCGAAGAGCAGCTCCGCGAAGCTTCGAAGAGCGCAGTCTGCAAGATCAACATCGACTCCGACAGCCGTCTGGCAATGACCGCCGCTATCAGGAAGGTCTTCCACGACAAACCCGGTGAGTTCGACCCTCGCAAGTACCTCGGCCCTGCCCGCGACGAGATGAAGAAGCTCTACATGCACAAAATCATCAACGTCCTCGGTTCGGACGGAAAAGCTTAATCGCTTCTGATCTGGCGCGTGGGGGATAACTCCCTCACAGTCAGCTACTTAATATAATTAGGTGTCTCGTTTTCGGGACACCTAATTTGTTTAAATCGCTAATAATCAGAGGGTTATCCCCCACACGCCATCGAATGATTTGAGTCGCAAAGCGACGACAGGCAGGGGGTCTGGGGGATGATAATTAATGTAGTCTCAATTTCACCACCACCGGCAGATGGTCGGAGGCGGTCTTGGGATTTCCGAACTTGAACTTGGGACGAACGCCCGCGCGGCCCACAACGCGGTACGAGCCGCTGTCTTTCAGCACCATCACATAGTCTATGCATGAGCGGGGCTTGTCCGACGGGAAGGACAGATCATAGGGCGAAACCACATCGAACCATTGGCGGAAAAAGTCCAGCGTGCGGCTGTCCGGGCCGGCGTTGAAGTCGCCGCAGAGGATCACCGGCTTGCCGGTCATGTTGCGGGCTTCCAGCAGCTTGGCCGTGAGAATCTCGGCCTGGCGGAGCCTGGAGGGTTCGTCGGCATAGTCCAAATGCGCGCAGGCGAAGACGAAACGGTCCGTTTCCACCACGGCGGCGGCGCGCGGCTCGGAGCCGGCACCCTTCGGCAGCGCGATGGTGTATGAGTCGATGACCTTGAACCGCGGGCTCGTGACGGCTCCGACCCCATAGCCGCCGCCTCCGAAACTCATCGCCTTGCCGAAATGGCCGAACCAGCCCTTGCCCATGTGGGCGACGAATTCCTTCAGCTGGTCGCGGCGGTTGTTGCGGATTATCGAGCAGCTGTCCAGTTCGCAGAGGCCGATCACGTCCGCACGGACTTCGTGCATCATTTCAGCCACCTCTTCGCTGCTGTCCGGGACATATTTGTTGAACACTCCCACATTGTAGGAGCATATAGTCAGATCATACGATCCCCAGATTCCGAACAGCGAAAACAGCGCTGCGAGAAGAATAACCCTTTTCATTTTAGGCAAAGATAACTAAATTTGAAGATTGAATCCCGCAGACGAAAACAAACACATTATTATATGAAGGTTAAATTTATCGTTATGATGATCGCATCCGCGGCTCTTGCCGCATCTTGCGCAGACCAGAACAGGGAGAAGGTCCCTGGTTTCGATCTTAATAATCTGGACACATCAGTCGCTCCCGGCGCAGATTTTTATCAGTACAGCACCGGCGGCTGGCAGAAGAATAACCCCCTGAAGCCCGAATTCTCGCGCTACGGCTCGTTCGATGTTCTTGCAGAGAACAACGAAATCCGTCTGAACGAGTTGTTCAAAGACCTCACCACCCTCAAGGCGAAGAAGGGCTCGGACGAGCAGAAGCTCGCAGACCTATACACCCAGGGCCTGGATTCGTTGAGGCTTA
Organism: Bacteroidales bacterium; assembly: GCA_017615445.1. Next base: position 12,625 of record JAGAAD010000091.1, read on the forward strand.
ACGCCGAGGGCGCAGCACCGATTCAGGCCGGAATAGCCGAGCTCGCATCGGTCGTGGACGCGGAAAGCTTCGCCCGCGCCACCGGAAAACTGATGATGGTGGGAGTCGGCAGCCTGTTCGGAGGCTATGTCACCGCAGACCTGATGGACAGCAACATCAATATCCTCTACATCAGCGAGAGCGGTCTGGCCATGCACAATCGCGACTACTACCTGCTTCCCGAGCACGCCGCCCTGCGCGAAGGCTACCAGGCCTTCCTCGAGAAGGTGCTCACGCTCGCGGGCGTGCCTGAGCCGGCGACCGTGGCCAAGGATGCCTTCGACCTGCAGATGAAGATAGCGGTGCCCTACTGGAGCATGATCCAGCAGAGGGATGTGGCCGCTCAGTATAACCCTATGAGCTCCGAGGAGCTCTACAAGCTCTATCCGAACCTGAAGCTCGACGCATTGTTCGAGGAACTCGGAATCCCGGCGCAGGAGAAACTAGTCGTGGAGACTCCTTCTTATTTCGAGGCGCTGGACAAGATGATGCCTGCAATCCCGGGCCGCCAGCTCCGCAATTATCTTATTGCGAACCTGGTCAGCGACGCATGCGGCGCCATCAGCGACGATTTCACTGACGCTTCGTTCGAATTCTTCTCCAAGCAGATGTCCGGCGTGCAGCAGCAGAAGCCGCGCTGGAAGAGAGCCATGCAGGCCCCGAACATGATACTCGGAGAAGCCATCGGAAAGATGTATGTGAAGAAGTACTTCTCGGACAAAGACAAGAAGCGCATGCTCACCCTCGTCCACAACCTGCAGACAGCCCTCGGTGAGCACATCGCCGAGCTCGAGTGGATGAGCGACGAGACCAAGGCCAAGGCCCAGGAGAAGCTCGCCGCCTTCACCATCAAGATCGGCTATCCGGACAAGTGGAAGGATTATTCCGGCCTGGAGATCGACCCGGCCCTCCCGTACTACGAAAACCTCTGCGCCGCTTCGCGCTGGTACATGGCGGACAACCTCAGCAAGCTCGGCAAGCCGGTGGACCGCGAGGAATGGGGCATGTCGCCGCAGACCGTGAACGCCTACTATAACCCCACCACCAACGAAATCTGCTTCCCGGCCGGCATCCTCCAGCCGCCGTTCTACAACACGGACGCTGACGATGCGATCAACTACGGCGCAATCGGAGTCGTGATCGGCCACGAAATGACGCACGGCTTCGACGACCAGGGCTGCCTCTTCGACAAAGACGGCAACATGCAGAACTGGTGGACCGCTGAAGACAAGGCCAAGTTCGACGCGAAGGCCGAGATCCTCGCAGCGCAGTACGACGCAGTGGAGGTCCTGCCCGGCGTCCATGCCAACGGCCACGCCACCCTCGGCGAGAACATCGCAGACCACGGCGGACTGCGCATCGCCTACAGCGCCCTGCAGAACAGCTTCGGCGGCAAGCACCCGGAGCCCATAGACGGCTTCACCGCCGAGCAGCGCTTCTACCTGGGCTACGCCACCGTCTGGGCCCAGAACATCACGGAGGCTGAAATCACCCGCCGCACCCTCATCGACGTCCACTCCCTCGGCTGCAACCGCGTGAATGTGGCCGTCCGCAACCTGGACACCTTCTTCGACGCCTTCGGCATCAAGGAGGGCGATCCGATGTTCCGCCCCGAGAGCGAGCGCGTTGTTATATGGTAACCAATAATTAATAACCACATATGATTCTAATAGCAGATTCAGGCGCAACCAAGACCGATTGGGCATGCGTCAGCAGAGAAAACGGAACACAGATCCGCTTTCAGAGCCAGGGCTACAACCCTAACTACATAACCGGACCGGAGATCGCGAAGGACATCCTTATGCATCTTCCGGACGGCTTCCCGCGCAGGGACATCACTGAGATTTATTTCTACGGCGCCGGCGTCACCGAGCTCCTCCGCGAGTTCATGACCAAGGTGCTTCTCGAGGTTTTCCCCACTGCGGAGAAGGTCTTCGTGGTGATGGACACCCTCGGATCATGCCGTGCACTCCTTCTGGACAAGCCCGGCTTCGCCGCCATCATCGGCACGGGTATGAACACCTGCCTCTATGACGGTGAGAACGAAGGTCTTAACATCGAATCCGGCGGCTTCATCCTCGGCGACGAAGGCAGCGGCGCTAACCTCGGAAAGAGGCTTGTCCTGGACTATCTGAGGCACTCCATGCCTGATAAGGTCTATGAAGAGACGAAGAAGGCGATAGGAATGACCAACGACGAAATAATCGCGGCGATCTACCAGAAGCCTTTCCCCAACCGCTTCTGCGCCCAGTTCGCGAAGTTCATTCAGGACCACTACGACTTCGATCCTTATTTCAAGAACCTCACCACCGAGGCGTTCAGGGACATGTTCCGCAATGTGGTTTCGCACTACCCGGACTACCAGAAGTACAGCTTCAACGCAGTGGGATCAGTGGCGTTCCACCACAAATTCCTGCTGGAGCCGGTAGTTGAGGAGTTCGGCATGAAGATGGGCCGCATTCTGAAGGCCCCGATGGACGGCCTCATCGAGTATCACCTCGAGGTCACCAAATAGATTGAAAATCCCGGCCGGGCGGTCGGGATTTTTAATTATGGTTTCGGGATGTAAAAGACGTATTTCGGGTAGGTCCAGGTGCCTATGTACCCGGGGAAGTAGACGAAGAGGAACCAGTCCTGATCGTTTGAGATCATGTTTATGGGAGCATCCTGTCCGGGGAAGTGCGCGAGAATGTTTTCCGGCGATCCTGCGATATGGTTCCCGTTGGAGAAATCCACCTCTATATCTTTAAGAATGTACCACAAATCACCGTCCGCCCGGGTCTTCAGTGTGTAACTTTCTTCCGGATTGATCTCTATCGATTCCGGAGAACCGTCTTTGTAGGTGAGAAGCAAAGTACATTTCATTCCCGAACCGTTCCTGAAGGTTGCGGAACTATAATTCATATAATCCACCTCGGCATATTCTTCCTTGTAGGAGGGAACATCCTTGGCGGATTCGGAAACCTTTTCAATCTGGACTGCGAAACTCTCTCCATGAGTTTCTCCTTCGAAGGAAATATGAGTCTCGGCGGCAGAGCCCACCACGCCGCTCACACTGATGTTCGAAAAGTCAAATTCTTCTGAATTGACCGCACCCGAACCCTGGATTCCGTATGCATTGATGACGTATTTCCCCTCCTCGACCCCGAAAGGAATTTCATTCAGCCTGAAGGAAACGCTCTGCTCTTTTCCGTGCTCGTCATTGAATTTGTATTGCACATCGATGTTGTAGCAGAAATCAGCGACCTTATTGATCGACAGCTTTCCGGTCTTCGGTTTCAGTTCCTTCTCCCCGGACTTGCTTTCGACAATATACAATGTCGCTTTTCCCTTTGACAGCACCAACCCGTCCTTCGCGCAGGACACCATCAGCACCGCCATCATCAACATCAGAGCAATTCTTTTCATCTCCGCAAATATAACTCTTTTCCGGACACCTCGCGCAAAAACGGGCTTTTTCGCTAGAGATGTCCGTTTTTTCGGGACATCTCGCGCACTTGGAGAACAGAAGGCACATTGGGAGAGGAAAATGGGGAGGGAGAGAAGGGAGTAGAGATGGAGAAATAGTGGTAGGACGTTGGATAGAAGTTAGAGGCGCGAAGCGACGATAGGCAGGGGGTCTGGGGGGGGTATGCTCCACA
>JAGAAD010000092.1 GCA_017615445.1 Bacteroidales bacterium
GACTCCTGGCTCTACGAACTCTACATGGCCTATATCGGCCTGAACAGCCTGGACTTCGAAGTCAAGCTTCCCGAGTTCCTGACCTACGACGAGCTGATGGGCTTCTACCTCAGCGACTGTGTCTGGTTCTACGAAGCCATGGGCGATGCGCTGAATTATGCCGCCCTCATCAAGAGGCTGGTCGAATCAGCGGACGAAGCCCTCGCGGAGTCAAGGCCCTCCGTCAAGCTCCGCTATGGCCACGACTATGTCCTGGACCGTTATCTCTCCCTCGCCGGAATCAATTACTTCGGTCGCGAGATCCCCTCTATCGAGGAAGCCTATGTCTACTATCCCGTCCGCGAAATCCCTATGGGCTGCAATGTCCAGTTCGTCTTCTACAAATCGAAGAAGTCGCCCGAAGTCCTGGTCAAACCAGTCCTGAACGGCCGCGAAGGCACCCTTCCCGTGGAGCCCGTCCAGGGGTGCTACTACAAATGGTCAGACTATAAAGCCTGGCTGACTGAAACTGTTATCTCGAAGCTGAAATAACCATGAAAAAGCATCTCCTTTTTCTCTGCGCGGCGATTGCGGCGTTCAGCCTGACTAGCATCAGCTGCACCCCGGACAAACCCGAAGAATCGAAAGATAAGCCAGAAACGCCTGTCAGTCTGAAGGCAGTCAAGATAGAAGTCGATGATTCGAACGACTGGGTGTTCGACGCCCAGCCCGTGTTCAAGGTGCATGTCGAAAACCCTAACACGGTGGAGGTAAAGGATCAGCTCAGAGTGCTGGTCTTCACGGACAGGAAAGAAGTCCAGCTGTCTCTGGACGAGAGCGACATCACCATCCCGGCTGACGGCCTGGACATAGACGTCACTCCCTCCAAAGCCCTGGAGCCCGGTTTCTATAAAATCGCAATCTTCGTGGGCAGGGTATGCCGCACATTCTACTTCGGCGTGAGGCCCACCGAGATAGTCTCCGCGCCGGACTACCAGCCGGATTTCAACACCTTCTGGGAGGACGCGAAGACTCAGCTGAAGGGTATAGACCTTAACGCCCAACTCACCGAAATCACCACCAAAAGCACCGCCGCCCGCAAGGTCTACCTCGTGGAGATGAACTCCGTGCCGGACGGCCTGACGGGCGAGCCCGTCGTGGTCCGCGGCTACTATGTGGAGCCGCAGGACCACAAAAAGCACCCGGTCATCATGCACTTCCAGGGCTATGACGACCAGGCCGGTCTTTCGAAGGCCTACTGCCCCTACGGCGGATCCTCGCAGGACTATGCCGAATTCTGGCTCTCCACCCGCGGCCAGGTGGTGAACAACCGCAAGGCGGAAAAGCGCGAGCCGGACGGCCATGGCGATTTCGTGAACACCTACGGCGACTGGTTCGCCTTCAATTTCGGCCAGCGCGACGCCTATTACTATCGCGGCGCGTTCATGGACTGCGTCCAGGCCGTCCGCTTCATGGCAAGCCGCGCGATCTGCGACATGGACAACCTGTTCGCCGAGGGCTCGAGCCAGGGCGGCGCTCTCTCGTATGCCGTGGCCTCGCTGAGCGACTATCCTTTCACAGCGATCGCGCCCTGCGTCGCCTTCCTCGGCGACTACCCGGACTACTTCGACATAGTCAGCTGGCCCGGAAACACCGCCCGCGAGAATCAGGGCACGATGACGGACGCCGAGATGTTCGCATTCCTGTCTTATTTCGACACCAAGAACCTCGTGACCAGGATCCCCGCCACCACTGCGGTTATCGCGTGCTCGGGTCTCCAGGACGGCATCTGCCCGCCGCACACCAACATCGCGGCCTTTAACAATCTCGCCACCACGGACAAGGAGTACTACTATTACCCCCACATGGGCCACGAAATCCCTTCCGGCTGGGACAGCAAGATTTTGGCCTTCTTCAAGGCGCGCATAAAGTAGGTTTTGGCACGCGCTTTGATTTTTCAGAGCGCAGTGACTAAAACCGACTGAAAATGAAAAAGATATTTCTATTGTTGTTCGCCGCTCTGCTGCTGGTCTTTGTGCCCAGCTGCGAGCCCGAGCAGATAATAATCGAAGTGGAAGAAGATCCGGACGACTACGAGCCGGACGACGGCACCGGCCAGTTCACTATCGAATCGGCCGACACTGATCTCACAGACTATGACAATGTGGGCGCGGTGACCTTCCACCGTAAAATCCAAATCGTCTGGGACGGCGAATCAGCCACGGTCTCCGAGCCCGGAGACAGCATCACCGTGAACATCAGCGGCGGCGGGGTGACCATCAACCACCTCAGCCAGGACCGCATAATCTACGAACTCAGCGGCAGCACCTCCAACGGCTTCTTCAAGCTCTACAGCGTCCGCAAGCAGGCGATAGTCCTGGACGGCGTCAGCATCAAGAACCCCGGCGGCGCGGCGATCAACAACCAGAGCCACAAGCGCACGTTCGTGGTCGTCCAGGGCGAGAACTCGCTGCAGGACGGCAGCACCTATCCTGAAACCAGCGGCGAGGACCTGAAGGCGGCCTTCTTCTCCGAAGGCCAGCTCGTCTTCTCCGGCAGCGGCACGCTCACCGTCACCGCCCAGGGCAAGGCCGCCATCACCTCGGACGACTATTTGAGATTCATGTCCAGCCCCACCGTCATCGCCAGCTCCTCGGCCGGCCATGGCATACGCGGCAAGGACGGCGTCACCGTCTCGAACGGCACGCTCAGCATCAGCGTCTCGGGCGCGATGAAAAAGGGCATCTCGTCGGACGAGAACGTCCAGTTCGACGGCGGCAGCACCACCATCAAGGTCACGGGCAGCGCCGGCTACGACTCGGACGGCAAGGACTATGACGGCACGGCCGGCGTGAAGACGGACAAGGACTTCGTCATGAACGGCGGCTCGCTCACGATCAGCAACTCGGGCCAGGGCGGCAAAGGCATCAGCGCCGACGGCAAGGGCACCTTCGCGGGCGGCACGGTCAAGGTGGACGTCACCGGCTCGAACTACTCCAAGGGCGACATCTCCGCGAAGGGGATCAAGACCGACGGCGCGCTGGTCTTCAGCGGCAGCACGGTCGAAGTCACGGCCACCAACCACGAAGCCATCGAGAGCAAGAGCACGATCACGGTCAGCGGCGGCGACGTCTACGCATATTCTACCTCCGACGACGCCATCAACTCCGCCTCCACCTTCACCGTGACGGGCGGCATCCTCACCGCCATTTCGACCGGCAACGACGGACTGGACGCGAACGGCAACTGCAACATCAGCGGCGGCATCGTGTTCACCGCTTCGAAAGGCTCCCCGGAGGTCGGCGTGGACGCCAACACGGAAGGCGGCTACAAACTCACCCTCACCGGCGGCACCATCTTCGCCATCGGCGGCCTCGAGCGCGGCAGCACCCTTTCGCAGTCCTGCTACCAGGCCTCTTCCTGGAGCAAGAACACCTGGTACACGCTCACGGTCGGCTCCACGGACTACTCCTTCCTGACTCCATCCACGACCGGCACACCGCTGGTCGTCTCGGGCGCATCCACACCTTCGTTAAAGAGCGGCACTGCCGTGAGCGGCGGGACCGAGTGCGCCGCCGGCCGCATCATCCTCGGCGGGACGGTCTCCAGCGGCTCGTCCGTGACCCTTAGTTCCTACACTTCGAGCTCCGGCGGCGGTCCCGGCGGCGGTGGTGGTGGCGGCGGTCGTCCCCGCTGGTAGGCTAGATCGGAAAGCCACACGTCTGAACTCCAGTCACGCGAGTAAA
>JAGAAD010000093.1 GCA_017615445.1 Bacteroidales bacterium
AAGGTGGAACTTCAGGGGCGGGACCTTGTTCGCTAGAAGTCGCGTATTGCAGTTTTTCGCGCAAGGTCCCCGGGTTAAAGTTCCACCTTGTGCGATTCACGACCGGTATCTGGCAAAATATGCTTACTGTTTCACCAGCAGCACGGCGTCGGCGAGAGTCCAGCCGGCGGAGGACTCATGCTCTTTGGGATTAATGGTTTCGCGAACCGCATCCGAAAGCGGTATTTCCGTGTCCGGGCCGGAAGTGATTGTTTCCGGGATTGAGAAGGTGGCGGTGAAGAGCTCGCCTTTGCGCAGGCGGACGGAGCAGAGCGGATGCCAGGCGCTGGTAGTCTGGCCGGCGATGCGCACCTCCGAAGCGTCGAAGGCGAAGGTCTGACCTGTGCTGAGGGTTATTTCCGTCCTGGGGTTCACGTTCGGCTGCGGCTGGTGCTGGTAGCTGTAGACCGTGTACGTGCCGGTGGCCGGGATCTCGGCGGAGAAGACCGCGGGCGCGGCGCCGTGTTCGCCGAACAGGCACGAGCGGCCGTAGGAATTGTACAGCCCCCAGCGGTGCCAGCCCGGGATCTCGCCGAGCTGCGGGTCGTCGAGGACTATGTCCGGCGCCGTGCCGTCCTGGAACGGGTCGGTCTGAAGAATCCGCACTATATCGCGATAGTCCACGTCCTGCACGCACGCGAGCCCCTGGTGATGGGCGAGCGAGACTGCGAGGCCGGCTGCCTGGCCGAGGCACATGTAGACGGGCTCCATGCGTATGGAACCATAAGCTATGTGCGAGGCGGAGCAGCAGACGGGCACGAGCAGGTTCGAGCACTGCGCGCGCTTCGGGGTGAGGCTGCGGTATGAAATAGGATACGGCAGGCCGCCGCCGATCTCCACGTTACCTTCGTTTTTCACCATCCAGCGGCCGTTTTTCTTCACGGCGATTCGCTGGCAGTTGTGCGAGTCCATTGTGTAGGCCGCCATGGCGATGCCGTCCGGCGCCACGCGCCTGTTCTCGCAGTCGTCCTGGGTGGCCACATACTCGCCGACCAGGCGCCTGCACTCGCGGATGTAGAGATGCGGCGACCAGTGGTCCGTGTCCGTGTATTCGTCTTTCGGGAGGCCCCAGCGGCTGATTTCCGAGCGTATGGACTCGGGCACGCGCGGGTCGTTGCCCATGAACCACAGCAGTCCGAGGGTGTAGTCCTTGTGGGCCTGCACGATTGCCTGGCGCTCTTCCCAGCTGGCTTCCGGGTAGGAGTGGTTCATGCCTATCATGTCCGTGCTGAAGCCGCCGCGGTTGTTCACGTCCGTCTTGCGGCCGGGCATGATGCTCCAGATGAAATAGTCTTTGAGCCTGGTTTTCTCAGGCTGGGCGGCGATCAGGCGGGCGAGAAGTTCGTAGCGCGCGGGGTCATAGCCGGCAGGCTTTTCGATGGGGATGCGGTTCTCCAGGCTGTCCGTCAGGCAGGGGCGGAAGTTGTAGGCCTGGACGAGGCCGTCGCCGGAGCCTGTAGCTCTCAGGCTGGCGTCGCTCACGCCCCAGAGCAGGCCGCTTTCCGGCCGGCCGGGCTGCACGAACGGATCCACTCCGTCCGGGAACTGATGCCCCTGGAGCATCTGCACTCCGTTCCACGTCTCGCCGTATTCTTCGTTGCTCTCGCGGCCTACCCGGTACTCCACTCCCGCGGCGGCCATCAGGTCGCCTTCGTAGGAGCAGTCGATGAACCAGGGGGCGACGAAGCTCAGGGTGTCCGCGCCGTTCGCGACCCGGATGCCGCTGATTCTTGTGCCGTCCATGGCGGCATCCACCAGGTGATAGTTTTTGATCGCCTTGATGCGGGGGTGGTCCAGATAGCCTTCGAACACCTCCAACGCGGCGCTGGGTTCGAAAATCCAGTTTTCCAGATTGCCGTAGTGTGCGCCCAGCCTGCGGTAGAACTGCAGGGCCAGGCCCTTCACCACCTGTTTGTTGCCTATGTCCGTCTGGCCGATCCCGCCGGCTGTGAGCGCGCCGAAGCGGCAGGTCGGCTCGATGAGCACGACATCGAGCCCCTCCTGCGCCGCTGAATAAGCGGCCATGACGCCGGCGGCCGAGCCACCGTAGACTATCAAATCAGGCTGATGTGAGCAGGCAGTCAGCGCCAGGGCGCCGAGCAACAAAAGATGGAGTTTTCTCATTTCACTTTCTGTCCGAGGAACAAAATGGTGCCCGATTCGCGTTCGCGGATGACGAACAGGAACGGGCGGTCTGCTATGAAGTTTTTGTAAGGCAGTTCGTAGCCGGGGCCGACGCTTGTCACGCGCATGGAAATGACGGTGACGGCAGCGGCTTCAGTGCCGTTTTTGTCGAGGTCTATGTAGGTCTTCTGAAGCACCTTGTCTATCATCAGCGGGACATCCGAAATCGGACCGAACTGGGCAGCCGAAGAGAAGGCTCTGCGAATTCCCATCGCCGCGAGAATTCCCTCCAGATTGATGGTCGATTCGATCTTGAATTCGGGCATTTTGAAATTGACCCGGTCGAAGTCGAGTTTCTTCGCCAAAGAGTCGAAACGGGCCTGGCTCATCGCCGACGCCTTCGCGAATCCGGCCTTCGGAAGGATTATGTCGAACACGAAGCGGCCGCGCTTGCCGTAGGGCAGCTCAACCATTTGAAAATCAGCGTCTTCGGCATATTTCATCATACCCTTTTTGGGGAGGAATTTCACGTCTTTTTTCCGGCCGTCGATGGTGTTGAATTCGCCGTCCATGGTCCACTCGAACTGCTCGCTCCAGGAGGCCTTGAAATACACGGCATTCACCAGCGCCATCTTCCATCCGAGCGTCCGCTCCACCACCTTGCAGATCTTGCCGTGGGTTTTCTCGCAGCACCATGAATTGATGGCTCCCGGCGCGGCCGGCGAGTCGAAATCCACGGAGCCGATTTCGGCGCCGAAGTGCTTGCGCGCACCCTGCTTGAATGCCGGTTTCACGGGGAAGTTTTCGTGGACCCAGATCGAGTTCGCGATCTCCATCATGACCGAAGTGTCCGCCGCCTCCAGATTCCCGGACAACGACTCGAAATACTCATACAGAGCCTGAAGGTCCATGTCCCCAAGCCCCATAGTCCGGACCATCTGATCGTAGGTCTCGCCTTCGGCGCCTGATGCCACCATGCCCAGCGCGAGCGACAGACTCAGGGGAGACACGAATGTGTTCTCGTCCTCAGCCACAAGGCCGAACAGGTTGAAGACATAGTCTTCTGCCGGCACTGCGGCCTTGGTCTGGATTGTCTTAATCTCGATATTATTGGATTTGGGAGCCTTATCGCTCTTCGCCTTGCGTGAAGCGCAGCAGGAGCAGAGCAGCGCACTGAGCGCCACGAAAATGATTATAATTTTCTTCATACTTGACGCAAGATACAAAATAAATGCCTACCTTTATACTGAAAAACCTCTAAACCATTTTTATTATGACCCAGCCAAAGAAAGCAAAAGGATATGTCGTGGAATTGTTCCTCGCACATCAGGATAAGCTCGATTCCCATTTATACAAGACTTACGAAGACGCTCTGCAGGTCCTGGGGTCGGACCCGGAAGCAGGAAGAATCTATGAGGTCCACAGCAAGCACAGCAACGGACCTGATGTAGACGGTTACACCTACATGTGGGCAGACGGCCACATCTCCTCACACATTTACAAGGAGGAGATGGACGCAGACGAAGCCCGCACCAAGTATCTGTTCGAACACCCGTACCACAAAGATCCGGGCAAAGTCATCGCACTGAAAATAGTGGCGAAATAATCCTGACCTTCAGGAATGAAAAACCCAGGCTCACCGGCCTGGGTTTTTTCAGCGCACAAGGTGGAACTTTACCCCGGGGACCTTGTGCGAAAAACCGCAATACGCGACTTCTAGCGAACAAGGTCCCGCCCCTGAAGTTCCACCTTGTGCGCCAGACACTATCCGCAGTAGAAGAACTTATCCACGTATTCCTTCATCAGGGCAGGGTCTGCATCCACGCGGGAGTGCAGATCGGCGTCGTCGAAGGAGCGGAGCGTGCGGAGGACGCCGTCTATCATGCGGGGCGCGAAGACTCCGCAGGACTCGTAGATCTGCCGGACCTTCTCCAGGCAGTCGGCGGATGCGGCGCAGCTGGCCGGCAGGGCCTCGAGTCCTGCGAGCACCTTCGCGCCCTCCGCTTTGTGGATGTCCAGCGCCACATATTTCTCGTCCGCGAGCGCCAGCGCGGTCTTCGGGTCGAGCTCGAGGCCATAGCGGCACGCCACGCAGAGCGCGGCCATCAGCTGGTAGATGTCCGCCGAGCCGTCCGGGCTGCGCATCTCCACCGTCTGCTTGAGCGATTCGGCCGCCGCGTCCGTTTCCAGCGGATTCGCCAGGGCGGCGAGGCTGTGCTGACTCCTCCAGCCGAGCGGCACACGCACGAGCGCCGAACGGTTGCAGTCGCCCCAGCACACGTTGGTCGGCGCTTCCTGATGCGGCACAAGGCGGAAGAAGGACGTCGGATTCTTGTTGCCGAAGGCCGTGATGCTCGGGGCGAGCACCATCATGCCGGCGATCGCGCGCCTGGCCACCTCTGAAATCTCGCCGCCCTCGGTCATGCAATTCCGGCCGTCGTTCATTATGCGCATGTGGATGTGCATGCCGCTGCCGGCTTCGCCCACTATGATCTTCGGGGCGAAGGTGACCTCCAGGCTCCACTGGTATGCCAGATTGCGGATGACCCACTTCGCGAGCAGGATCTGGTCCGCGGCCGACTCCACGGGATCCGGCAGGAACTCGATCTCGTTCTGCTCGTAGAGCTTGCCGTCCATGGTGAAGGTCCCCACCTCCGAATGCCCGTACTTGATGTGCCCGCCGGTCTGCGCGATCAGCTCCATGCACTTGCGGCGGAAGTCGTTGAATTTCGCGAACGGCTCGGTCTCGTGGTAGCCTTTCTGCTCGATTCCGGGATAGAGCGGCTCGTCCGGCGCGATGACATAGTACTCGAGCTCCGCCATGGCCTCGAAGGTGAAGCCGGTGCTGGCGAAGAAGGCCTCCTCGGCCCGGGCGAGAGTCTGCGCGGGATCGCACTCGAACGGCTGGCCGTCCTTGTCGAAGAACGAGCATAGCATCACGAGGGTCGGGATCTCCTGGAACGGATCCACGAAAGCCGTGCGGTAGCGCGGGACCACATACAGGTCGCTGCTGCCGGGCTCCACGAACGAGGGGAACAGGCTCGAGCCGTCTACCCTCTCCCCTTCCGAGAGGATCGTCTCCAGGTACTCCAGGTCGTTTATGACGAAGTTCAGGGTCTTCACCCTGCCGTCCTCGGCCGGATACATGAAGTCGACCATCCTGATGCCGTGTTCGACCACGAAATTGATTATGTCTGCCTTGGTGAAATTCTCCGGAGTTTTACGGAGTGCGGCCACAACCGCATTGGGATTCAAAGCTATCTTTTTGTCCATTATACTAGTCTTAGTGTGTGCCCTTTCCGGGGCGGGGATACAAAGTTAGCGAAAATATTTGCAGTCTTCGCGAAAAGATGTATCTTTGCAGTCCATTTTCAGGTCTGGCCCGGGCCGACAAACCTGACACGGACCTTTGGAGAGATGTCAGAGTGGTC
>JAGAAD010000094.1 GCA_017615445.1 Bacteroidales bacterium
AGAACTCCGAAAGCATCTGCCGACAAGAAAATAACATTCTCTGCTGCTGGAGCTGCGCTTACTGGGCGAACAATCTTCTCGATATGGTCAATCGGGTAGCTTACGCGGGTGTTTTCGGTAACGCTCTTGTCTGCGAAGTTGATCTTACCTTTTTCGTCAACTGTAACGTTTTCCAAAAGTGCATTGCGACGGATAGCATTGTAGATGTCAGGTTCGCTGTCCTTGTCGAGGTTGATGACCTTTGCGTAGCAGCCGCCTTCGAAGTTGAAAACGCCGTCGTCGTCCCAGCCGTGTTCGTCGTCACCGATAAGCAGACGCTTAGGATCGGTCGAAAGGGTGGTCTTTCCGGTTCCGGAGAGGCCGAAGAAGATGGCGGTGTTCTCGCCGTTCATATCCGTGTTCGCGGAGCAGTGCATGGCTGCAATGCCCTTCAGAGGCAGATAGTAATTCATCATGGAGAACATACCCTTCTTCATCTCGCCGCCGTACCAGGTGTTCAGGATAACCTGCTCACGGGAAGTGACGTTGAAGGCCACGCAGGTCTCGGAGCGAAGTCCGAGTTCGGCGTAATTCTCCACCTTCGCTTTCGCCGCGCAGTAGACCACGAAGTCCGGCTCCTGGTCGAACTCCTTCTGGTTCTTCGGACGGATGAACATGTTGGTCACGAAATGGGCCTGCCATGCCACCTCCATAATGAAGCGAACCTTCATCCTGGTGTCTGCGTGGGTTCCGCAGAAACCGTCCACCACATAAAGACGCTTGCCGCTGAGCTGGCCGAGGGCGAGCTTCTTCACGGCTTTCCATGTCTTCTCGGACATTTTGTGGTTATCGTTCGGATAACCTTCAGTGGTCCACCAGATTTCGCCTGGAGCGCCTTCTTTGGTGGTCTTGTCGTAGACGATGTACTTGTCTTTAGGAGAACGGCCGGTGTAGATTCCGGTCATGACGTTAATTGCACCGAGTTCGGTAACCTGTCCTTTGTCGTAGCCCTCCAGACCGGGCTTCGTTTCTTCATTGTAAAGGACTTCGTAGGTGGGGTTGTAGAGGATTTCCTTCACCCCTTTGATACCGTACTTGCTGAGGTCGATATTAGCCATAATTTGTATGATAAAATTTAAGAATTTCCAGTAACCTGAAATCGGGAACAAATTTAGCATAAATTTGCTAATAGACAAATCCCAACAATTTGGTATTTTTGCAAAGATGACCGCGCTTGAAGTTTTAAAGCAGTTTTGGGGGTACGATAACTTCCGTCCGATGCAGGAGCAGATAATAAACACTGCCCTTGAAGGGAAGGATGTGCTCGCCGTGCTCCCCACCGGCGGTGGAAAATCGGTCTGTTTCCAGGTCCCCGCGCTGATGCGGGACGGCCTCGCCCTGGTGGTCACGCCCCTCGTGGCGCTGATGAAGGACCAGGTGCAGAACCTGACCGCCCGCGGCATCAAAGCCATCGCGATCCACGCCGGAATGCAGAGAAGGGAAGTGGACAATGCGCTGAACAACGCGGCCTACGGCGAAGCGAAGTTCCTCTACGTCTCGCCAGAGCGCCTGGGGACGGCCCTTTTCCGCTCGTACCTGGACATCCTGCCGATCTCGCTGATAGTCGTGGACGAGGCACACTGCATCTCGCAGTGGGGCTACGATTTCCGGCCGGACTACCTTCAGATCGGCGAGCTCCGCACGCTGGTGGACGCGCCCGTGATCGCTCTCACGGCCACGGCCATGCCCCCCGTCTGCGCGGACATCATGGACAAGCTCCGTTTCCGCGCGCCGCTCGTGCTGAAATCCGGCTTCGAACGCCCGAATCTCTCGTACATCGTGCGGCAGACCGAGGATAAGATCGGCCAGATCGCCGGAGTCTGCAACTCGGTCGCGGGCACGGGCATCATCTACCGCCGGAGTCGCCGCGGGTGCGAAGAACTGGCCTCGCAGCTCCGCGCGCTCGGCATAGACGCCGATTATTACCACGCCGGGCTGACACCCGCTTCGCGCAGTTCTCGCCAGGAAGCCTGGAAGGCCGGCCGCACCCGCGTGATGGTGTGCACTAACGCCTTCGGAATGGGAATCGACAAGCCGGACGTGCGTTTCGTCATCCACCTGGACCTGCCGGACTCGCCGGAGGCCTATTTCCAGGAGGCGGGTCGCGCCGGCAGGGACGGCAAACGCTCGTACGCCGTGCTCCTCTGGAACGCGAAGGACCTGGACCGCCTGGGCAGGCTTGAAAGCGCGAGTTTCCCTTCTCCGGCCTACATCGAAGACGTGTACCAGAAGCTGCACGTCTTCT
Source organism: Bacteroidales bacterium (assembly GCA_017615445.1). Next base: position 2,285 of record JAGAAD010000094.1, read on the forward strand.
ACGGCATCCCATACGAAACGGGAGTCGGCCGCGAACTGAAGTTCTCTCTCGAAGAATTCTGCAAGCGCTTCAGCCTGAGCAGCTCGAACGTTCACTACGCCCTGCATTATCTGGAAACCTCCGGACACATAGTCTATGCCGAAGATGTGGACATACCCACCCGCGTGAAGATAGTGCCCGACCGTTCACGCCTCTACGAAATCGATCTCGGCGACGCAGGGCTGGTCAATCTGCTCGAGACTTTGATGAGGCTCTACACCGGCATCTTCTCGTTCACGGTGCCCATAGACGAAGAATTCGTCTGCGGCAGGCTGGGGGTCACGGTCCCCGCTCTTCGCAAGATGCTCTACGAGCTCTCGCTGGCGCACGTCATCCGCTATGTCCCTTGCGACAACAGCACCATAATCGCCCTACGTCACAACCGTCTGGAACCTGGAAATCTGGATCTTCAGCTCGAGAAATACAATATGCTCCGCGAGGCCTTCCACGCCCGCAGCGAAGCCGTCGTCCGCTATGTCAGCGAAACTGACGAATGCCGAGCCTCATACCTTCTGCGCTATTTCGGACAGGAAGAAAGCCAGCCCTGCGGCACCTGCGACGTCTGCCGTCGCCACCGAGCGGAGGATCGCAGAATCCTGAAAAAATGGTTTGCTGATAATCCTTCCTGGACTGAATCCGACCTTAAATCCTTCCTCACCGATCCCGCATCCGGATTATCACCCAACGCCCCCGAAATCGCAAGGGAACTACTCGATAACTAGTCGGGTGCCGTTGGGGTTCGATGGGCTCGTCTCGCAAGTCTGCGACTTGCTCGCTCGTACCCTTCCATCCTATCCTTCGTCATCGCTGCGCGATAACTCGTCTAGGACGGACACCTACCCGCTTCCCGAGGACCGCGGGAGGCCACGCCCTCGAACCCCTAACGGCACACCGACGATAATTATGGTTTTCGCAGAGATGCCACACATTGACCTGCCACAGACGCTATTGTAAAAGGGGTGGACGTGTTTGAGGAGGCAATTTTGCCGGTAGCCACACATTATCCTGCCCCACAGCTGTGTCTGTTGGGGGTCAGTGTGTGGCTGTTCTGCGGAAAATAGAATCTACTCCACGACCAGTCCATCATAAGCCGGGTGGACATTTTCAGGGAGTTCGGAGTCCAGGTCGGCATGGCAGGGGAGGAGATGGGAGATGTGGGTGATGTAAGACTGTTGCGCTCCGACGCGCTCGAAAAAAGCGAGGGCCTCATCCAATGAGAAGTGCGAGAAGTGCGGGGTGCGCTTGACGCAGTTGATGGTGACGGCTTTCAGGCCGCGCAGTTTTTCGAATTCGGCGTCTTCGATCAGATTCATATCAGTCAGGTAGGCGATGTCGCCGAAACGGTAACCCAGCACAGACTGGGTTTTCTGTTTGTGATGCCAGCCCTGGATGGGGATTATTTCGACTTCGGGGACGGGGCCTTCGACTGCGGGACGCTCATAGTGGTAGCCTGTGCCGGAAACCCAGACCAGAGTGGGCTCGGCGGCGTTTGAATGGACCTTGAACGGGTGCGCACCGTCGATATTGTGCACGTTCCATTCGGGCGATCCGGGGTAGCGCGGCTGGGCGAAGGCATAGCTGTACTCCTGCCGCATAGAATGTTCGACATAGGGCTCACAATAAATGTTCACAGGCTTGCGCTCCATCAGGTTGAACGAACGGAGTTCGTCCAGGCCGCCGGTGTGGTCTTTATGGTTGTGCGTCAGCAGCACGGCGTCTATATGGTGCACTCCCAGGCGCAGCATCTGCAGGCGGAAGTCCGGTCCGCAGTCCACGATTAGGGTAAGCCCGCCGTATTCGACCATCGCAGAGGCGCGCAGGCGCTTGTCGCGGGGGTCGGTGGAGCGGCAGACGGGGCAGTCGCAGGCGATAATAGGCACGCCCTGAGAGGTGCCGGTGCCGAGGAATGTAAGTTTAGCTTTCGTCATAGTTCGACCTCCACTATTCGGCCGGAAAGAGCCGGGTCAAAGGGTCTGGTGACCCTGATGTAATTGCCTGAATATCCGCCCATTGTGCCGTCTTTTTCCTTTGATTCGAAGAGGACTTGCACACGGGTGCCGCGCTGGGATTCCACGAACTCGGAGTGAAGCTGCGCGCACAGTTCTTCCAACACTGCGACCCTGCGTTTCTTTTCTTCCTCATCCACTTGCCCTGGCATTTCCGCAGCCGGAGTTCCGGGCCTGCGGGAGTAGGGGAAGACGTGGATGAAGGCGGGGCGGATTTGCTTGAGGAATTCCACCGTGTCTTCGAAGAGTTCGGGGGTCTCGCCGGGCAAGCCGACCATTACGTCGATCCCGAAAAACACGCCGGATCCCATCAGGCTGCGGATGTAGGCAAGCTTGTCGGCAAAGAATACGGTCGTGTAACGGCGGCCCATTGCTGCGAGCAGCACATCCGAACCGGTCTGCAGGGGGATATGGAAATGAGGCTGGAACTTGGTGCCGGAGGCGATCCAGTCTATTATCTCGGGGCTTAGGAGGTTCGGCTCTATGCTCGAAATGCGGTAGCGCTCGATGCCCTCGACCCCGTTCAGGGCCTGCAGGAGGCTGAGGAAACTCTCGCCGGTGCTGCGACCATAGTCGCCGGTGTTCACGCCGGTCAGCACTATTTCCTTCACGCCCTGGGCCGCGATTTCGCGCGCCATCCTCACGCACTCGCAGACAGGCAGGTTGCGGCTGCCGCCGCGGGCGTAGGGGACCGTGCAGTATTTGCAATAGTTGTCGCAGCCGTCCTGGACCTTGAGGAAGCTGCGGGTGCGCTCGCCGCTGCTGTAGGCGCCGAAGACGGCGTCTTCCGGCACATCGCCCACTGCGATGCCGATTCCGGCGAGGCAGTCCGGCACGACCCGGGCTTTCTCCTTGCAGCCGAAGACCTTCCATACTCCCTCGATCCGCTCGATTTCGGCGCGGCGCAGCTCGGCAGAGCAGCCGGTGACTATAATCTTCGCTGAAGGATTCACGCGATGCAGCTTGCGGACGAGGCTGCGCGATTTCTGATCCGCAGTGGCGGTCACCGAGCAGGTGTTCACCAGATACAGGTCCGCTTTCGACCTCCACGTCACCACTTCCAGCCCTGCCGCGCGGAAGCCCCTTTCGTAGGTGCTGGTTTCCGCGTAGTTGAGTTTGCAGCCGAGGGTGGTGAACGCTATCTTCATCAGTCTTCCACAGTTAGGGTGGCGGCTTCCAGTCCTGCGACCGGCGGGTCCATTTTTGAAATCTTCAACCGGATGTGGCCGACCTCCGGGTATTCGGCCCTCACGGCCGCTATTATGCGCCCCGCGACGTTCTCCAGCAGGTTGGAGGGGATGTCCATCTGCTCGGCGATAATGTCACACACACGGCCGTAGTCCAGAGTGTCCTCCAGCCGGTCGGTTTCGGCCGCGCGGCTTATGTCTAGCTCGGCCTCGAAGTCCACCAGATAATCCGTGCCCTCCTCGCGCTCGAAATCGAAGCAGCCGTGGCAGGCGTGGAATTTCAGTCCGTTGAGTTCAATAGTGCCTTTCATTTGAGTATCAGGAAAACGCACGGCCGTTTGCCGATGGTGATATGCTCTTTTTTCCAGCGGGCGACGCTGTGGGTGCGGATGAACTGCGTGGGGAGGGTGATATCTGCGGCGAGGCAGAGGAGAGTGCTGTCGCTCAAGCCTGCGAGCAGGTCTGCGAGCAGCGAGTCGTTGCGGTAGGGAGTCTCGATGAAGATCTGCGTCTGACGGAGCTGGCCGGAGAGCCGCTCGGCGTCTTTGATGGCCGCCCGGCGGGCGTCGGTTTTCGCCGGCAGATAGCCCCTGAAGGCAAACGACTGGCCGTCCAGACCGCTACCCATCAGCGCCATCATCAAAGACGACGGGCCCACCTGCGGCACTACCTCGATCCCACGGCGGTGGCAGAGCGCGACCAGGGCGGCGCCGGGGTCGGCCACAGCCGGAAGCCCCGCTTCGCTTATGAGGCCGACGTTCGCGCCGCCCTCGAATAGCTGAGCCATAGCCTCCACCTCCTGCTCGGAGGTGTGCTCGCTGAGCTCCACCATCCGCAGCTCGTCTATATGGCCTTTCAAGCCTGCGCGCGAGAGGTAACGGCGTACCGTCCGGGCATCTTCGACTACATAAGTTTTGATGTCGTGAAGAAGCGCCAGGGTGGGCGCAGGGATCACTTCCGCAGGATCGTTGTCGCCGAGGGGGGAGGGAATGAGATATAGCTTGCCGTAGTCCATCAGTCTATCGTGAGAGTCTGCTGCCCGGGCTGAACTTCGGACTCGGACTTGTTTTTCTTCTTGAACATGCCCTTCAGGAAATCGAACAGGTTGTCGAATTCCCTCTGGTAGGAGATACCTGCGCCGCTTCGCTGGGAGTTGTCCAGGTAGTTGGTGTAGTCGTCTGCAGAATGGGAGAAGAGCTTCGCACGAAGTCTTCCGGACTTGTCCATCTTGATCTCCACGTCTATGTCGCCCACCAGGTTGTCGTCGCTGGTGGTGCTGTATTGCCTGTTGCCCACGGAACCGTTCACTATCACCCTGTTGTCGAAGAACTGGGTGGATAGGTTGAGGTCCACTATGTCGTTTCCGGCTTCGTTCTGGGTGTAGTTCACTCCAAGATCCACCGGGATGCCGGCGCGCTGGAGCAGGGAACTGATCTGACCGGATGCGATGGCGCTGAGGTTGCTAAGGATAATGCCTGAACCGAACTGGTTGTTGATGCCGCTCTGGTCGCCGGGCAGGAAGGAGCCTGTTGCGACGAGGGCGAGGAACTGTTTCTGCACCTTGTCTTCGGTGTTGAGTTCGCTTCGGACCAGAGCTTCAGTGGTAGGATCCAGGTCGGGCACGTCCACACTGAATTGGAGCTTGGGGTTGCGCAGGCGGTCGCTCACAGAGATGCCGCAGATGACGTCGCGGCGGGTGGACACGGATGTGGTGTCCGAAATCAGGGTGCCCACTGACGCTTTCACCGTGTTGGTTGCAGTGATGTCCAGCTCTGTGTCCATAAGGTCTCCGGCGAAGCGGACGGAGCTGCCTTCCGAGATGTCGAAATCCTTACTGAAGATGCCCGCAGCGGACAGTTTGAAACGGCCGTCGCGTATGGTGTAGTCGCCGCCGAGGGTGAGTTCTTCCGTCTGAGAGTCGTAATTCACCTTGACTGTCCCGTTTCCGCCGACTGTGACCACATTGTCGCCGCTGGCGTCTATCTCCGCGCTCAACTGCACTTCGGGGGTGGTGGTGACGCTGACATCCGCAAGCAGCCTGAGTCCTTCTTCTTCGCCCGTCTGTTCTTCTTCCTTGACGGGGCGTTTGGGCTGTTTGGCGACTTCTTCCTCTTCTTCCTCCTCGGACGGGGCCGGCACGAAGGTGAGGGTGGCCGATTCCTGCTTCACCATTCCGCCCAGAGAGATGGTGAGGTTACCCGTGCGGGCGGTTGCCAGATCGGCGGTGAGTTTAAGGGTCTTGTCTTCTTCGGAATGCAGACGGACATCGCCGCTGGCGTAGAGCTGGCCGCTGAAGGTGTCCGCGTTTCCTTTGTTGCTGACAACCTCCAGGCTGCTGAGCTTTGCGCTTAGTTCGCCGACTCGTCCGCTGATCTTTGCGGAGCCGCGGTGGAAGTCTTTGATGTTGATCTCCCTTATGTCCAGTCCCTGCTTGTCGCCGCGTATGTCGCCGTCCAGAGAGTAGCGAACGCCCGTGGGAAGGACCGTGAGGGTGTCTTTCAGAGTCAGATAGGACCGGCTGAGGTCTATCTTGTCCGCGCCTAAAGTGTAGTCCACGCACACCTTTCCGTCTATCGCGCCTTTGCCGAAGCTGACGGATTCGCTGACCAGGGGCTGAATCAAAGCGGGATCCAGGCCGCTCAGGGTCATGGTGGTCTTCAGGTTCTTGGAATTGAGGTCGAAGTGGGATTCGTCCTGCCTGATGCGCAGGTCTTCGACTCCGGCAGGGGAGACGTGCGAGGCCCTGAAACTGATGCGGTTGTCGTATTCGTCGTCCATGCTGGCGTTCAGGCTCACGCGGCCGATTGAGGCGCCGTTGAGCTTGAGCTCAGGGCACGCGAGCGCGATATCCAGCCCGGCGTTGCTCTCGAGCGGGGTGCGATAGAGCGCCTCGCCGCTGAGAAGGCCCTCAAGCCGGACCATGGAATCCGCGCTGAGGAAATTGTTGATGATGGAGAGGTCGAAGCCCTTGAGCGTGAGATTCATCTCGGCGGGCTCTTTGCGGGACATTCCGCCCTCGATCATGAGGGTTTGATCGCCGAGGAACAGGCCCATGTCCTTTGCCGTGAGACTACCGCTGGTATGGTAGTCCACGCTGCCTTTCCTGAAGGTCCATTTGTCTCCGTCGAACACTATGTTCGAATCGCCCATGCGTCCGCGAATCGCGAGTGAATCGGATTCGTCGCGGTAGAAGCCGGCTTCGAGCGAGAGCTTGGCCGATTCGATCCTGGTGCTGACAGCGGACGCGTCCAGAGTCAGGCTGTCTCTCATCAGACTGGAGGAGAGCTCGATTCCTGAGATTTGAGTGCCTGGCAGGTTTACGGTGATGGGGTTCACCGTCCTGAGCCTGAACGCCTTGGCGCTCTCGCTGCCACGTATTTCTATACCCTTGATGCGTATGTCGCCCACCCTGATGTTGTCCGAATCGAAGGAGGCGTCCAGATTGCCGGACCTGGACATCGCCAGCTTAAGCTTCGAGCCGGAGTTGATGTAGATGTCTTTCTTGAGGGGGGAGAGCAGGGCCCGCGTGTCTTCGAGATTCACATCTATCGAGAAACTCTGCCCTTCGTGGACTCCTGAATACTCTTCGCCTGTCAGAGATGGCAGGTATTTGTTGAGGACTGTCTCGCGTATGAACTCCGGGAATTTGGTGACCGGGATGACAGAACTGTAGGACGCGCGGCCGAAGCGCTGGCTCCAAAGGACCATTTTGTGGTTTGCGGAGCCGGAGGAGCCCTGTTCGGACATATCGTTGAACGAAAGGGTGAAGTTTCCGATGTCGTTCGATGCTTCGTCCGTGATATATCTGAAATTCTGGCCGGAGATGTTTCCGAAAATGTTCCCCAGCGTGTCCAGGGCGGCATTTGCCGTGATGCTGCCGCGCACCGCCGAACCGCCGCCGCGCTTGTCCAGCCCGGTCTTTTCGAGATCCAGGTTCGCAAGGTTGAGGCTGCCCCTCGCGACATAGAAGCCGCGCGCGCTTTGCTTGGTGCTGACGCGTCCCTGGAAGAGGATGTTCGCGTTGGGGTCCGAGCTGACTATGTTCGCGTCGAAGACGCCGTCGTCGAAGGTGCCCCTGCCCCTGATGCCTGTGTAAGTGTAGTCCAGGAACTTGATGCTGCTGATTCTGAAGGTGTCCACACGGGCGCGGGTGACCTCGCGGTTGAAGTCCCCGGCGGCGGTGATGGTCATGGACGTGCGGCCGAGGGCGTCCATGCTCATGAACTGCCCGAGGTCCGTGTCTTCCAGCGCCAGCTTGCCGTCGAAGCGGAAAGCGTTGCGGTTGTCCGGGATGCTGTCTATGCGGCTGGTGTTTGCATTGACTGTGAGGTTGCCGTAGTTGGTCGTCAGCGCGCCGTCCGTGCGCATATGCGTGATCCAGCCGCTCGCGCTGCCGGAGAACCTTGCCTTTACGTCCTTCGCAAAGCCCGAGATGTCTATCCCGGCCTCCGGAGCGAAGGCGGCTATCAGGTCCGTGAGCGAGCGGGAGGTGAAATCCAGATAGCGGACGTTCGCTGCTATCTCAGGCTCCATGTCCGTGAGGATGAGGTTGGTCATCACGAAGTCCAGATCGGCCGCCGTGCCGCTGTACTTGTCCGTGAGCTCCAGCCCGCTGACATGCAGGTCGTTGACCGGGCCCTGTCCGTAGCCCTTGCGGATGTCGAAGACCACCGGGCAGTCGCCGAAATAGTTGGAAAAGGCCGCGACCGTCTTCATCGCCAGGGTGCTGCGGCGAAGCCTCAGGCCCATGTCGATGCTGTTGATGTAGTCCGTGAAGTCCAGAATCCTGCTGTACCTCATGGAATAGTAGGGGATGTCCAGATCGGACCATTTGTCCCAGATGCGGGCGTTTGTGACTTCCGTCAGGCCCAGCCTCTCGGCGCCCTTGTCGTAGCCCGTGCTCATCTGGCCGGAGGCATTCAGCGTGTAGCCGCATTTGTCTGTGGCGCTGATGGCGTCTATATCCATCGAGAAGCGGCCGCCGACATATTTCATGTTGCGGAGCTTGGCGGCCGGGATATCCAGATCCACATCCAGCCAGTTGATGCCCACACCGGTGTATTCGTAGTCCAGGTCCGTGGAATAGTTCAGCATCTTCACCCTGCTGTTCTTTAGATCGACCCTTCCGATTGTGAAGAAGTCCGGGAACTCCACGGGATATCTTTTCCGGTCTTCAGGGATGCTGAGGGCGCGGGTCATATTGCAGGTGTAACCGTTTTCGTCTTCGTCGAACAGGACATAGATGAAAACGAGGCCTTCCGTGCGCAGACGGTCCAACCAGACTCCGCCCTGGCCATGCTCCCGGATCTTAAGCAATCCTTTCAGGGAGAAAGTGGCGCTGAGCTTCTTTGCATAGAGGAGGGTGTCCGCGTCGGCCTGATTGTCTTCTATAACGGCCACATTATCAAGCACCAAGGTGCGGAACGGAACCAGCCTTATGCCGGAGAAGGAAAGCTTGCCGCCGAGTGATTCATTGAGGGTTTCTGCGGCTTTCTGCGCTATCTTGTTCTGCACGGCGGGGAGGTGCAGAACCAGCAGGCCTGCAGCCAGAATCACGGCGATCGCTTCCACGATCCTCGCGACTATCTTCAATCCCCGTTTTTTAGCCATATCCTCCAAATTTAGTAATATTCGATGAATATTGCTAACTTTGGCCCCGCAATGGCAGATATAATTCTCGGAATAGAGTCTTCGTGCGACGACACCTCCGCGGCTGTGATCGCGGACAGGGTGTTGCTTTCGAACGTGATCGCGAGTCAGGACGTCCACCGCGCATTCGGCGGGGTGGTCCCGGAGCTGGCGTCGCGTGCGCACGAGCTGAACATAGTCCCGGTGGTGAGCGAAGCGCTCTCGCGGGCGAAGGTCAGCCCTTCGGACATCACTGCCATCGCCTTCACCCGCGGCCCGGGGCTTCTGGGCTCGCTGCTGGTGGGGACCTGTTTCGCCAAGTCGCTCGCCATCGCGCTGGACAAGCCTCTGGTGATGGTCAATCACCTCCAGGGCCATATACTCGCGGACTTTGTCCGCCAGCCTGATGTGCCCGTGCGCGAGCCGTCTTTCCCCTACCTGTGCCTTCTCGTGTCCGGCGGCAATTCGCAGATAGTGAAGGTGAATTCGCCCGTGGATTTCGAGATACTCGGCCAGACTATAGACGATGCGGTGGGGGAGGCCTTCGACAAGTGCTCGAAGATGATGGGCCTGGGATATCCCGGCGGCCCCATCATAGACAAGCTCGCCAGACTCGGCGACCCGAAGCGCTTCAGTTTCGCCAAGCCTCACATTCCCGGTCTGGACTACAGCTTCAGCGGAGTGAAGACCTCGCTGCTCTATTTCGTCCGCGACGAGATGGCCAAGGATCCGCAGTTCATGGAGAAGAACAAGGAAGACATCTGCGCCTCTTTCCAGAAGACGCTGATAGACATCCTTTTGGACAAATTGATCAAGGCTGCGAAGCAGACCGGAATCAAGGACATCACTATCGGAGGCGGAGTTTCTGCCAATAGCGGCCTTCGCGCCAGGATGCTGGAAGAGGGCGCAAAACGTGGCTGGAACGTCTTCCTGCCCGAGTTCAAATTCACGACAGACAACGCCGCGATGATAGCCATCGCCGGTTATTTCCACTACCTCGCAGGGGAGCGCTGCCCGCTGGACGTCGCCCCCGTTTCCCGTATCGCAGATTTCTAGAAGATGCGCACGCTCGAACTGACATGCCCGCTGGACCGGCCGCTGAGCCGGGAGGCCGTTCAGGCCCGTGTGGACCGCATGACCGGCCGGCGCGACCTCCGTGCGGAAGTGGTCAAGCGAAGCATCGACGCCCGAGGGGAGCCGATCTACCGCTATCGGGTGGAGGTCTATGAACCGGGCGAGTCTGCGGAGCCTGCGGCCCTGGCGCCCTACCAGGACGTTCGCGACGCCGACCC
>JAGAAD010000095.1 GCA_017615445.1 Bacteroidales bacterium
GATCATCTCCAACGCCAGCTGCACCACCAACTGCCTCGCGCCGATCAGCAAGGTCCTGAACGACAAGTTCGGCATCAAGCGCGGTCTGATGACCACGATCCACGCCGCCACCGCGACGCAGAAGACCGTCGACGGCCCCTCCAAGAAGGATTGGCGCGGCGGCCGCGGCATCCTCGAGAACATCATCCCTTCCAGCACTGGCGCTGCCAAGGCTGTGGGTAAGGTTCTCCCTGAGCTCAACGGCAAACTTACCGGCATGAGCCTCCGCGTTCCCACCAGCGATGTTTCATTCGTGGACCTCACCTGCGAGCTTGAGAAGCCTGCAACCTATGAGGAGATCTGCGCAGCCATGAAGAAGGCTTCCGAGGGCGAACTCAAGGGAGTTCTCGGATACACCAACGAAGCTGTCGTCAGCACAGACTTCCGCGGCGACGCACGCACCAGCATCTTCGACGAGAAGGCAGGAATCCAGCTCGATCCCACCTTCGTCAAGGTTTGCGCCTGGTACGACAACGAATGGGGCTACAGCAACAAAGTTTGTGAAATGGCCAAGGTCATCACAAAATAATTTGTGTAATCATTTATCGAAAAGGGAGACCCAAAAGGTCTCCTTTTTTTATTTATTCAGAGGTCTATATACCCCCTTGCGGAACTCCAGTCGCTTCGCTCCTTCCGGCCCCTTGTGTGAGGGTAATGGTCGGCATCAGCCGACCGGCCGGTCCGGGTATTTGCGCGAGCAAATACGGAAAGGAGTAAAGGCCGCAAGGGGTTTGGGGGACGGCCTAGTCCCCCAGTAATATAGCCCGGGGGTGGGCACGTCCGCCAGGGGGTACATAGACCTCTTCTAACTTCTATTCCCAAAAATAGCTGTCCCTATACGAACTATTGTAGCTCCATGCTTGACGGCAATGGGCCAATCGTCGGACATGCCGATAGACAATTGGTTGAAATCGGTGAGTTCGGGGAAAAGGTCCACGAGGTAGGCCATGAAGGTGTCTATCCGTTCAAAGTCGGCGTCTATGACAGATTCGTCTGTGGTGTGAGAGGCCATCGCCATCAGTCCGCAGAAACGAATGTTAGGGTACTTTTCGGAGTCGAAAAGGAGGTCAACCACTTCTTCTTCGTGGAAGCCCTGTTTGGTTTCTTCGGCGCCTATATGAACCTCGAGAAGGACATTGATGGTGCGGTCGTTTGCCTTGCCCCATTTCTGAATGTCCTGCAAGAGGTGGATCGAGTCAACGGATTGAACCAGAGAGACATACGGAAGCACCATCTTCAGCTTGTTGGTCTGAAGATGGCCTATAAAATGCCACTCGAGTCCAGGATATTTGGAGGCGTCCAACTGACTGACTTTTTCGGCCAGTTCCTGAGGACGGCTTTCCGCGAAGATGCGCTGCCCGGCGTCATAAGCTTCGAGTATGTTTTCCAGCGGATGAAACTTGCTGACTGCGACAAGTTGGACGCCGGAAGGGATTTGCGCAAGGAGCGCCTGAAGATTTTCCTTTATCATAGGCCGAAAGCGAGCTCGAACTCGCGAACTTTGGCGTCGAACGCCTGCTGGTCCACTTCCCTGCCTTCTTCCACCGCCTGAATCGCCACCTCTGCGAACCTCTCCCAGCGGGCGCGATAGTAATTCTCGAAGAGTCCGCTCCACTGACGGGCTGCATAGTCCGTGAGTTGGCCGGCTCCGCCCCAGGAGGTCAGCAGGACTCGGGCGCTGCGTTCGTAGTAGTCTTTTTCTTCCGGGGTCTTCCCCATCGCGCGGGCGGCGTCGATCCAGGCCTGGAACGAGAAGCGTTCGTCCGAGGCGAGCAGGGCTTCGAGCTCATCCATCAGTTCCTGAGCGTGATCCCAGACGTGTTCCATACTCTCCACATCGCGAGCATTGTAGGCCTCCCTGAACGAGTCCAGCATGCCGTCGAAACGGTTCTCAAGCACTTTCGAACCAAGCGCGACCAGGTCGAACTTGATGGCGTCGCCCTCGCAACCGCTGCTGGAAAGCAGCGAGAAAGCGCGCTCGAGCAGCGCCGGGTCGCAGGCGGAGAAGTTCCAGGTGGGGAAAGAATGGTTCGGGTCCAGCGAAGGACGGTTGCACAGGCGCGACCCGGCGCTGGACACGGCCGGTTTCGTGTAGCACTCGTGCAGCAGCAGACGCCAGGCCTCGCGCACGTCCGCATTTCCGTGGCCGTCGCGGCGGTCGGCGAGTTTCTCGATCCACTGCTCATCCGTCAGCGGCGAAGCCCAGGCTTTGTCCAGTACGTATTCATAGAGATATGGGGAAATGCCGAAACCTTCGAGCGTGCAGCCGATTCCGGCCGGGGCGCCTTCAGCGAAGGTCTTCTCGAGGCGGGGGCCTATGTCGTCGAAGTCGCCTTCGATCAGCGTGTTGCCGCCGAAATTGCCGAGGAAACAGAGGTAGTACGGCTGGCCGTAGAAACGGTCCGTGTAGTCCCAGATCATCGATTTCTCGAGGAAATAGTCGAGCATGACCACCTTGCCCTGCGGCACGCTGCTAAGGTAGGCCTTTATTATCTCGGGGGTCCAGTGCGCGCGGTCGTAGTACATCATCCAGCCCATCTGCAGCCAGATCGCGTCCGGATCGGAGGCGGCCAGCGTTTCGTAGACGTGGTGCGAGATGCGGGAGAGCTCCTCCGGATCCCAGGGACCATGGTCGAAGAAATCCACCTCGTTGAAGATGTCCAGGCCGTAGATGTGGTCCGTGCCGAACATCCTGGTCTGCTCTTCGAGGAAGAGGCGCTGGATCTTCGCGAACGCGGGGTCGTCCGGGTGCAGCATGTAGGTACGGCACTCCTCGCCGAAGCCATCCCAAAGGCTCACCGGGCGAATGTCCGTGCCCTCGGGCAGCAGCGCTTTCATGTCCACGGGGATGTGGCCGCTGAAGGCGGTCAGGACGGGTTTCATGCCGAGCTCACGCTCGCGTTTCAATATGCGTTTCTGCAGCTTCGCCTGCGAGTCGATCCAGCCCTGCGGGAGCGGGCCCATCCAGCGGTCTATGTTCATCATCCGCTGCCAGGGCAGGAACGGCGGGGCCGTGAAGTAGGCCCGGATCTGCTCGTCCGTCATTCCGAGGGCGCGCCAGACTTTCTGCCACACCGCCTCCTGGCCGGTGATGGCCAGCGGCCGGTTCACGCCGTTCAGCGCCATCCAGTCTATCAGCCGCTCCCAGTCTTTCCACTGCCACCAGACGAGCGAGTAGCCGAAGGTGCAGTAGTTCAGGAAGAAACGCTCGGGAACGCGGGCCTCCACTCTCACCGGTTCCTGCGGGAGCGGGAGCACGGCCGGGAGATCCAGCCGGTCGGCCGCATACCAGGACACGGTCGCCTCGCACCAGTTCTTGAGGTAGTAGTTCAGGCCCACGGCCATCGTGTTCGCGTCCGGAGCGGCAATCGCGACCCGGCCGTTCTCGGCGGAGACGGTGAATGCCTGTGTGCTGTCCGCAGTGCGGATAAAGCTGATCTGAGAGGCCTGTGCGGGCGCCAGACGCTTGGCCAGGGCGCGTGCCGCCTGGACTTCGGGATCACCCGAGCAGGAGACTGCAATAACGGCCAGAAGAGCCGCTGAGAGCAGCGACAGAATGTGTTTCGGTTTCATGGCTGGTTGGCTAAAGGTCGAAGAACTCGGATTCCACTCCCTTGAAGTTATAGGACATCTCCTTCACCTGCTTTTCGTCCGCAAGAAGGAGAACCATGCTCAGGATCTCGGCATCCAGAGGATCTTTGGACTTGACTGCGCAGAGTCTGTCCGCCTCGAAGACCTTGTGCGTGAGCGGATTGACTATGTGTCCGCTGACATCCGGGGTGTTGCCGGAGATGCTCAGGCACTCCCCTCTCAGCTCGAATTCCTTCATTTCGTCTTCCGTGTCCGGATTTTCGAGGGTGAAGGTCCAGCAGTCGCCGTAGGGGTGCTTGCCGATGGCGAGCATGGAGGTCCCGCCGAAATTGATGAATGCGTCCTTGACCTTGCCGGATTTCAGGATCTGGGCTATTCTGCTCAGAGCATAGCCCTTCAGAAATCCGTCGAAGTCTATGTCTTTGTCCTGGCCTTTCGAAATATCGAAAAGGCCCTTGGTCTTGATCAGATAAGACTCGCAAAGATTAAGCGCTTCCTTCATCATCCCGCTTGTCTCGATCTCTTCTTTCGAAGAATTGAGAAGCGAAACTTCGCTTTGGGGATTGGCCCGGTTGAAAGTCTTGTCCAGGACGGAGAGTTCCTTGGTGATCTCCGACCACACGGCGTACGCCTTCTTTTCGGGAAGGCCTGCTATCTGCACCCTAAGGTCCGTGTCGAAGATATCTGCCGCCGAGCCTTGAAAGAGCGATGCACTGGATGAATATGAACTTTGAGTTCTCATACTACTTAACCAGATAGAAACCCATTACCGTGCCCACAGAGCGGTTTTCAGTGCCGCCGGACATGTTCGATTCAAGAGAATTCTGACGGACGCCTTTAACGGTCATCGCGGTGGAGCCGCCTCCGTCGAAGTTGACTGCACCTTCGCAGCCGAGGCCGAGCATTATCTGCGCCAGTTCCACTATGGACGCTCCCTTACTGGACTTGATACGTCCGTCGCAGACATACAGGATTATCTTTCCGTCCTTGGTGTATCCCACCGCCGTACGATCCGGTGTGATGGAACTGTTGGTGAAGATGTCCAGAGCAATCTGCTCATAGTTGCGGACAAAATCAGAACCGTTCTGGGTGACGTCTGTGATCACCTTGCCGTCCTTGACGAGCAGAGGGCCGGCGCACATTGCGTAGTAGGGTTCGAAGACGAAGCTCTCCGAAGGATAGTGCTCTTTTACAGTGTAGTATTCGTTGACATTCAGGATGTTAGGTTCCGGCTCGTTGTAGTAGTAGGAAATGCCGTCTGTGCCCTTGGCAGTCCAGAAAGCGTAAGGCTTCTGGCTCCTGTCCACAGCGAAAGCTCCGTGCGGAGTTCCCGCATACTGGCAAGGGGTGATGACGCCCTTGTCCACGGAAAAATCTCCCGTAACGTGGGTGGTCATATTGAAATATCCGGCGTTGGTCATCACGATATTGCCTTCGTTCTTGCTGGTCTCGTACCAGTTCTCAAGGGTGCCGAACTTGCCGAATTCGAAGCGGAATTCCACCTTCCCGGTGGTGACATCCGCTATCGCATACCAGGAATTGACAGTGCGGCCATTAACCTGCCCGGTCGTTTTGTAGACCTTCACCTCGGCCGGGAAATCGCTCGGAGTAATGTCTGTCCAATTGAAAGTAATAGGCTCGTATGGGTCGCCCAATTGGACGTCGATGGGATCTGAATAGAAGACGCCCACTTCCGTCTCCACATAACCGCGGACGTGATACTGTTTGCCGGGATCTATCGAGGCCGATGTTATGGCCTGAGTGATTTTGGCGCTCTTGTAGGCCGGGCCGTGCTGATGTCCATCCTCCACGGTAGGATAAGCGGTCATATGCGCCCCGTTCCAGCACAGTCCGTATCTTATAATATCATATTTGGACTTGTAGTTCTCGATCGAATAGGTCAGAGCCACCGAGGTCGGTGTTGCAGTCCATTCCTTGTCAAGCACTATATGCGGAAGGGCGCTGTAGTCGAACAGCTCGACATTTTTGTAAATAATCTGCGAGCTGAGCTTGATTTCAGGGCCTTTTGCCTGCACTCCCAGGTTGTACTTACTTCCATACTCGAGCCCTTCTTTTATCGAATACTCGGTGGTGTTGGGATCCAGGGTCGCGATTTCCTTCTGCTCGTAACCTTCCCTCATCCAAATCACATATCCCAGTTCCTTGTCGCTGTTGTCCTGCCAGGTGACGTCCACTATGTTTGTGAAAGGCCTCTGGGTGAATGTGACCTGAGTAGGGTTCTCCAAAGGCTTTTCATAGACCTCGCCAGCCGGCTTGTCCGTGCACCCGGACACTGCTGCCAGAGCGCACACAAGTGCTAGAATGGTGGTTTTCATGTGTTATCTGCGGTTGCGGTTTTTCATCTGCTGCTCCTGTATCTTCTGAGCCTCTTCCAACCTCTGCTGCCACTTGCTCTTCGGGAGCGGTTTGCCCTTGCTGGCCTCCACCTTTGCCCTCACTGCATCCGGGTTCACAACCCACTTGCGGATGACGAAGGTCTCGATTATCGCTATCAACTGGGACAGGAGATAGTAGTAGCTAAGACCGGATGAGAGGTTGTTACAGATGAAGAACATCATGATAGGCATCATCCACACGCTCATGAACTGCATGGACTTCGCGCTGGGATCGTTTCCGGCGGTCTGCTGGGACATGGTCATCTTGCTGTAGCCCCACATCACCACCGCCATCAGAAGGGCGAAGAGACTGAGATGGTCTCCAATCAGCGGGACGCTGCCGCCGAAGTCCACTATGCTATCATATGCGCTGAGATCTTCCGCCCAGAGGAAACTCTGCTGGCGGAGTTCGATAGAAGCCGGGAAGAAGCGGAACATAGCCCAAAGGACGGGGAATGTCAGGAGAGTCGGCAGACAGCCACCGAGGGTGTTTACCCCCGCCCGTTTGTAGAGGTCCATGGTCGCCTGCTGCTTCTTCATCTGATCGGCCTCGCCCGAATACTTCTTGTTAATCTCCTCGATGTAGGGCTTCAGGGCCGCCATCTTCGCTGAAGACGCGAAGGACTTGTAGGTCAGCGGCAGAGTGACCAGCTTGATTATAAGGGTCATAATCAGGATGATCAGACCGAAATTGGCCATGCTCTTATGCAGCCAGTCGAACATAGGGATTATGAAGTAGCGGGTGAACCAGCCTACCAGCCAGCCTCCCAGAGGGATGATCTTTTCGTATTTGTGGTCCAGCTTCTTCAGTGTGTTGAAGTGGTTCGGGCCGAAATAGTACTCCAGCGGAATCGCGATATCCTGACCGGGCAGGATGTCGATGCGCATCGCGGCCTCGCAGGCCATCAAGTTGTGGTCCGGATCGGTGTCTCCCTGATAGGTCACCGAGATGTCCCCAGAGTTGAACTCCTTCGGGGCGCGGACTATCATCGAGAAGAACTGCTGCTGGAAAGCGAACCACTCCAGCTTGCTGCTGATCTTCTTGCTCTGGTTTCGGGCACGACCCATCTCCACGGGCTTCTTGTCGCCGTTGAAGTAGTAATTGACCTTCGAATACTGCGACTCGTTTTTATAGCCTTTCTCCATTCGGGGAATCATCGTGCTGAAGTCGATGTCTATCGAGCCCACGTTGCGCGGGATCTGAACTCCCACGAACGAGAGCATGTTGTCCACCGTGTATGCACCTTGCTTGATGCTGTAGGACTGCTCGATGTAGCCTCCGTTCTCGAACGGGAGCCTCATGACCAGGCTGGTGTCTGTCTTTTCAGCCACCTGGAAGATGAAATCCGTGGTCTTGATCTGCTCGCCCACATAGGCGCTGATGTCCAGCTTGTTCTGGCCTTCCTTGAACAGATAGAGATCCGAACCGCCGTAGTTCGTGTACTCCTTCAGGCGGACCGAAGAAATCTGGGCTCCTTTGGTGGTGAAATTGACCTCGAACAGGTCGTTTGCGAGGGTGAGGATCTGCTCCTCGCCTTTACGTGCTGCATCCAGGCCGGCGTCTTTGTAGATGCGGGCAGGCTGGGCCTTCGGGGCCTGAACCGCCGCCGGAGCTGCCGCCTGAGGCGCTTCCTCCACCTGAAGTTCGGCCAACTCGGCCTGACGGGCCGCGGCCTCTGCGAGTGCTATCGAATCCTGTTGCTGTTTGAGTGCGTACTGCTGTCTTGCCTGACGGTTCTGGTAGAAAGTGAATCCAAAAAGGATCACTGCCATCAGGATAAAACCGATGATAGAATTTTTATCCATTTATGCTTCTGCTTCTTCCTTGCGGATTTGTTCCTCTATTTCCTTCAACTCTGCCTTGGCGCTTTCGATCCTCTCCTGCATCTGGCGGATCAGAGGCTCCGAATTCTTGGAATTCGAGAAGAAACCGATATTGTTTTCGTAGGTGACTATGTCCTGCTGGAGGGCATTGTAACGGCGGATAAGATCTGATTTGCGGGAATGCTCCTTCGGAGGGAACGCTTCGTTCATGGCGTCTTTGTAGGCCTTGGCGATAGCATCCTTCTCCTTGAAGGGCACGAAACCTATCGCTTTGTAACGCTCCTCGAACTCGGCGCGGGCTTTCTCGCGGTTCTCGCCTTCCTTGGGCTTGTAGGCCTTGATCTCCGCGATGAGGGCTTTCTTTGCCTTCAGGTTTGCGTAGAAGTCGTTCTCCGGCTTTCCGTTCTTATCCCTCTCTGCGAAGAATTCGTCGCAGGCTGCGCGGAACCTCTTCCAAAGCTGCTCGGCCTTCTTGCGGGGCACCGCAGGAAGCTCCTTCCACTGCTTCTGGAGCGAGATGAACTGATCCGTGGTCTTCTTCCAGTCCGTGCTGGTCTTGAGGGCCTCCGCCTGAGCGATAAGGTCTTCCCTGGCGGCGATGGCGGCGTCTATTCCGCCTTTCACACCGAGGAAGTACTCCTTCTTGCGGTCGTAGAACTTATTGCAGGCGGCGCGGAAACGTTCGTAGATCTTCTGGTTATCCTTTCTGGTGGCGAAGCCTATCTTCTTCCACTCGGCCTGGATCTGCTCTATTTCCTTCGAGAGGGCATTCCACTGGCCGGCGTCCTTGATGTCTTCCCTGTCCGCTATCTCCTCCACTCTCACGCAGAGGGCTTCCTTCGCTTCCAGATTGGCGGCGAAGGATTTCTTGATGTCCTCGAAATGGGCCTGATAGCGCTTGTTGATGACTGCTGTCGCAGCCTTGAAACGCTCCCAGATGCTCTCTCTATACTCTTTCGCCACCGGGCCGAGCTCCTTCCACTGCTCGTGCAGTTTCTGAAGCTCCGCAAACGCACCTACCACATCCTCGCTCTCTGCAAGCCTCTCGGCGTCTTCGCAGAAACGCTCTTTCGCTTCCAGATTCTTTTTGAAGTCCAGGTCGCGCAGTTCGTGATTGATCTGCACCATATCGTAGAACTTCTCCACGAGGAACTGGTATGTGTCGTTTATATCCCTGAAATCCGCGGCAGGCACGGGGCCTATCGCGCGCCATTTCGCCTGAATCTCGCGAAGGGCCGGGAATGCGGTCTGGACATCGCTGAGGTTTTCGACAAGTTCCTTGAGCTCCGCAAGGACCGCCTTCTTCTTCTCCAGGTTCTCCGAACGCAGGGCGTCCTGCTCGCGATTGTAGACCGCCCTTTCTTTTTTGTAGTCCGAGTAGACCATCTTGAACGCTTCTTCCTGGGACGAGAATTTCTCCTCTACGTTCTCCCCTGCAGCTTCCGCTTCAGCTTTCAGTTTTCCCAAAAGCTTATAGAATGCGGACTTCACCGCTTCGACTTCCTTTGCGCGCTCCATTCTGTCCTCGCTCGCACCGATCTGGCGCAGCGCGACGATGAGTTCGTCCAGCGAAAGGTTCTCAAGTTCTGTACTTGTCATATCAAATGAGTTATAAAACTTACAAATATAACAAAAAATGGTATTTTTGCAGTATGAGAATTGATATACTGTCTGTAGTGCCAGAATTGCTGGAAAGTCCGCTGGGACACAGCATAGTCGGGAGGGCCATCAAAAAGGGCCTCGTGGAGATCCATGTCCACAATCTCCGCAAATATGGAATCGGTCCGCGCAAGAATGTGGACGATTACTCCTACGGCGGCGATGCCGGAATGGTGATGATGGTCGAACCGGTTTTCCGCATGATCGAAGAGTTGAAAGCGGAAAGGAACTACGACGAAATAATCTATATGTCCCCGGACGGAGAGATCCTGGACCAGGGAATCGCCAACGCCCTCTCGCTGAAGGAGAACATCATCATCCTCTGCGGGCACTACAAAGGTATCGACCACCGCATCCGCGAGCACCTTATCACTCGCGAGATTTCTGTCGGCAATTATGTGGTCAGCGGAGGAGAGATTCCCGCCGCGCTTCTCGCCGACGCCCTCGTACGCCTGATACCGGGCGCGCTGACGGACGAAACTTCAGCCCTGTCTGATTCATTCCAGGACGACCTGCTCTCCCCTCCTGTCTACACCCGCCCCGCCGAGTTCAACGGCTGGAAGGTGCCGGAAGTGCTTCTCAGCGGCAACCCGAAACTCATACAGGCCTGGCAAGACGAACAAGCCTTAGCCCGCACCCGCGAACTAAGGCCTGAACTTCTCGAAAAAACTCCCCGCAAGTAGCAGGGAGTTTTTCTTTTATTTAACGCTTATTTCCTGGACGGGAGTCGCCGGGATGAGTGCCTCGTGGACAGGCCAGGACTTAGCCTTGAGCCTGAAGGGCACAGCAGCACGGATGTCGGCCGAAGACGCACCGAAGTGGGCTTTGTAGGTTCCGGCCGCCGTTTCCCAGGCCGAGGTCGCCTCGTTGAATGAAGCGAGGCCATAGGCGTCCATCTCCAAGGTCAGCACCTCCGACTCGCCGGGCTGGAGTTCGCGGGTCTTCGCGAATGCCTTCAGTTCATAGACGGGCTTCACCAGACCTCCTTCCGGAGCGGAAACATAGAGCTGAACGGCCTCCTTTCCTGCGACCTTGCCGATGTTTTTCACCGTGATCTTCGCAGTGAGTTTTCCATTTGCTCCCACCTTAATGGAAGGCTTCGAGTACTCGAACTCGGTGTAGCTCAGGCCATATCCGAACGGGTAGGACACGGGCTTCTGAGCGGTCGCGAAATAGCGGTAGCCCACCCAGATTCCTTCTGCATACTCGGTGAAGTCTATGTTCTTCTGAGGAGCTGCCTTATAGCCGAGAATCGCTCCCCACTCGCCCACCGACGGTCTTCCGTGGTAGTTGTGAGGGAAGTTGAAAGACGAAGGGATGTCGAAGTAAGAAAGCGGGAAGGTCATAGGGAGCTTGCCGGACGGGTTGGCTGCGCCGCTGAGGACGTCCGCCACCGCCAGACCGCCTTCCTGACCGGGAGTCCATGCAAGAAGGACAGCGTCAGGAATGTGCTTCCAGGATGCAGTCTCGATCACACCGCCGATGTTCAGCACCACCACAAGCTTCTTGCCGGCTGCGTGGTAGACATCGGCCAGGGTCTGGAGGGTCTCCCTCTCAAGGCCGGTGAGGGTCCAGTCGCCGTCCTCGGCCTTGCGGTCGTCTCCCTCGCCCGCGTTGCGGGAAATGGTGAAGACAGCGATGTCAGAGGCTTTTTCGTTCCTCTCGATGAAGCTGCGCGAGATCTCCATCTCCGGGACCACGGGGTCTCCGAGGAGGATGCTCGAACCGCCTGCGTTGTTGCGAAGCTCGGTCTTCTTGAGGGTAATGTACTGCCTGTACCAGTTCTCGATACCCTCGCTGACCTCGAAGCCGTTCTCGCGAAGGCCCTCGGCGATGTTGCGCACATATGCCTTGTTCACGTTTCCGGAACCGGTTCCGCCTGCGATAAAGTCATAGGAACCGATGCCGTAGAGAGCCACCTTCGCGGGGGCGCTGACGGGCAGCACACCGTTGTTCTCGAGAAGGATGAGTCCTTCAGGGGTGGTCTTGCGCACGAGCTCTGCGTGGGCCTGGAGATCCGGCTTGTTGGAATACTCATATCCGGCGAAACGGGGAGTGCGGACGATGAACTCGAGCATCCTGCGGACATTGCGGTCCAAGTCTGCCTCGGCGAGAGTGCCATTCTTCACGGCCTCGACTATACGGGCGATTTCGTGGTCCATGCCGGGCTCCATGAGGTCGTTTCCGGCGCGCACTGCAGCCACCGTTCCCTCTTTGCTGCCCCAGTCGGTCATCACTATTCCGCGGAATCCCCACTCGTCGCGAAGGATGTCCTGGAGCAGGTCGTGGCTCTGCTGGGTGAAAGTGCCGTTGATGGCATTGTATGAACTCATGACAGTCCAGGGATCCGCTTCCTTGACTGCAATCTCGAAGCCCTTGAGATAGAGCTCCCTGATCGCCCTTGGATTGATTCTGGAATCGTTCTGAAGACGGTTCACTTCCTGGTCGTTGAAGGCGAAGTGCTTCACACTGACGCCCACTCCGTTGCTCTGCACACCTTTAACATATGCGGCAGAAGTCTTTCCCACCAGGTACGGATCCTCGGAGAAATACTCGAAGTTACGGCCGCAGAGAGGGTTTCTGTGGAGGTTCTGGCCGGGAGCGAGCAGCACGTCCACTCCATACTCCTTCACCTCGTTACCCATCGCGGCGGTCAGTTGCTCGACCGCCTCGGGGTTCCACATCGAAGCGAGAACAGTTCCCACCGGGAATCCGGTGCAGAAGAATGTGTCATCTGTTCCGGGCCTTCTTGGTTCAATCCTGAGGCCGGCAGGGCCGTCTGCCAGAACTGTCTGAGGAATACCGAGTCTGGGGACTGCTCTGGTGGTTCCTGCGGCGCCGGGCACCAGGACGGCGTCCGAAGCGGTCAGGGAACCGGCTGTCATCGATCCCCATCCCGAGCCCACGCAAAGGGAGGCTTTCTCCTCAAGGGTCAGGGCTGCAAGGACCTCATCGATGTTGTCTTTAGATAGTTGGGGCTGAGCAACGGCCGAAAAGGCGTAAGTTGTTGCCATAGCGAGAATTAAGATTTTCTTCATATCGTGGTCAGTTGATATTTCTTTCATAAATGTAGGGTTAATCTTTCGATTATCAAATCAAAACGCCTCAATTTGTACATACTGATATAATAATTGAACGCAGCGAAAATTTCCCCTTAAATCAGCATTTTTAAAATATTTTAATAACGAAAGCAGGAAAATTCAACTTTTTTGCAAAAATATTTTGCAGATATAAAAAGTTGACGTATATTTGCCAGTGGAAATGATAAACAACTCAACTTACTAACGTAAGGATTCTAACCAACAATAATTAACCTTCTTAAGGTAATACACTACTAACTAATCGTTAAGGCTCGCTGGGACAGCGAGCCTTATACGTATGTGCCCCCCCAGACC
>JAGAAD010000096.1 GCA_017615445.1 Bacteroidales bacterium
ACTGCGTAAGGAGTATTTCCTTACCTTGTCTGTAGAAAATTCTGATCATTTGCCTTCCTGCTTGTTCCCGGCATTTTGTCGGAAGGGGTTATACTTACGGGTTAGCCGGACAGCACGGAGAAGTCCAGCGCGGCAAAGGTAAATATTTTCCCTAAAAAGACAATACCCTCCAGACAAAATAATATCTAAATAATGACACATGCGCGCGTGGAGGGTAAGTGCCTGACAGTCAACAAGATAAGCAAATTAGGTCTCCCGTTTTGGGAAGACCTAATTTGCTTAATTACCTGTGTTACAGGGAGTTAGCCCCCACGCCGCTTGGCGAGCACTGGCCACGCATTCGGCTGCCAGGTGAGTTATTCTGCTTCGGGAGCGGCTTCGGGAGCGACCTCGGCCTCGGCAGGGGCCTCGGCGGGAGCCTCCACCTGCTCCACCTTCGGCTTGCGCTCGATTCCCATCCACTTCAGATTGTTCGTGAAGTAGAGAGCAGCGCCGGCGCCGCAGAGGAGAAGGAGGATAATGATGATAGTCGGCCAGGGGCTCTTCTTCGGAGCATACGGGTCGTCTTTTGTGGCCACCTTAGGATACTTCGCAAGCGAGGTGAGGGTGGCGCCGAAGACGATATTGACTATTATCTTGCTGTTGATAGCCCAGCCGTTGGCATTCAGCACGGGACCCAGGTTGCGCTTGCGCAGCTTGAGCCAGGCGATGAACATGGACGGGCCGGAAATCACTATGATCAGCACCAGAATCGCGATGAGCGGGGTGTACCAGTGCGAGAACAGAGCTGCGAGAGCCGAGAGCACGAAGCCCAGGGCCAGGCCTATCGCGGCGAAGATTCCGGCGAACTTGGCTATGTCGAACTTGTTCTCCGCAGGGGCCTTGGCTTTCGCGGCATCGGCTTCCGCCTGAGTGGTGGGGATGTTGGTGGTGTTTGCCTTCGCGGTGAGATCGCCCGTGGCTTTTGCATCCTTCTCTGCAGCGCTCTTGGCGATGCGGTCCGAGATGGCGCGCGCGAGCTTCTTGTACGGCGACCAGAAGGCCTGGCGGATACTGACGGGGTTGTCCACTATCTTGGTGATGGTGGCGTCGTAGTCCAAACCGTCGCGGTCGTAGAACACGGCGTTCTGGCCGACGCGCAGCGAATCCACATCGCCGTCCGTGAGGACTGCGGCGATGAGAGCTGTCTTGCCGGTCGATTTCGAGACGCAGTTGCAGTAGAGGATGTACATGCCGCTCTGGCCTGCCATGTCTGCATGCTTGCCCATGTCGGCGACATTGATACACAGATCCAGGCACCTCTGGTCGATATAGAGCTTACCTGCCTGGAAGACTGCGAGCTCGGTGGGGCTGTAGAACGCGCCGAGGATGACGTAGTTGTTCAGGAACTCGAAGAAGTACCTGTACAGGTGCATCAGCTTGTCCACTTCGTCTATGGCGTTGGCTTCGTCCGTGAGGGCGAGATCCTGCTCGATCAGGGCGAGGACGTCCGCCTTCTTGTCCGCCTTCAGCAGTTCCTTCGCTTTCTCGAGTCCGAGAGACTCCACGGAGGCGCCGGCCTTTGCTCCGGCCCAAGCCTTGAAGGCGTCGAATTTCGCGACTATCGCGTTCCACTGATCCTCGGTCATGCCCTTCTTGCCCTTGAGCTCCTTGTCCAGCACGAGGGCCTTGAGGTTTGCGAACGCTGCCTTCCATGCCGGGTTGATGCCGTCGAAGGCGAGGACGCCGTCTGCACTCGGGCGGGCGAGCGGATACTCGGCGATCTGGGCCATCTCGGCGGTCATGTCTCCAGCGCTGATGGCTGCGATCTTCGCCACGTCCACATCCACCGCGCCGGCGGCGTC
Source organism: Bacteroidales bacterium (assembly GCA_017615445.1). The sequence continues at coordinate 1,845 of JAGAAD010000096.1, forward strand.
TGCGTTGAAGGCGATGAGCTTGCAGCGGAGGAAGTAGTCCGCGATCTTGGCTTTCACGGCCTCGACTGCCGCGAGGGCGGCTTCGGTCTCGTCTCCGAACGGGAGGATGTCCGCTTTCTTGGCCTCAGCCCATGCGACATAGGCCGCGAGGGCATCGTAGAAGGCGGTGATGAGGTCTGCGTCCACGCCGGCCACTCCGCTGCGGTCAGTCTTCGAACCGACCAGGGCGATAGTCTGCGCGATCGCTTCCTTCACAGCTTCGTCTTCCGTGCTTTCCGGGGTGACGATGCCGTCTCCGTTGAACTTCGTGCCGGCGAAGATAGCCACACTGTCTGACGAATCAGCGAGGGTGATTTCTTCAGCATCGGCCTTGCCCAGGTTGGCGAGAATCTGCTTTGCGGAATTGTAGAGACGTGCTCCTGCCTCAACACCCTGGTTGAGTTCGGAGAGAGCGAGGGTGTCCGATCCCTTCAGGAGAAGGTCCTTGTCCTTCAGCACTGAGGTGATCCACTGAGCGGCCGCCACAACTTCGTAGACTCTGATCTTTCCGTCTTTGTCCGTGTCCATCAGAGTCAGGGTCTTTTTGTCGAAATGCAGGCCGTCCACGGGACAGCTGAGGACGGTCCAGAGTTTCTGGTCCAGTTCACCGAGGTGCGCGATATCTTCGCCCGATGAAATCTTCACTCTGGTAACACCGCCGAGGGAGCAAAAGCTCCAGGGATACTTGTTGTCCATGATTCAGGTTTTTATTTAGTTTTTTGTGTTATCACTAACATTCTCTCAAAGTTAGGAATTAAATTTCATATATTTGTATTAAACAAAGAGTGCAATGGAAACAAATATCTGGGGCAAAATAGCAACCTTCATCAACGTAAGGAACGAGACGGACATCCAGGCCGCGAACATAAACATCCGCAAGAACATCCACTTCCGCGGAATGACTGTCTTCATCCTCGCCTGCGCGATAATTATCGCCAGCGTGGGCCTGAACCTGAACTCCATCCCGGTGATAATCGGCGCGATGTTAATCTCCCCCGTGATGGGCCCCATCCTCGGCTTCGGCCTTGGACTGGCCACTAACGACACCACCCTCGTCAGGGACGCGCTGAAGAATTTCCTGATCATGGTGGGAATCAGCATAATCGCCTCGGCGATCTTCTTCCTGCTCTCTCCCCTCTCGCCCAGCCAGAAGACAGAGCTGCTCGCGCGCACTAACCCCACCATCTACGATGTGCTGATAGCGCTCTTCGGCGGCGCCGCCGGCATGTTCGCCACCTCCCGCAAGGAGGGCGGCACCGTGATCCCGGGAGTGGCAATCGCCACCGCCCTGATGCCCCCGCTCTGCACGATAGGCTACGGCCTCGCGCATCTGGATCCGAAGTTCATCTTCGGAGCGCTGTATCTGTTCATAATCAACAGCATCTTCATCGCCCTCGCCACCTTCCTGGTCGCGAAGTACCTCCGCTTCCCGTCCGTCTTCGCGGAAGACGAAGCCCGCAGGCGCAAGGCCAGCAGGATAATCGGAGTGATTATGGTGATTATAATAGTCCCTAGCATAATCTCGGCCATCAACATAGTCCGGGAGACCAATTTCGAAAGGAATGTGGAGACTCTGGTGGAGAAGAACAAGACGGTGGGCAGAAGCTATATCTTCAACCATTCGATCGAGAAAGACGGCAGAAAGCACAGCGTGCACCTGTATCTCGCTGGAGAAGTTCTGCCGGACGCAGAGAAGGAAAGCATCTATCAGGATGCCGAAGAGCTGGGGATCAAGCGCAATCAGCTGACCTTCCACGAAGACGCGGCGGTCAGGGGCGGAATAGACGGCGAGCTTCTGAAGAACTACTACGAAGACAATGCCCGCAAGATTAACGACCTGAATGCGGACGTGGCCCGTCTGAACGACGAACTGGATGAATACAAATCCAAGGAACTACCGGCCAAGGTCCTCGCTCTCGAGATCGCCTCTCAGTACGAAAACATCACCAATGTCTCGATCTCGCGCGGTCAGTCTGTGGATCCCATCTCCGGAGAGGCCTCGGAAGAAGTCCTCATCCTTCTCTCTGTCAGCGAGCCTCTCTCAGAAGAAGCTCTCGAAAAAATGACCAACTGGCTCCGAGTCCGCCTCGAAACTCAGAACGTCACTATTCTGCAGAAAGATTAATTCCTTTTACCGGCAGCCTTCTTGGCCGCCAGCGCAGCAGCGGTGCGCTGCGTACGAGTCCAGCGGTCGCGGGCTAGCTGCTGCATGTCGCGGACTGTGTCCTGCTCGTCCACTATTTCGCTTCCGAGCAGAGTCTCTATCACGTCTTCCAGAGTGAGAATTCCCTGGAAGGAACCGTATTCGTTGATAACCACTGCGATCTGCTCGTCTTTCGAGAGCATCTCGTCCCAGATTTCGTCCAGAGGCTTATCCTCGCTGAAGGAAGGGATGTCGCGCTTGATGGTGCTGAGGGTCAGGTCGAACTTGTCGTCCGCCATGAGCTGCAGCGCTTCCATCCTGAGGATGTAGCCGGTGATGTATTCGTCGTTGTCCGCGAAGACGGGGATGCGGGAATGGTGCTGGAAGCGCTCGTCGTGGTGGAACTCGCGCAGAGTCATGGACTCAGGCGCGATGGCGGCCACGACGCGCGGGGTCATCACATCGGACGCGGTGACCTCGTCCATGTTGATCAGGTTCTGGATGATGGTGCTTTCGTCCTGCTCCAGATCGCCCTCTTCCTCGGAGGCTACGGCCATCGCGGCCACTTCGTCACGTGAGACGGAGACCTCGGCGTCGCGCGGGGCAATCACCTTGGTGAGTTTCTCCACGCACCAGACTATCGGGAACATGATGAACACCAGCACCCGCAGGGCCAAGGTGGCGAAGCCCATAAGCGACTTCCAGTAGGAGGTGCCTATAGTCTTCGGGATGATCTCCGAGAAGATCAGAATCAGGATGGTGGCTATCGCGGTGATGACGCCGAACCAGGCGGAACCGAACAGGATCGTGGCCTGGCGGCC
>JAGAAD010000097.1 GCA_017615445.1 Bacteroidales bacterium
ATGCGGCTGCGGTCCTTCATCACTTCGTTCGAGACCAGCAGGAACTCGTCGCCCAGGGCCTCGCGCAGCGAAGCCGCCAGGTCTGTGGTCTTGCCGCCGGGCGCGGCGCAGAGGTCCAGCACCCGCAGACCTGGCCTTCCCAGCTGCGCGAGTGCCTTGCGGAAGATGTGCCCGACATACATCGCGGACGAATCCTGCACGTAGTAGCATCCGGCGTGCAGCAGCGGGTCCAGAGTGAACACGGGCCGCTCCGCGAGTATGCGCCCGTGCGGGCTCCACGGCACCGGAGTTCCCTCCGGACCCGCAAGGCCCTTGAACGGGTTCAAGCGTATGGATGTGGTAAGCATCTAGACTTTCGCTTCGCGGAAGACCTCCAGAATAGAAGGATATGTGTTCTTAAGGAAAGGCGGCAGACTGGATTTCGCCACCCACACGGCTTTCGAGATATCTTCCTCCCGCTGGGGTATCAGCTCCACCGGTTTCGTGTAGAGCATATTGTACCACCAGGTGTGCTTCAAGTGCCAGATGCCGTCGCGGATGTAACAGTGGTCCGTGATGCAGATAAGATCTCTGAGCTCCAGTTCGTCCACGCCGGTCTCCTCCTGCACTTCGCGGATGGCCGTCACTTCGATGTCCTCTCCAGCTTCGCGGTGTCCTTTGGGGAGATCCCAGAGGCCGTTACGGTTTATCAGAAGGAAGTCGTCGCGCCTGTTCACCACCAGTCCGCCGGCCGCGTCCACATTCTTGAACTGCGCACACAAATCCGCATAGGCTGCGTCTGTGTCTTCGGTGGGGATGTAGATGCGCGCGAGCGAATCCGTCTGCTCGAACATGTGCACCAGAGTCCGGATATCGATCCTGATTCCGGGATGGAAGATGACGGCGTTCGGGTCCGACAGCGAATCATCCGTGGGAGGGCAGATGATGATACAGCGCTTCTCGAAATAGATTTTGTGCATTTTACTATCTTTGCAAAACAAATATAATGAAAATAGATGGCAGCGCAATACACAAGCAAACACGGAATAGTCGGCCGCTCCCAGCCGGAGCTTTTCATGGCCTTCACGGACATGCGTAATTTCACTCAGATGGTCCCTGCGGATCAGCAGGTTTCCCTCGAGGCCGATTTCGACACTCTCACCGCCACAGCGCAGGGAATGAGTTTCAGCGCGAAGATAGTGGAGCGCGTGCCCTACACAAAGATAGTGGCCGAAGACCGCGACGCCCCCTTCCATTTCAGCATCACCTTCCATTTCGACGACGCCGGCGCCGGCAAGACAGATTTCTGGGTGGAGGTGGACGCCGAACTGAACGGCATCCTGAAGATGATGCTCGGCAGCAAGATCCAGGAAGCGCTGGACAAGATGGTGGACGGAATGGTACAGGCATCAGCGCAAGTATGAAAAAGCACATCATAACCATAATCGCCCTCGCGATTGGAGCGGCGGCGTTCGCCCAGAGCACCCAGGAAGAATACCTCGAGAAGTACCTTCGCCTGGCAAACCGCCTCGGCTACGCCGGTGTGGGGATGGAGACCTATATAGATAAATGGGAAGCGGCGTTCCCGCAGGACGGAATGATGCTGGAGGCGCGCTGCAATTACTTTCTGGAGAAGGCGATGAACAATCAGCTCGTCGCGAAACCTCAGGACAAATACCTCGGCAATAAGCCAGTCCTCTCCATCCCGGACTCCACGGGCAAAGCCGTGAACTACTTCCAGGAGACCTTCTTCGACGACGAACTTTTCGGACAGGCCGTCAGCTATGTTAATAAAGCCATAGAACTCTATCCGCTGGATCTAATCTACCGTGCGGATCTGATCACCTGTTTCCTCGCCTACGAAAAGGAGTCGCCGGATATGGCCGTCAAGGAGATGGACAAGCTGGTGGAGATGCAGAAAAGCCAGCATCCAGGGTGGCTGGTAAAAGGCAGTCCGGCAGGGGAGGACGATTTCTCCGAACTGATGTCCGAGTACTGCGTCAAGCTCTGGAGCATCGGGACCCCTTCCGCCTATGAGGCTTTCTTCCAGCTCTCCGAGAAACTATCGAAAATCTATCCGAAGAATTCGAACTACATAGACAACATCGGCTCTTATTGGCTGGTCGCGAAGAACAACGAAAAGAAGGCGATGAAGTACTACAAAAAAGCCTTGAAGATGAATCCTTCGGACGAGGTGGCGAAGACCAACATCCGGATAATAGAGAGGCGTCAGGCCAAAAAGAAGAAAAGCTAGAGGGTCTCGCCTTTGACGGACTGGGCCGGGTCTATGCGCGAAATCTGGCGCGTCGGCAGCAGGAGCAGCAGCATAATCACACACCAGGCGATGACGTCCGTGGCCAGGATGGCCCAGATGTCCACATTCACCGGCACATACGCGACGAAGTAGTTCGCCGGGTTGAGCTTGAGAACGTGCGTGGTGCCCTGGATCAGGCAGAAGAGCAGCGCGGCCGCATTGCCGGCGGCAAGGCCGAGCAGGGTGGTGCGCCCCGCCACCCGCAGGAAGGTGCGGCTGATGCCGCGGTCGGACATGCCCAGGGCCTTGAGGGTGCCTATGGTCCGCGTGCTGCGCATGATCATTATCAGCAGCCCGGAAATCATGTTGAAGGCCGCGACCAGCGCCATCAGCAGCAGAATCGCCACCACATTCATGTCTATCAGCTGCATCCAGTCGAACAGGTTCGAGTACCTGCGCGACGAGGCCGCCGCGTATTTGCCGGTGGCATAGCCTATCTCGCCCGCCTTCCAGGCCATACCCTCGCGCGTGCGGAATTCGTCCGTGAGCCGAATCTGGACGGCGCCGGCTTCGTCCTCGGAGTACCCGAGCAGCCGCTGGAGATCCGCCAGCGGGCAATAGACTATCAGCGCGTCGTCCAGCTCCACCGTGGGGACATAGACCTCCGCGACCGTGAACTTGCGGAGCTTGATCTTTTCGCCCACGAAGTACGCCAGCAGAGCGTCTCCCTGCCCGATCTGCAGCTTGCGCGCGAGCTTTTCGGGCACACGGACCTGCAGGCGTTCGGTCATTTCGGGCACGCCCTTGAAGGCCACGCCCTCGAGCACTTCGCCGCTGCGGACGATGCCCGCTTCGATTATTACCGGCTCGTAGGAGCTGATGCCGTCCACCTGCAGGAGCGCCGCTTTCAGCGAAGGGGTGAGGTGGATGGAGGCGGTGTCTGTGAGCACCACGTCCGAGACTATCTCGCTGATGGCGTCACGCAGGGCCTTGCGGTAGCCGGACGCGACGCTCACGGACACTATCATGATGAATGCCGAGATCGCGGTCGCCCACACGGAGACCTTGCCCTTGAAACGTATTTTCGAGGCTATGAAACTGTCCGCCCTCATCGCGTGCTGAGCTTCTTGTTCTGGACGGGGGAGAGGTAGAACGGCCACCATATGCCCAGCTTGAGGCCGGAGCCGCCGCTGCTGGTGATCACATGCTTGTGCGAGCTGAACACATCCGGCTGATCCATAGGCCAGCCGTCTCCGGCGTTCTGGTATTTGATGAAGACGGTGACCACCTTCCACTGCATGTTGATGAATGCATCGAAGTAGGGGCCGTTGTTGTAGGCGAATTCATGCTGGTTGTGGAAGGTGCCCGTAAGGTAGTTCCACTCCGGGGAGTACCATTTGGTGTTCCACCAGGCGTTCACGCCTATCTGCATGTCCATGACGTTCTTCTGCACGGGGAACTGGATGTAGTACTTCAGGTTGAGGGCGAGATTCGGCAGGGGCAGCACGTCCTGATTGGAGGAGAACTGCGCCAGGATTCTGTTGTCCAGATGCAGGAAATCCGCTATCACGAACTCCTTGCGGAGGTAGCCGGAAAGCACGCTTATGACCTCGCCGGTGTGCTGCCTGACCACCCCGAGCGTGTCGTAGTAGACATAGTTCCCGACCAGGGCGTAGCCGGCCTTGGCCTCCATCTTCCAATAGGGGATGCGCAGCGAGCCTTCCACCTTGGTCACCGAGGTCTTGTTGAAGTTGTTGTCCCAGCGCATCAGCGGGTTCACGGTGCTGTAGAGATGGCGCTGGTAGTAGCTCGCGCCCGTCAGGCTCTCGCTGAAGGAGGCGGTCAGGGCCACGGGCGAGCGGCGTGCCCGG
>JAGAAD010000098.1 GCA_017615445.1 Bacteroidales bacterium
AGGTAACAGGGTGCAGGTCATCCTCGAGTGCACAGAGCAGAAAGCTAGCGGCGTTCCCGGAATGTCCCGCTACATCACCACCAAGAACAGGAAGAACACTCCCGAGCGTCTTGAGAGGAAGAAGTATAATCCTTTCCTCAAGAAGGTGACGGTACATCGTGAAATCAAGTAAATTTTCAGGAGGATAAACTATGGCAAAGAAAGCCGTTGCAACATTCGCAGCTAAGGCCGGTGCCAAGAGCATGGTCAAATGCATCCGCATGGAAAAATCTCCCAAGACCGGAGCTTATGTCTTCACAGAGCACCTCGTCGAGGAGAGCAAGGCAAAAGAGTACTTCGAGAAGAAGTAATTCTGACACACTATAGAAAAATCCGACGCTACAAGCGCCGGATTTTTTGTATATTTGTAGGCTATGGCAATCAGCTTTTTCCAGAAGATCAGCAGGGCGATAGTCGGCCGCTCGAGAGTGGACGACGAGACGCTTGACGCCATCGAAGAGGCGCTGATCGAATCGGACATGGGAGTGGACACCACCCTCAAGGTCATCGACGCCCTCGAAGAGAGGGTCTCGAAGGACAAATATATGAGCAAGGAAGAACTGACCGCGATGCTCCGCGAGGAGATCGGCGCCCTGATGCAGGGCGCGAACCGCAAGTTCGACCTGGACTCGGCGAAGCCCTATGTCATTCTGGTAGTGGGAGTTAACGGAGTGGGCAAGACCACCACCATCGGCAAGCTCGCGCGCAAGTTCGCAGCCGAGGGCAAGAAGGTCATGCTCGGCGCCGCGGACACATTCCGCGCGGCGGCCGTGGATCAGATCTCGGTCTGGGCGGAGCGCGCCGGGGTGGAGATAGTCCGCCAGCAGATGGGCTCGGACCCGGCGGCTGTCGCCTTCGACACAGTCAAGTCCGCGGCCGCGAAGGGCATGGACGTGGTTTTGATCGACACGGCAGGGCGTCTGCACAACCGCATAGACCTCATGAACGAGCTGACGAAGATCCGCAACTCCGTGAGGAAGGCGGTGCCGACAGCGCCGAACGAAGTTCTGCTAGTGCTGGATGCCAGCACCGGCCAGAACGCGTTCCAGCAGGCGAAGGAGTTCGCCCGCGCGACGGACATCACCAGCCTCGCGCTGACGAAGATGGACGGAACCGCGAAAGGCGGAGTGGCCGTGGGCCTTGTGGACCAGTTCGGAATTCCGATCCGCTGGATAGGAGTGGGCGAGGGGATAGAAGACCTCAAGGACTTCGACGCGCAGGAGTACGTCGCCGCCCTTTTTGACGAAAATGAATTGAAATAGATATGAAGCTCAGTTACAATTGGTTAAAGGATTATCTGAAGTGTGACCTTTCGGTGCAGGAGATAGCGGAGGCGATGACCTCCATCGGCATCGAAGTGGACTCTGTGGAAGAAACGGAAGTGATCGAAGGCGGTCTGAAGGGAGTCGTGGTGGCGAAAGTGCTCACCTGCGAAGCACACCCGGATTCGGATCATCTCCACATCACCACGGTGGACGACGGCGGGCCGGAGCCCGTGCAGGTTGTCTGCGGCGCGCCGAATGTGGCGGCCGGGCAGAAAGTCCTTTTCGCCCAGGTGGGCGCCGTGCTCCCCGGAGACTTCAAGATCAAGAAGTCCAAGATCCGCGGAGTGGAAAGCCTCGGAATGATCTGCGCGGACGACGAACTCGGCCTCAGCGAGGACCATTCCGGCATCAAGATCCTGCCGGAAGACGCTCCGGTCGGAACGCCCGCCAAGGAATATCTGGGCATCGAGACTCAGGCTGTGATCGAGTATGAGATCACGGCGAACCGTGTGGACGCCGCCTCGCATTGGGGCGTCGCACGCGACCTGTATGCCGTTCTCACCCTCCGCGGGATCCCGTGCGAGCTGCACAAGCCCGAGTGCGAGGCGGCGTTCGAGGCTCTGCCTCGCGAGGCCGGCGGCCGTGGTCTTTCGGTGGAAGTCCCGGATCCGGACGGCGCGCCGCGCTACTGCGGCCTGACCATCCGCGGACTGAAGGTAGGCCCGTCCCCGAAGTGGATGCAGGACCGCCTGATCGCCGTGGGCAGCCGCCCGATCAACAACATAGTGGACATCTCGAACTACGTCCTCTTCGAGCTCGGCCAGCCGCTGCACACCTTCGACGCCGACAAGGTCGCCGAGGGCAGGGTGATAGTCCGCCGTGCTGCCGAAGGCGAGCCGATCAAGACGCTGGACGGCGTGGACCGCAAGCTGCGCGCGACGGACATGGTCATCGCGGACCCTCGCGGCCCCATGTGCATCGCGGGCGTGTTCGGCGGCGAGAACAGCGGTGTGACGGACGAGACGGTGAACCTCTTCCTCGAGGGAGCGTACTTCGATCCGGCCAGCATCCGCAAGACGAGCAAGAGCCAGCAGCTACAGACTGACGCGTCGTTCCGCTTCGAGCGCGGCGCGGATCCCGAAATGGCCATGTTCGGCCTCAAGAGGGCTGCCGTGCTGGCGGTCGAGCTGGCAGGCGGCAAGGTCTGCGGCGAGCTGTTCGAGAGCTATCCCAACCCGATTCAGCGCGCGCGGATAGAGTTGGACTACGACCGCATCGAGGCCTTCATCGGCCAGAAGATCGGCCACGACACAATCGACCGCATCCTCACCGCCCTGCAGTATGAGTTCGTCGGGCGCGACGGCGCCAGGGTGACCGTCCTGGCCCCGCAGTACATGGTGGATGTCACCCGCGAGTGCGATGTGGTGGAGGAGATCCTCCGTATCTACGGCTACGACAACATCCCGCTGCCCAAGCACATGAAGATGTCCGTGAATGCATCTCCGTCGCCGGAGCCAGAGGCTGTGAGAAATTCCATCTCGAACTTCCTCGCCGCAAACGGCTTCGTGGAGACCATGAACAACTCCATCACCAAGAGCGATTACTACGAAGGCCTGCAGACCTTCCCGGCAGATCACACTGTCCGTATCGTCAACCCTCTTTCGCAGGATTTGAATGCGATGAGGCAGACTCTGATTCTGAACGCTCTGGAGGTGATAGCATATAACGCGAACCGTCAGATGAATTCGGTGCGCATCTTCGAGTATGGCTCTGTCTATCAAAGGCTTCCGGAGAAGTCCGGAGAGACTTTGGAGGGCTATGAAGAGCACACCAACTTCTGCCTGGCGATCTCCGGAACGCCGGAGAAATCCTGGAATCTGGCGCCCCGCAAGAGCGATTATTTCGCGCTGAAGGGCGTGCTCGAGCTTCTTCTGGCCCGCTATGGAGTGGATGTCTATCAGATGTGGACAGACGCCGCTCCTTCGGATTTGTTCTCCGAGGGCGTGGTCTATAAGCTCCCCGGTCAGGGCAAGCAGCTCGCAGTGCTTGGGACGGTGAATCCCGCCCTTGCGAAGAAGTTCGGCGTCAAGCAGCCCGTGTTCGTCTGCGAGATAAGCTGGCCTGCGCTCTTCACTCTGATCAAGCGCGGCAAGGTGGCGTTCAAGGAGCTTCCCAAGTTCCCCGAGGTGCGCCGCGATCTGGCACTCCTTTTGGACGAGTCCGTGTCGTTTGCCGATCTTCGTATGACCGCATTCAAGCAGGCCCGCAAGCTCCTCAAGAGCGTGACTCTGTTTGACGTCTACCGCGGGGACAAGATCCCCGCCGGAAAGAAGCAGTACGCTCTCGGTTTCGTGCTCCAGGATCTGGAGAAGACCCTCACGGACCAGGATGTGGAAAGGACCATGGAAGGCATCCTGCAGGCTTTCCAGAAGAATTTCGGTGCACAGTTGAGGTAAATGAAGAAGTTTCTGCCGCTGGTTTTGCTTGCGCTGGTGCTCGTCTGCTGCGGGCGCCGTGCGCGCGTGATCCCCGCCGCGACCCTGTCCGACATCTATGTGGACATGTTCATGGCGGACCAGTGGGTCAACCAGAACTCCCGCGCGCGCAAGACAGCGGACACTTCTAACTTCTATGCACCCATTCTCAAGGAGTACGGATACACTGTCGAGGACTACGACGCCTCGGTCAAGCACTACCTCCGCAAGCCTAACAAGTACGCCAAGATTCTGAAGGCCGCCGGAGCCAAGATGAGCCGTCAGGCAAAGCGCCTGGAAGCCATCGAGGATGCCCTGGCGAAGAGGGTGAAGTTCTCGCCTTATCAGCGGGTGGAGTTCCGTTACGACACTCTGCGCTTCAAGGACGACACACTCGGCCTGTGGCCCAACGATTCTTCGTTCAGGGTGGCGGACACTCTGGAGGTGGTGGCTGATTCGCTGGCGGCGGTGTCTGATTCTCTCGCCGTGGCTGCCGATTCCGTTTCTGTCAAGGATACAATAACTAATAATCAATCATATGGACAAAAAAAGCATCCTGAAAAAGTGTTTCTCATTCATGGATCTGACGACCCTGCGAATCGAGGATACCCCGACCTACGTAAAGCGTTTAGTGGACAACGTAAACAGACTCGTTAAGGAATATCCGGACTATCCGCTTCCCGCATCGATCTGCGTCTATCCGAACTTCGCTTCGGTGGTTCGCGACAACCGTCCTTCCCCCGAACTGCATGTGACTTGCGTGGCAGGTTGCTTCCCGGCTTCCCAGAGTTTTCTCGAGGTGAAAGTCCGCGAGGTCGAGCTCGCAATCGAGAACGGAGCAGATGAGATCGATATAGTCCTGGCTCTAAATTCGTTCCTGGACGGAGACGGCTCCGAGGCTCGCCGCGAGATCCGCGAGATCCGCAAGGTCTGCAAGGGAGTTGTCCTGAAGGTAATCCTCGAGACCGGTGTCCTGAAGGATCCTGAGCTTATCAGGAAGGCTTCTCTCCTCGCGATGGAAGAAGGCGCGGACTTCATCAAGACCAGCACCGGCAAGGTTGCCGTCAACGCCACCCCGGAGGCTGCTACTGTTATGTGCGAGGCAATCAAGGAGTTCTACGAGAAGACCGGACGCAAAGTCGGCTTCAAGGCAGCAGGAGGAGTTTCCACCGCTGAAGAAGCTCTTCAGTACTACGAGATAGGTGAGAAGATTCTTGGCCCCGAGTGGATGAACAAAGATCTTTTCCGCTTCGGCGTCTCCCGCCTCGGCAATTCCCTTATGAGTGCAATAGAGGGGAAAGAGGTTAAGTTCTTCTAGGAAGGAAGTATCTCGCTCGCGAGATTAGCTCGTCCTGCGGCCTCGCTCGTCTCGCATCTCCGCGAGCAATCAGCAAGACGGTCGGTTCCCGACCGATCTTTCATTGCGACGCAGGCCAGAATGAAAGCTAGCTCTCATTCTGGCCTGTGCCGCAACGAAAAACGTCGCACATCGTGCGACGTTTTGCTGATTGCATAGCGCGGAGAGAGCGAGATTCGAACTCGCGATACCCTTTTGGGGTACACACGCTTTCCAGGCGTGCCTCTTCAGCCACTCGAGCATCTCTCCTGAAGAATTGGACCGCAAATATAATAGGTTTTCTCTAGTCTCCCAAATAAAAATGCAACTATTGCCGCTAATTGCGCATCATATAGAGAGTTAAAAGATAATTTATTATCTTTGCGCCACAAAATTGAAAACAACAATTCATTATATCATGAAAAAAGTATTTATTCTTTTAGTTGCAGCGGCCTGCGTGGCAGTGTCCTGCAAGCAGGAGATCAAGGGCGAAGTCCTTTCTCCGGAAGAGAACAAGGCAACCCTGGACGAGACCTGCACGAAGGCTGTTCAGATGCTTGAGGTGGATCATTGGCAGAGCACCGCGGATCTCATCACCGCCAGCGCTGAAGTTTTTGGCAATGTCGAGGGAGAGGATGAAAGCTACACCACTTGGGCAGAATCTGTCAACAAGTCTTTCACCGTTTCGGACAAAGAGCCTTACGAGTATCTTTATGATCTGAGCAAGATCAACGGAACGATCAGCATCAAGGACAACAAAGTCTACGCAGAGGAAGGAACCGGTCTCGGAATCGCCTACGCCCTTGCAGACGGCACCGCAGTGGACGGAAAACTTACTGTCAAGAACTCCAAGACCACAGCTCTTGTGGATTCGGACTACAGCTACTATTATGACGAGAGCGGTAACCTGGTTGACAAGAAGCTCTGGAGCAAGACCTATCTCGTGATCCCCGAGTCTATCGAGGGAACACTCAATGCAGGTGGAAAGAAGACCGCAGGTCTCAAGCTCACCACGGACATCAAGCTTGCCGGCGAAGAGCCTATGCCGACCGACACCTATGCGGCAACTCTGGAAGTCAGCGCAGACAAGTACACCTTCGCAGTGACTCGCGCCAAGTACAGCGACACCGAGATTCTTCTCAACGCCAGCATCAAGTACGACAAGCAGACCATCGTGGCCGCCAACTTCGAAGCCAAGGGCAAGCTCGCCTTCGACGCGGACAACGACATCGACGCTCTTTCCAGCACCGGTAATGTGAAGGCTACCTTCAGCCTCCTGGACAACGTAGAGCTCAAGGGAGACCTGAATTACACCGAGTTCGTGAAGGCCGCAAGAAAGGGCGCTGAGAACGAAGCAGAGGCAAAGGCCCTCGCAGCAGAAGTGGAGAAGTGCGTGAATCTTACCCTGTACATCCAGAAGACCGCCCAGGCCAAGCTCGGATTTGAAGCTTACAAGCCTTACGAGAGCGAGGATATGGTTGTCTGGAGCATCCAGCCCGTCGTCCGCTTCGAGGATGGCTCTGAGTACATGCTTCCTGACGAGTTCTTCAGCCCGGACAACTTCCCGAAGACTGTCGAGGCTGTGAACAACGCTCTTGCAGAGATGCAGGCGTTCCTCGCAGGACCTCAGCAGGAGGCCGAGCCTTTGAAGTAAAGTGTATCGCCGGAAAATAGGCATACTGATTTTAAGATCTGCGCTTTTGCTCTCGGTCTTTTGCACCGAAGCCAGGGCGCAGATCGATTCTTTGCAGCTGGACAGCACCGTCCTCTCCGCCCAGAAGAAGAGGCTGCTGGATCTGAGCCGCACGGGGGCGGTGACCATGGACATGCAGGAGCTGGCGCTGATGCCCTCCGTGCTGGGAAACGCCGACCCGCTGCATTTCCTGCAGATGCTGCCGAGCATGCAGACAAGTTCCGAGTTCGACGCCGGCATCCACATCCAGGGCTGCGACCACCAGCATAATCTGGTCGCGCTGGACGGCGTGCCGATCTACGGCGCCACTCACCTGATGGGCATCTTCTCCGTCTTCAATCCCACGCACTACCGTTCGATGTCCTACAGCACCGTCGCGGCCGGGGCCAACCGGCTCGGCGGCATAATCGACATGCACACCCGCCGCTCGATTCCCGAGCGGGTGGGACTGGACGCATCGCTGGGGCTGGTCAGCGCGCAGGGCACGCTCGAGGCTCCGATCAGCGGCAAATCGGCGCTCGTCCTGTCCGGACGCGGCTCGCTCGTGGACCTGCTCTACGGCCGGTATTTGCACATGGACGACATGTGGCTGAGCTACGGCTTTTCGGATGTGAACGCAAGCTGGATCTGGACTCCGACGCGCGAGGACCGGATCGCCGTGGACATGTACTACGGCCGCGACAAGGTGGTCAGCGAAAAGAGCGGCACTGAGATGGGGATAGACATGTTCTGGGCCAACGCCATGGCCGCGATTCACTGGGACCACGGCGCCCTCGAGCAGACGCTCTATTACACGGCCAACCGCCTCTCGACCGACATAATCGAAGAAGGACGGCAGGGGCATCTGCCCGCGTCCATCGCGACCGTGGGCTACAAAGGCGGGTGGAGTCGCGGGCAACTCAGCCTCATGGCCGATCTCGCGGCCCACGAAGTGCAACCCCAGAGCCCTACCGTCGTCGGCACGGGGGTCGAATACGAGCAGCCAGAGATCCAGCGTGCGTTCGAGACGACTCTGTCCGGCGGCTGGAGCGGCACGATCGGCTTCGACTTCGACTACTCCGCCACCCTCGCGGGAACATGGTTCCTGTCTGCCGAGCGGCGGTCCTACTTCGGGCTATCGCCTCAGCTTTCCGGGACGTGGCACCTGCCGGGCGGCGATCAGCTGCGTGCGAGCGCGGGCGTGCACAGGCAGTACCTCTTCCAGACCGGCTTCTCGAATCTCGGCCTGCCGCTCGAATTCTGGCTGCCCGCCGGCAAGTACAGCGACCCGCAGTGGTCCGTGGGCACTTCGCTCGCGTGGGACAAACCGCTGCCGGGCGGGATCGAGCTGAATTCGGAGCTCTACTACCGCTTCCTCGGCAATCAGATCGAGTTCGTCAGCGGCTTCCAGGACCTGCTGGCCGGCACCTACTCGCTCGAGCGTTCGCTGCAGAAGGGGCAGGGCTATGCCTATGGCCTCAACCTGCTCGCGCGCAAGACGCAGGGGCGGCTGACCGGCTGGGCGGGACTGTCCGCTGGCAGGAGCATGCGCATGTTCGACGGCGGCACCTGGCCTTCGAGCCACGAAAGGCTGGTGGAATTGGACCTGGTCGCCGCATATTCGGTCGGCCGCTGGGATCTCGGCGGCACGGTGGTGGCTGCGGGCGGCACTCCGTTCACGGAGGTGAAGGAGTACTACATGCTCCAGCATCAGGTCGTGTCCGTGATGGGGCCCTACAACGGCGGGCGGCTAAGCCCCTATTTCAGGCTGGATCTCAACGCGCGGCTGAGGCTGCGCGACCACGGCCGCATGCAGCATGGGCTTAATTTCTCGGTCTACAACGCCACTGCGCACAATCAGGAGATCTTCCGCAAAGTGCACTCTATGCGCGACGAGCTGAAGATCAAGTTCGAGCGGATGTATCTGGGTATCACCGTTTTGCCTTCCGTAGGCTATTACCTGAAGTTCTGAAGCAATGAAGAGACTGTTTTTGTTTTTGATGATGTGCTTTGCGGTCTGCTGCACGGTGGAGAAGATAGACGAACATCTGGTGATAGACGGATGGATCGAGGACGGAGGCTATCCGGTGGTGATAGTGACCTCGTCCGTGGCGCTGGTGGAAGGAACGCTGGACTATGACGACCTGTCCAAGCATGTGCTGCGCTGGGCGACCGTGTCCGTGAGCGACGGGGAGGAGACTTTCTTCCTGACCGGAATGAAGAACGACACTTATTTCCCTCCTTATATTTATACTACCACCAAGTTCAAGGGGCAGGCAGGGAAAAAGTACACTTTGAAGGTTAAGTACGGAGAGACCGAGGCCACTGCCGAGACGACCATCCCGGCGCCCCAGACTTTGACCGCTATCGGTTCTCACGAGACTGCCGAAGGGTCCACCATTCAGGTGGCGTTCACCCCTTCGGAGGACAGCTATTACGGCTTCTTCACCAAGCGGGATCAGAAAGACAGCACCTATCTGGCTTGCATGTATTCGCTGGTGAACGGCAGCACTGTCAAAGGGTCCTATGAATCGTTCTTATACCGCGGTTTCGACATAATGGGCTCCGAGTTCACCTGGTACTATGAGCCTGGCGACCACGTCCGTGTGCGCTTCTGCACTATGGACGAAATGACCTACAACTACTGGAAAGGACTCTTCGATGAGTGGGTATTCTCGCGAAATCCTTTCTTCCCGGTCCATTCGACCGCTCCGTCCAATGTTGTCGGAGGGTATGGATACTGGGCCGGATATGGGTCTACGTACTATGAGATAGACATTCCATAAGTTTTTTTGATGGAACTGTAAATTAGCCGTGTAAACACCTTTTTACACGGCTTTTCTTTTATACTTTTGTCCAGACCAAACTTTTTGTGTTATGAAAAGACTTCTGTTAATCTGTTTTGCGGCTTTGCTCGCCGCTGTTTCCTGCTCAAAGTCAGGATTGTATTCTACCCCTCTCAGTTATGACGACGGCTCCTCCGTGGACCACGACCAGATCGTTCTCGGCGACAAATTGGAAGACCCCTACACCGTGGAGAACATGACGAAAGCTGTTCAGGCGCTGTATCCCACCAAAGCGAGCGTCGTCCAACTGACCCCTACCCACAATTATGTACGCCTGCTCCCGCGTAACGATGAAGACCTTCTTCTGCTCGAGGAGATGGGCGTGCAGATGCTGGACCACCCTCTTGATTATCAGATAGTCAAGGAGGGAGACTATTACCACGACTCCGAGATCCCGGATGAAGATATCACCTGGCAGTACGCTGTGGTGTCGCCGGACTTCCTGGCTCCGGACTGGATAGAGTG
>JAGAAD010000099.1 GCA_017615445.1 Bacteroidales bacterium
ACCGGGTACTTCGTGAGCTCGGCGCGCACGGCGTCGATGCCCTTGTCCAGGTCTATCTCGATTCCCTTCGGGCCCTCGCCGGGATTGCGGTACTCCTCCGGAATCAGCTCGGACGGGTTGGTGTCCATCTTCTCGATCCACACGCCGTCTGCCGTGATCTTCGATTTGATATTGCGGTCCGCCGAGCAGCTCACGCCCATGCCGATCGGGCAGCTTGCGCCGTGGCGAGGCAGACGCACCACGCGGATGTCGTGCGCGAGAGCCTTGCCGCCGAACTGTGCGCCGAGGCCTATCTTCTCCGCTTCCTTCAGGAGCTTCTGCTCGAGGTCCACGTCGCGGAAAGCGCGGCCGGTCTCGTCGCCGGTGGTGGGCAGCTCGTCGTAGAACTTGATGCTGGCGAGCTTGACAGTGAGGAGGTTCTTCTCCGCACTGGTGCCGCCGATCACGAATGCGATGTGGTAAGGCGGGCAGGCGGCCGTGCCGAGGCTCCTCATCTTCTCCACGAGGAACGGAAGGAGGGTGCCCTCGTTCTGGATGGTGGCCTTGGTCATCGGGTAGAAATATGTCTTGTTCGCGCTGCCGCCGCCCTTGGCGACCATCACGAAGTGATACTCGGCGCCCTGAGTGGCCTCGATGTCGATCTGGGCAGGCAGGTTGCATTTGGTGTTCACTTCGTTGTACATGTCCAGCGGGGCGTTCTGGCTGTAGCGGAGATTCTCCTGAGTGTAGCAGTCGAACACGCCCTTGGAGAGCGCCTCTTCATCCTCGAAGCCGGTCCAGACTCCCTGGCCCTTCTCGCCGTGGATGATGGCAGTTCCCGTGTCCTGGCAGAACGGGAGCACGCCCTTCACGGCCGTCTCCGCGTTGCGAAGGAACTGCAGGGCTACGTATTTGTCGTTCTCGGAGGCCTCGGGGTCCTTCAGGATCGCGGCCACCTGCTCGTTGTGCGCGCGGCGCAGCATGAACTGGCAGTCGTGGAAAGACTGCCTTGCCACTAGCGTCAGCGCCTCGGGGCTGACCTTCAGAATCTTGTGCCCTTCGAATTCGCCCGTGCTCACGAGCTTCTCCGATCCGGGAATCTTGTAATACTCTGTCTTGTCTTTGCCGAGCTGGAACATCGGCGCATACTTGAATTCTACTGCCATATTAGTTTTGCATTAAATATTCTTTCATGAAGGCGTTCAGGTCGCCGTCCAGGACGCCCTGGGTGTCGGCGGTTTCGTAGCCGGTGCGGACGTCCTTGACCAGTTTGTAAGGATGCAGCACATAGGAGCGGATCTGCGAGCCCCATTCGATCTTTTTCTTCTGACCTTCGAGCTCGGCCTGCTTCTCGCGGCGCTTCTTGAGCTCGATGTCGTAGAGGCGGGACTTAAGGATCCTTAAAGCGTTCTGGCGGTTATCCTGCTGGCTGCGGGTCTCGGTGTTCTCCACCATGATGCCCGTGGGGATGTGCCGCACGCGGACGCCGGTCTCCACCTTGTTCACGTTCTGGCCGCCGTGACCGCCGCTGCGGAATGTGTCCCATTCGATGTCCGAAGGGTTGATTTCGATGTTGATCGAATCGTCCACCAGAGGGTAGACGAACACGGAGCTGAAGGTGGTCTGGCGCTTGCCCTGCGCGTTGAACGGGGAGATTCGAACCAGACGGTGCACGCCCGATTCCGCCTTCAGATAACCGTAGGCATAGTCTCCTTCGAACTCGATGGTGCAGCTCTTGATGCCGGCTTCGTCGCCCTCCTGGTTTTCGGTGACGGTCATTTTGTAGCCGTTGCGCTCGCCCCAGCGGAGGTACATTCGCATCAGCATCGCGGACCAATCGTTCGCTTCCGTGCCGCCAGCGCCGGAGTTGATGGTCAGGACCGCGCCGAGGTTGTCTCCCTCGCCGCCGAGCATGTTCTTCAGCTCGAGGTCTTCCACCGCCTGCAGAGCCGCCTTGTACCCTTCGTCCAACTCCTCCGACTCTTCGCCTTCGGCGAACTCATACAGGACATCGAGGTCGTCCACCAGCGATGCGCATTTGTCAAACTGCACAACCCAGGCCTTCAGCGAACTGAGCTTTTTCAGGAACGCTTCCGCCGCTTTAGGGTCGTCCCAGAAGGAAGGCGCCTGGCTCTCGGACTCCTTCGCGGAGACATCCGCCCGCTTGCCGTCTATGTCCAGGCAACGCCTCAGGGTCTCCACCCTCGCGTGCAATTCCTTTATCTGCTCCTGAGTTGTCATATCAAGGCAAATTTAAAGAAAAATATCGGTATATTTGCTGATAGTATGGCGACGATCGGCATAATGGATTCCGGTTCCGGAGGACTTTCAGTCCTCAGGGAGATCGTCCGCCTGCTTCCCGCAGACAAATTCCTCTATTATTCGGACAACGCGAATTGCCCCTACGGAGAGAAAACTCCCGAGTTCATTCAGGCCCGCTGCAAGGAAATTGTGGCCGGGTTCCTGGCCGAGGGAGCAGATGCGGTCGTGATCGCCTGCAACACCGCCACCGCAGCGGCCATCGCGGAACTGCGGAAGACATGGCCGGACGTTCCCTTCATCGGGATGGAGCCGGCGGTGAAGCCCGCCGCCCTCGGGACGCGCAGCGGAGTGATAGGCGTCCTCGCCACCGCCGGCACCCTCAAAGCCTCGAAGTACCTGGACACGCGAGACACTTACGCCGGAGACGTGAAGGTGGTGGAGCGGGTAGGCCGCGGATTCGTGGAGCTGGTGGAGAGCCTCGAGCTCGAAGGGCCGCGCGCCGAACAGATCGTGCGTGAGAGCCTGGAGCCGCTGCTGGGGGCAGGCGCAGACACAGTCGTGCTCGGCTGCACACACTACCCCTTCCTGCTGCCCGTGATGCAGCGAGTCGCCGGCCCGGACGTACGCTTCATCGACCCCGCCCCCGCAGCCGCACGACAACTTGTGCGACTGCTGGACGCCTGCAGAATCGCGCACAGCGCCCCTGACTTCCCCGCCCTTCAGGACGTCACAATAAAAAGCAGCGGACAGTCTGAAACTGCCCGCCGCCTGTTGTCTTTAATCTGGTAGCTTACCAGGTGTAGTCCTGGAGCTGTCCGAGAACCTCGAAGTAAGCTTTTCCTTCGCTGACGGTCATCCGATAGATCGTCTCGTCCACCTTGAAGTACTCTCTGCCGTCTTTGAGGACTACCACTTCGTAGTCGTCAGGGAGCTCTTCGACCAGTGCGCCTGCAGGAGGAACGATGGTCTCGTAACGGCCGTTGGCGTTAAGGATGAAGAACACACCGTCGTCGTAGAAGTACTCCTGTCCGACTGCTGCGTAGGACTGCATCAGACCGAGCTTCATTGCAAGCTGGTAAGACTCGGATGCGATCCTGGCCTGCTGGGTCTGCTGAGCCTGAAGGACTTCCTGCTGGCGTGCGATGGTCGCGTTGTTCTGGGCGATTATCGCGTTCTGCTCGGCGATCGTGCGGTAGTTGTCGTTGATTATGTTATACTGATGGTCAGCATAGCTGTAATACCTCACGCGGCACCTCCAAGGTGTGTAGTAGTACACGCTCGGCTCGAAGTAGTAGCCGAAAGGAGGACGGCAAACGTAGTAAACACCTCCGCGATAGTAGTAGTACAATCCGTCGTAGTAGTAATAACGGCGGCCCCAGTAGTGATGCACGGTGTGCCTCGGAGGCAGGCTGTGGATTCTGTAACCGTAGTAGTGATGGCCGTGGTCATAGAACCTTGAAGGACGGTTGTAGTCTATTCCGCCGCGGTTTGCGGGAGGAGTCCTGTGGGAGTTATTATCTCTGCTGGTGACCACTCCCCTGTTTTCCTGAGCGGGAGCTGCGTTGCGGGTGGCGGCTGAAGGCTTCTGGGAGCTGCTGCTTCCGGCATTGCGGGACACTGCGCCTTCCGCGCGGCCCTTCACCTGCTTCTCGGACTCTCTCTTTTCCAGACCGGAAGACCTCTGCGCAGGGGTCTTGCTGCTGGGAGTCACGCTGCTCTTAGGATTCCTGATGGTGCCGGCGCTCTTTTTCGCGCTGCTGCTGGAAGCGCTCTTGCTGACGGAGCTGCTGCTCTTGCTGGCTGAGCTCTTCTGCTGGGCGCTGGAAGAACTGCTGCGGGTTGCTGATGTGCTCTTGCTGCTCGAAGAAGAGCTGCGGGTTGTGGTTGCGCTCTTTTTCTGCTGTGAGCTGGATGATGAAGAGGAAGACGACCGGACGGCTGATGTGCTCTTCGACGAGGAAGAGGAGCTGCGGGTCGCTGAAGTGCTCTTCGAAGAAGAAGACGAGCTCCTTGATGCAGAACTCGAACTCTTCGAAGACGACGACGTACTGCGTGTCGCAGAAGTCGCTTTGGAGCTTCCTCCGCTGCGCGTCTGTGCTGCTGCAGGAACGCTGCAAACAAGTGCGCCTGCGAGGAGAGCTGCGAGTGTGAGCTTAAACAGTTTCATAATATTTTAGTTTTGTTGTCCCCAGGTCTGATCTATCGCCTGGCGGACGTTGGTTAATATTTCAATTGTCAAACCTTTGTACTCTTCGTGCTCCGCTTCCGCGAGAATCTCCCTGCGCCTCCTGACCACTATCTTTTTCGTCTCTTCGAGCGGGAGGTCCGGACTCAACTCTTCGGACATCTTGCTCAGCAGGTAATTCTCAATCCCGATATGATTGCTTGCACGAATCGTGCCACCCTCCACCGTGAAACGGATGGAGCCGGCAAATTGCATGGGTTTTTCGCCGTGGATTATGAACGACGCCGGCGCGAAGACGGTGCTGCGGGTGACGCTGTCGAAATAGAGCTCGTCGTAGAGCGCGCCACCGTAGTCTATCCGGCCGTCCTTGAGGCTCACGCGCTGCGGGCCGGCCCCGTCCGAAATCATCTCGAACACGATCTCGTCTCCTTCCGCGATGGGCACGTCCACTTTTGGTTGACGCCGTGTCATCCTCCACGCGACCATACGCTCGTCTTCGGGCGAGATGCAGACTTCGTCCAGGATCTCGTCCAGGAGCGGGCCGGTGAGCTTGTCGTAGTCCGCTTTCAGCGGGCAGACAAACATGCCGGCCATGTCCGCGGCGCCCGGGCTCATAGTGAGGTGGTCCGGGCCATCGGAATAATAGTGGTGTGAGCGCACCGCGCCGCGGAGCACCACGAAGCAGCGGTACTCCTCCCGATAGCAGTAGGTGAACAGGTTCAGGCGCGGCTCCGGCTCGCTGCCGATGATGGGGCAGCAGTCCACGAGCTGGTAGAACAGCTTCGCGAGCGACTTGGGCGTGGACGAGCGAAGTGCGTAGACCCCCCGGCAGAAGTGCGGGAAATGGTAGAGTTTCGCGTCCTGGCCGGTCGCGAGCGGCTCCTGGCCTTCGTCCAGCCAGGCATCGATCGCCCGCTGAAGCGGCAGCAGACCGGTGGGGATCGCCTGATAGTGCATATGGTCCGGGGCGGAGGCACCGCTGTCCGGGCCGTTGTAGAACACGAGGAAGTCCGGGTACTTGCGGGCGAAGTCCATCATGTCCACGAAGTTGTGCCAGACGGACTGGGGGACGTGCACATCCCGCGCGATCACGAGGTGCGAGGGGAAGATCGGGTAGGGGTTCACCTGCACGTTGTAGCGGCGACCCTTGCGGCCGTCGAACTTGATGTGGAACTGCTCCTTCGGGCGGTTCGGCACGCAGAGGAAGCAGGGACGGGCCGCTATTGTCGCCGCGTCCACCTCGGCGGTGGTGCTGATGATACGGCAGGGGTTATGCTGCGCCTTCGCGGCGATTCCGCCCACCGTCAGGTCCTTGACCTCCGCCGCCTTCAGCGCGCGGAAGTTGCCGGATGCCAGCGGCCACACGGACAGCTGGTCCTGGATGAATTTGGTCAGCTCGTCCGTCATAGAAGCGCGAGGATTTTGTCTTTGTACTCCCGGTACTCGTTCTCGAACTCCGGGGTGAAGATGTCCTTGCCGAGGGCGGCCTCGATCTCTTCGATAGTCCAATAACGGCCCTCCGAGACTTCGTAGTTGTCCGGATGCAGGTCGAACGAGCCCACGGTGACATACAGCCCCACCATCTCTTTGTCGTCCGGCTGGTCAGCTATGTAATTGTCCAGGTACTGCGGGTTGAAGTCGTAGAGCCCGAGCTCCTCGCCCGCTTCGCGGAAGAGCGCTTCCTGATAGTACTCGCCGTAAGACACATGCCCGCCCACGGCCACATCCCACCTGTTCGGGAAGGTCTCTTTGTTTCGGCTGCGATGCTGCAGGAAGAAGCGGGAGTACCGGTCCACGATCTGCAGGTGCACGACCGGGTGCAGCAGCTGCTCCTCGCCTGAGTGGCAGTACTCGCGGGCGGCGCGGCCAATCACGAGGCCGTTTTCGTCAACGACGGGCAGCAGCTCGGACGCATCGGCTTCCGGGCCTGTCAGCGGCGCCGGATCCAGAGGATAGACCAGCTCGATCATAGCGCGCCGTGCAGCTTTGCCAGCTCCTCTTCGGAGTACAGGAGTTTGTCTATGAAATCGGGGGCGTAGGTTCCCAAGAGTCTTAACGCAATCACGGCCAGGACTATTACGCCGGCTGTGATAATCGCCGCGAGGGCCCACTTGGGCAGGGGCTTGCGAGACGCTTTATGCCTCGCCTCTTTCTGAGACTTCTGCTGTTTTGCGGGCTCCTTGCCTTCCTTGTTCTTCAGCGACACGGGCTCCAGACCGAAACCGTCCGGGTAGATGCTCGCATCTTCGTCCACCACAAAGAAATACTGGTCTCCTTTCGTCAGCCTGAGCTTCCCCAGTCCGGGGAACTCCACGCAGCGGGTTTCCTTCAATTCTTTCTTCAGCTGCTCCACGAACTCCGCGAGGCCTTCCGCCTCGAGGACCTTCGCCTCCGGAAGCTCTTCCACCACGAAAGTCAGCTTCCTGTAGGGAGGATTCACCGTGTAGCCTTTATCGGAAAAAGAAGCCGGGACCACCTCCGCGCGGAAGGTGCCGAGCCCCGGAACCACGACCAGGTCTGAGTCCAGAACGAGGTCTCTCACATTTGAGGATAAAAGAATGATATCCATATTGCATTGTCACCCCGCATTCCCCGCGGGGCCTCGAAAACAAAGATACTAAATTTTTGGCCTGATTTTTTGCGGAATCCAATTTTTGTACTACTTTTGCAGTCCCGTTCGTTAGAACGGCGATTGACATTCCTCCTTAGCTCAGTTGGTTAGAGCACCTGACTGTTAATCAGGGGGTCCTGGGTTCAAGTCCCCGAGGGGGAGCGCAAGCGGATGACCGAAAGGTTGTCCGCTTTTTCGTTATCTCCGCGGGCCCCGCGTGGGGGCTAAGTGATTGAAACACAGGAGATAAGACGAAAGAGGTCTGCCTTTTTCGGGACACCTCATTTATTTAAAGTGCTGACCCACAACTACTTAGCCCCCACGGGCTTTTCGGGTTTGAGAAGCCTTCTCAGTGCGGGCGCGCTGACGGGGCTGACGCAAGAAGGGGAAAGGTTTTCGAGCGTTCGTGCCCGCATCGAGCGATTCGGGGCGGCATACTTTCAATCAACGTCTTCTGCCGGGCTTCGCCCAAGCCCAAAGAAACGGGAAAATCGTATATTTGCAGGGAAACGAGAAGCAAGAATGACCAGAGTTTTGTTCGTGTGCCACGGGAATATCTGCAGGAGTCCGATGGCGGAGTTTATTCTGAAGGCGCTGGTGAAGGCCAGGGGGCTGGAGAACGACTACTACATCGAGTCGGGAGCGGTGTCGTGGGAAGAAGAAGGCAATCCGATTTATCCTCCGGCAAAAAGGTGCCTGACTCAGCACGGAATCTGGTTCGACCCGGCGAAGCGAGCCCGCCGCATTGACGCGAGCGACTATGACCGTTTCGACCGAATCATCTGCATGGACGCTTCGAACCTACGCCTCATCAGCCGCATCATCCCCTCCGACCCTGAGCACAAAATCCACCTGATGATGTCCTACGCCGGCAGTGGGCGCGATGTCGCC
>JAGAAD010000100.1 GCA_017615445.1 Bacteroidales bacterium
CGCTACGGCTACACCTTCCTCGGCTTCACCGAGCCGTTCCTCTGCCGCCTCGTGCCTCAGCTGATAGCCGACATGGGTGGAGCTTATCCCGAGCTCGTCAGCCAGCAGAAGATAATCGAGTCCGTCATCCGCGAAGAGGAGCTCGCTTTCCTCAGGACGCTGGACCGCGGCATCAAGCTGCTGGACGACTACATGGCCAAGTCCAAGGCGGACAAGGTCATCAAGGGAGTGGACGCATTCGTGCTCTACGACACCTACGGTTTCCCGATCGACCTCACCCAGCTCATCGCGGGCGAGAACGGGTACACCGTGGACCTGGACGGCTTCAATGTGGAGCTCCAGAAGCAGAAGGAGCGCGCCCGCAACGCCACCGCCAACGAATTCGGCGACTGGGTGGAGTATGCGGAAGGCGACTCTCAGTTCGTGGGCTATGACACCACGGAAGTGCAGGGAGCAAAGCTCCTGAGACACCGCGAGGTGGTGCAGAAGAACAAAAAGATGCTCCAGCTCGTCTTCGACAAGACTCCGTTCTACGGCGAGATGGGCGGCGAAGTGGGCGACACCGGGCACATCGAATCAGCCGGCGAAAGGATCAAGATCCTGGACACCGTGAAGGAAAACGGTCTCACTGTCCACATCGCCGAGAAACTGCCCGAGGACTGCACCGCAAGCTTCAAACTGGTGGTGGACGCCCGCCGCAGGCAGAATATTGCTAACAACCATTCCTGCACGCATCTTCTCGATCAGGCCCTGAGGGAGATCCTCGGAACCCACGTCGAGCAGAAGGGCTCATATGTCTCGGACACCCAGTTGAGGTTCGACTTCTCGCACTTCGAGAAGCTCTCTGACGAGCAGATCCGAAAGGTGGAAGACAGGGTCAACCAGATGATACGCGAGAACTATCTTCTCGAGGAAAAGCGCGACGCCACCATGGAAGAAGCCCAGGCAATGGGCGCTATCGCCCTGTTCGGTGAGAAATATGGAGACAGCGTCAGGGTGGTGAAGTTCGGCCCGAGCGTGGAGCTCTGCGGCGGCTGCCATGTCAGCGCCACCGGCAAGATCGGCTTCTTCAAGATAGTGAGCGAAGGCGCGATCGCAGCCGGCGTCCGCAGAATCGAAGCCGTCACAGGCGAGAACGCCGAGCAGTTCGTGGCGTCCATGCAGTACACTGTCAAGGCCGCCCGTGCCGCTTTCAACAACGCTCCTGACCTCGTGGCCGCTATCACGAAACTCGTTGAGGACAACGCTGCGCTGAAGAAGCAGGCTGAGGAATTCGCCAAGCAGAAGACTGCCGAGTTCGCAAAGACCATCAGCGCAAAAGCGCAGGAGGTTAACGGCATCAAACTCATCGCCGTGGACCAGTCGCTGGCAGAGGGAGCAAATCCCGCCATGGTGAGGGAAGCGGCCCTGCTGCTTCAGAAGAGTCTCGAGAACACGGCGCTGGTCGCGGCCTTCGTCTTCGAAGGCAAGCCGCAGCTCGCGCTGATGTACTCTCCGGACCTTGTCGCGAAAGGCAAGAACGCCGGCGCGGACATCCGCGAAGGTGCGAAGTTCATCCAGGGAGGCGGCGGCGGACAGCCCGGTCTCGCCACTGCCGGCGGCAAGAACCCGGATGGCATAAAAGATGCACTTGAAGCCCTGAAAGCGATAGCCACAAAATAAGCAGAACCCGAAGGGATGAAACGACTGGATAGATTTGTTCTCAAATCGTTCACAGGACCGTTCATAGCGATCCTGCTGATAGTCGTGTTCATCCTGGTGATGCAGTTCCTCTGGCTGTATATAGACGAACTGGTAGGAAAGGGCCTCGGAATGAGGGTGATTGCGGAGTTCCTTATGTGGGGCACCTGCACGATTCTCCCGCTGGCTCTGCCTCTGGCCACCCTCCTCGCTTCGATGATGACCTTCGGCCAGATGACCGAAAACAAGGAACTGATGGCGGTGAAAGCCTCCGGAGTTTCCTTCGTGAGGATCATATCCCCGATAATCATAGTCTCGGCGATAGTGGCGGTGGCGGCCTATTTCGTGGGCGACAACCTGGTGCCGAAGGCCTACAAGGAGATCTACCAGCTCCGCACGGACATCGGCAAGACCAAGGAAGAAATAAAAATCCCTTCCGGAACCTTCTATGACGGAATAGACGGTTACATCCTCCGTGTGGACGACCAGTCGGACGGCATGCTCTACGGTGTGATGGTCTACGACCACACCGCGAAGAAAGGAAACACCAGCATCACTCTGGCGGACTCCGCCACCATGCGTCTGAGCAAGGCGAAGGACTACCTGATCTTCACCCTCTACAACGGCACGAACTATCAGGAGACCAACAGCAGAAAGGGCTCCGAGATGGACCTTCAGCTGAACAAGGTCGCCTTCGAAAAGCAGCAGCTCATAATCTCGCTTTCCAACTACGCCTTCGAGAAATCCGAAGAGAACCGTTTCGGAAACCAGATCAAGGCCCAGAAGACTGAGTCTCTGGTCCACGAACGCGACTCTCTTCGCAGGATAACGGAAGCGGCCTACAAGGACCACTACCGCGGCCTGACTGAATCCTCATATTTCTCCTTCAAGAAACAGCTGGACAGCACGGCGTTCAATTCAACCAAATCCGACTTCCAGTACGAAGGCTTCGGAGTGTGGAAGAAGAGGGCGGACAAGATAAAGGCTCTGAAGTCGGCTTCCGAAAAAGCCAACAGAATGGCTTCCGAGCTGACCAACTACAGCCGTGAAAACTATGTCGAGTACTTCTACCTCCGCCGCTCGAGTGTGGAGATCCTGCACAAGATAGCCCAGGCTCTCGCGTGCTTCATCCTGTTCTTCATCGGCGCGCCGCTCGGCGCCCTGATAGGAAAGGGCGGCCTCGGAGTCAGCGCCATCATCTCGGTGCTGTTCTTCGTGCTCTACTGGGTGGTGGACATCTCCGGCGTGAAGCTCGGTAACGACGGCGCGGTCGCGGCCCCGATAGGCGCGTTCGTCTCGTCCTATGTGCTGGCGCCGATAGGCTTCTACCTGACGTGGAAGGCCGTGCACGACGCCTCGTTCACGGGCATGGACCAGCTGAAGACGGCCCTCAGAAGGCTGTGGCGCAAGATATGGAGCTTCTTCCGCAGGACGCGCATAGTCTATATGGGAACCCCCGAGTTCGCGGTGGCTCCGCTGGATAACCTCATCAAACATCGCTACAACATCGTGGGTGTGGTGACTGTGCCGGACAAACCGAGCGGCCGCGGGCTGAAGGTGAACGAAAGCGCAGTCAAGCAGTATGCCGTGGCCCACAATGTCCCGGTGCTGCAGCCGGTGAAGCTGAAGGATCCGGAATTCCTCGAGCAACTTAAGGCCCTGAAGGCGGATATGTTCGTGGTGGTGGCCTTCCGCATGCTGCCGGAGGAAGTGTGGAAGATGCCGAAGTACGGCACCTTCAATCTCCATGCGGCCCTGCTGCCTCAGTACCGCGGTGCCGCCCCCATCAACTGGGCGGTAATCAACGGCGAGAAACTGACGGGCGTGACCTCGTTCATGATAGACCACAACATCGACACCGGCGGCATCATCCTCCGCCAGGAGTGCAGGATCGGACCGGACGACACAGCCGGAGACGTGCACGACAAGCTGATGGCGATAGGCTCGGACATCGTGCTGCAGACTGTGGAGGGACTCGTGGAGAGGAACGTGGAGACCCGCGTGCAGCGCAGCTTCATCCAGGGCGCCGAGGTGCTCAAGCCCGCGCCGAAGCTCACTCCCGAGCTGCTGAATATAGACTGGACGGACACCACCAAGCACGTCCGCAATCTCATCCGCGGCCTCAGCCCTTACCCGGCGGCCTACACGATGATCCGGAAAGACGGGCAGCCTCCGGTGCAGCTGAAGATCTTCAGGGCGGACGCCCTCGAAGGCAAGGCGGTGCCGGGCACTATCGACAGCGACGGCAAGACCTACCTGACGATAGCCACCGCGGACGGACTCCTTTCCATCAAGGAACTCCAGTTAAGCGGCAAGAAGAAAATGAACATAGAGGAATTCCTCAGGGGATTCCGTGAACCTCAGAGCTGGACTGCCCTCAACGGCACCTCCAAATCTGAAATTGCAAGACTCAAAGAAAAATAATATATTTGCGCGATGAGCAAATTCAGCAGATACGTCTATAATCCGGAGACTCTCCTCTACGAAAAAAAGGAGGATTCGAAGGCAGTCCGCGTCTTGAAAGTGGCGGGCTTCGCCTTCTGTGTGGCCGCGGTTGTAGCGCTCAATTTCATCATCTACACTCAAGTTCTCGGACTGGATCTTCCGAAGACTGCGCATCTAAAGAAGAAGAACGCAGAATGGCAGGCGAAGTTCGAGGTGCTCAATCATAATCTGGATGTGGCAGAGAAAGTGCTCGGAGATATAGAGCAGAGAGACGACGACGTCTACCGTTCCATCTTCGGCCTCGAGGAAATCCCCGAGGAAGTGAAGCAGGCAGGTTTCGGAGGAGTTAACCGTTATTCTTATCTGGACGACCTCGGCGGTTCGGCTTATCTGAAAAACACTGTCAGGCGCCTGGACATCATGACGAAGCGCTCGTACCTTCAGAGCAACGCCCTGGACGAAGTGGCGATGGTCTCTCATCAGGCCGGAAACCTCATCTCCTGCGTGCCTGCAGTCTCTCCCATCATGCCCGAGACCGGAAAGTACCGCATCTCGAGCCCGTTCGGACGCCGTTCAGACCCTGTCCGCAAGAGCACGGTGGCCTTCCACGAAGGAATAGACTTCGCGACCTATCTGGGTAATCCGGTCTACAGCACCGGAGACGGTGTGGTCGAGAGGGTGCGCTACCAGTTCTTCGGCTACGGTAACGAAGTTGTCATCGATCACGGTTTCGGTTACAAGACCCGTTACGCACACTTGAATTCCATCGATGTGGCGAAAGGCCAGACCCTCAAGAGAGGGCAGAAGATAGGAACGGTGGGCAGCACGGGAAAATCCACCGGACCTCACCTCCACTACGAAGTGATATACAAAGGCAAACAGATCAACCCCAGTCCTTTCATGGATCTTTCCATCAAGCCTGAGGAGTACAAATCAATGGTGAGGACGGCCGCAGATGAGCAACTCTGATCGCAGATACAGTTTCGGCGCCGATTTTCAGTTCACGGAGTCGGACAAACCATATCAGCGGGTACTAAGGTTCCTGCTGATTGTGTTTGCTACGGCCTTTGTGCTGACGGTGGTCCTGTACTCTGTGTTTGCGCTCGCGGTGAACACGGACGTGGAAGGAAAACTGAAGAGAGAGAACAAGATGTACGAGAAATTGTACCCTCAGCTTCTCCCTCAGCAGAAGCTCCTTGAAGACGGAATAGCAGGCCTTCAGCTGAAGGACAACGACGTCTATCAGGAGGTGTTCCACGCAAATGCCCCGGCCGTGGATCCGATCAACTCCCTGTCTTTCCTGAACGGAAACGACACGGTGCCTGAGACGAAGATAGTGGCCTACACGGCCATGAAAATAGAAACGGTGAGTGCCGGGATAGATGAAATCGAGCACTCTTTCCGGAAAGCGCTGCTCCGTGCGGCCAACCCGGCGACTGTGATGCCGCCCATGGACCTGCCCGTCAGGGGGATCTCCTTCTCGCAGGTGGGTGCATCCAAGGGCATGAAGATGAACCCGTTCTTCAAGGCCTATGTGCAGCACGACGGCCTGGATTTCATCCTCTCGCAGGGAGATCCGGTCTACTCCGCGGCGGACGGGAAAGTCTCGCTGGTGGAGCAGTCCAACAAAGGCCACGGGAACCGCATAACCATCACCCACAAGGGCGGTTATGTCACCCGCTACTCGCATCTTTCGACCATGCGTGTGAAGCAGGGGCAGAACGTCCGCAGGGGAGAGAGGATAGGCGCGATCGGAATGACCGGTTCGTCGTTCGCCCCGCACCTGCACTACGAAGTGCTGCTGGGCGGCGCGCCGCTGGACCCGATAAACTACATCTTCGGTTCGGTAACGCCCGAAGAATACACAAATATGCTTTATGTCGCTGCCGCAACGCAGCAGTCAATGGACTAACGATATGGACAAGCTTTACTATTCGATCGGCGAAGTGTCCGAGGCTCTTGGAGAGAGCGTCTCCTGCATCAGGTTCTGGACGAACTCCTTTCCGAAGCAGCTGAATCCCCGTCGCACCGCGAAGGGAAACCGCCAGTACTCCGCCGAGGACATCGAAGCCCTGAGGAAGATCCAGTACCTGGTGAAAAAGCAGGGCCTTACCCTCGAAGGAGCCCAGAAACAGCTTTCGGAAGACAGCTCGAAGGCGGACAAGGCCGTGAAGGTCGCAGATTCGCTGAAAGCCATCAGGGAGCAGCTTGTCGCAATCAAAGAATCACTATAAAAAACACAATATATGGCAACAACAAAAACAAAGAAGGCAGCCCCTCAGATAGACGTGAGGGAGACCTTCGTATCGCTGCAGAAAGATTTCGGAGAGACTGGTATCCCCGTTGCAGAAAAACTCAAAGTTTTGTACGCCCTTCAGCAGGCAGACAACGAGATAGACAAGATCAAGAACCTCCGCGGCGCTCTTCCTCAGGAAGTCGCCCAGATTGAGGACGAACTGGCAGGCCTTAAGAGCAAGGTGGCCCACCACGAAGAACTGATTGCCGGTTATGAGGCAAGCATCGAGGAGAACAAGAACCAGATAGTGGATCTGGACGCCGAGATCGCCAAGTATCAGGAGCAGCTCTCGAACATCTCGAACAGCCGCGAGTATGACAGCATCAGCAAGGAAATCGAGAACCTCGGCCTGCTGCGCGAGATCGCCCAGAAGCACATAGGCGAAGCCCGTATGGCAATCGGTGAGAGAAGGGACGCTATCGACGCTCTCGGAGACAGGATCGCAATCCGTGAGCAGGACCTCGCTGCGAAGCAGGAAGAGCTCGAGACCATCGTGGCCAGCACCTCCGAAGAGGAGAAGGCTCTCCAGGAGAGGCGCGACGCCTGCGCGGCGAAGATAGACGAAAGGACTATGAGCGCCTACGACCGCATCCGCGGCAGCGTTCGTAACCACCTCGCAGTGGTGACTGTCTACAACGGCGACTCCTGCGGAGGCTGCTTCAATGCCATTACCCCTCAGAGGCTTGTGGAGATCGCTTCCGGAAAGAAGCTTGTCATCTGCGAGCATTGCGGAAGAATCCTTGTGAACCCGGACGCAGAAGTACAGGAATAAACTATGCCTCAGGCGAATAACACGAAAGGCGGACGCAAGAGCCAGGACGTCATTCAGGACATCGGGCGTGAGATGGGTCGTATCCCTCCTCAGGCCCTCGATGTGGAGGAAGCCGTCCTCGGTGCCATGCTCCTTGAGCCCAACTGTGTGGACGAGGCCCTGGAAGCGCTCAAGCCAAAGTGCTTCTACCTGGAGCGCAACCGCCTGATCTTCGAAGCGATAGTCTCGCTGCACAGCGCCAACGCACCGGTGGACATAATCACCGTCAGCGAGAAGCTTCGCCAGCTGGACACCCTCGAAAAGGTGGGCGGCCCGTCGGTCCTTGCAGACCTGTCCGGCAAGATCGGATCCGCGGCCTACATGGAGAGCTACGTCCGCATCCTTCAGCAGAAGGCGATTCAGAGGGACCTCATCTCCGCGGCCCACAACATCCTCAGCAACGCCTACGACGAAAGGGTGACCGTGGATGAGCTCATCGATCAGGCCCAGTCCGGAGTCTATGAGGCGACTCAGAGCTCGGACCGCAAGAATGTGCAGGCGATAGGCGCGGTGATCAACCAGGCCCTGGACCGCATCCAGCAGCTCCAGAGCGTGGAGGGTCTGAGCGGCGTGCCTTCCGGCTTCGCCACGCTCGACCGCATCACGAACGGCTGGCAGGCTTCGGATCTCATAATCCTCGCCGCCCGTCCGTCCGTGGGTAAGACCGCGTTCTCGCTGAACCTTGCCCGCAACGCCGCGGTGGACCACAACATCCCGGTGGCGTTCTTCTCCCTGGAAATGTCCTCGCTTCAGCTCGCCATGCGTCTTATGACCTCCGAGTCGGGCCTCAGCGCAGACAAGATCAAGGGCGGAATCAAGCTCCAGAACGACGAATGGAACCTTCTCGAGCAGTCGCTCAAGAAGCTTTCTAACGCTCCGCTCTATGTGGACGAGACCCCAGGTCTGCCGATTATGGAATTCCGCAGCAAGGTGAAGGCCCTGGTGAAGCAGAAAAAGGTCAGGCTCGTGATAGTGGACTACCTGCAGCTCATGCAGGGCCCCATCGAGCTCAAGGGCGTGCGCGAGCAGGAAGTCGCTGCAATTTCGCGTATGCTGAAGGCCACAGCCAAGGAGTTGAACATCCCCATCATAGCGCTTTCGCAGCTCTCCCGTCAGGCCGTGCAGAGGCAGGGCGGCGGCGGAAAGCCTGTTCTGTCCGACCTCCGCGAATCCGGAAGTATCGAGCAGGATGCGGATATGGTCATCTTCATCCACAGGCCGGACTTCGTGGGCCTGTCCGAGAACGAAGGAGACCGCGAGAAGACTCAGATCATAATCGCCAAGCACCGTAACGGCGAAACGCGCGACATAGACATGCTCTTCAAGTCCGAAAGGGTGAAGTTCGTGGAGGTGTCAGACACCCTCTACGCAGACACCCCGGAATACGAATCCGGCATGAATTCGCGCGACTTCGTGGAACCCACTGAAGACAGATGGTAGACGAGCAGGAAATACGCCACACCGGCAAGATAACGGACATCACTCCGGAAACCATCTCCGTGGAGATTATTTCCGAAGCGGCCTGTGCTTCGTGCCATGCCGCCCAGCTCTGCGGAATGTCGGAAAGCAAGACCAAGATAGTGGAGGTCCCCGCCCAGCTCGGATATGAGCCCGGCGAGGAAGTGTGGGTGATAATGAAAAAGTCCATGGGCCTTAAGGCAGTGTCCGTGGGCTATGTCATTCCCCTCGCAGTCCTCGTGGTCGTGCTTCTCGGCTGCCTGCTGGCAGGAGTGACTGAGCTGGCGGCCGGTCTTTCGGCCATCGGCGCGGTGGGCGCATACTATCTGATCATCTGGCTTCTCAGGGACAAACTAAGAAACACTTACACTTTTTACATAAAGAAGAAATGACTGGATCTATCATCTGGACAATAGCGGTCCTCTCAGGTCTTGGACTCATTCTCGCCCTGCTGCTTTTCCTGCTGGCGAAGAAGTTCAAGGTGGAAGAGGATCCGCGCATCGACGAGGTGGAGAAGGTGATGCCGGGCGCCAACTGCGGCGGATGCGGCTTCGCCGGCTGCCGAGCCTTCGCCGACTCCGCCGTGAAAGCGCCCAATCTGGACAACCATTACTGTCCGGTGGGAGGAAACGACGTGATGAAGCAGGTTGCGGCGATCCTCGGCTATGAAGTCAAGGAAAAAGCTCCCGAAGTGGCGGTGGTGAGGTGCAACGGCACCTGCGCGAACCGCCCGAGGACAAACACCTACGACGGAGTGCAGTCGTGCAAGGTGAAGGCCGCGCTCTATGCCGGCGACACCGCCTGCGCCTTCGGCTGCCTCGGTTGCGGCGACTGCGCGGCCGCGTGCCAGTTCGGCGCACTCTCGATGGACCCCGAGACGGGTCTGCCGGTAGTGGACGAGGCCAAGTGCACAGCCTGCGGCGCCTGCGTGAAGGCTTGCCCGAAGAGCATAATCGAGCTCAGGCCGAAGGGCCCCCGCGGAATGAAGGTGTATGTCAGCTGCGTGAACAAAGACAAAGGTCCGGTCGCGAAGAAGGCCTGCGCTGCCGCCTGCATAGGCTGCGGCATCTGCGCTAAGACCTGCACGCACGACGCAATCGTGGTGGAAGGCAATATCGCCTACATCGACGCATCCAAGTGCAAGCTCTGCCGCGAGTGCGAGGCTATGTGCCCGACAGGCTCGATAATAGGACTGAATTTCCCCAAGCCCCTCGACAAGGACACCATCAAGGCCCGTATCGCGGAGCGTAACAAGAAGGCAAAGGAGGTAGCAAATGCGTAAACTGACGTTCAGCATCGGCGGAGTCCATCCGGACGACGCCAAGATCTCGAAAGACTGCAAGATCGAGGTCCTTCCTCTGCCCGAGACCGTCTATGTGTCCGTGGCCCAGCATCTTGGCGCCCCGGCAGTGCCGGTAGTCGCAGTAGGGGACAAAGTCAAGGTGGGTCAGGTGATCGCCGAGCCCGGCGGATTCATCTCCGCATTCGTGCATTCTCCCGTGAGCGGAACTGTCAAGTCGATTGCCCCGCGCGCGGATCTAGCCGGCAAACCGGTAACCCATATTGAAATCGCGGTGGAAGGAGACGAATGGGCCGAGGGTATCGACCTTTCGGACACCCTCGTCACCGAACTGCCCGCCGATAAGGCCGCAACTCTTGAGAAAATCAAGCAGTGCGGTATCGTGGGCCTCGGCGGCGCGACATTCCCGACTCACGTCAAACTCAACCCCGCTCCGGGCAGCAAGGCCGAGTGCCTGATTATCAACGGCGCGGAGTGCGAGCCCTATCTGACAAGCGACTACCGCATCATGCTCGAGCGCACGAAAGAAATTATCGTGGGCGCTGCCATCATGCAGCAGGTGCTAGGCGGATGCAAGTGCGTGATCGGAATCGAAGAGAACAAGCCGGAGGCGATCAAGAAGATGCGCGAGGCTCTGAAGGAACTGTCCTATGACAATATCAAGGTCCAGCCCCTGAAGAAGCGCTACCCGCAGGGCGGTGAGAAACAGCTGATAGACGCTGTGATGAAGCGCCAGGTGGGCTCGGGCGGTCTTCCCATCAGCGTCGGTGCCGTCGTGCAGAACGCAGCCACCGCCCTGGCGGTCTACGAAGCCGTGCAGAAGAACAAGCCTCTGATCACCAACGTGCTGACCGTGACGGGCGACTGCCTGCCGATCGAGAAGCAGCATAACTACCTCTTCAGGATCGGTATTCCGCTTTCGTTCATCGCTGAGTACGCCGGAGGAGTGCCCGAAGGCGCGGCGAAGCTGATCAGCGGCGGTCCCATGATGGGACGCGCAATCTCGAATCTGGACGCCACCACGGTGAAGGGCTCGTCTTCGATCCTCTATCTGAGCGAGGCCGCCACCAAGCGCGCTCCCGAATCGAACTGTATCAGGTGCGGCCGCTGCGCCGAAGCCTGTCCTATGGGCCTTGAGCCGTTCCTGCTGCGCCGTCTGACGCTGGCCGGAGATCTCGAAGGCCTCGAACAAAACGCGATGCAGGACTGCATCGAGTGCGGCTGCTGCTTGTACAGCTGCCCGGCGAACATTCCGCTGCTCGATCTCCTGCGTCAGAGCAAGAACCAGGTGCTTGGCGCCATGCGCGCCCGTGCTGCAGCTGCCAAGGCCGCGGCCGAAGCCGCTAAAAAATAGAAGCTATGGGAAAGAGTATGTTAGTATCACCATCACCCCATATCCATGCTAATGTGAGCACCCGCTCGCTGATGCTGGATGTGGTCATAGCGCTTCTGCCGGCGACTGTGGTTGCCGTGCTGTTCTACGGCTGGAGCGAGCTGCTCGTTCTCGGCGTCAGCATCGCTTCGTGCGTGCTGCTCGAGTGGGCGATAACCCGCTTACTGATGAAGAAACCTTCGACCGTGGGCGACCTGTCCGCCGTGGTCACCGGTCTGCTGCTGGCGCTGAACCTGCCGGTCACCACCCCGTGGTGGATAGTGCTGATCGGCGCGGTAGTCGCCATCGGCGTGGCGAAAATGAGCTTCGGCGGCCTCGGCCAGAACGTGTTCAACCCCGCCATCACGGCGCGCGTGTTCCTTCTGGTCTCGTTCCCGGCCCAGATGACCGATTGGACGGTGCCTGCGGGCTTCATCCATTCCACTGACGCAGTGTCCGGTCCGACCCTTCTCGGCCGCTTTGCCGAGGGCGGAGTGGACGCCATAGCCGGAACGGACTATCTCCAGACGCTGTTCCTGAACATCGGCGGCTCTGCCGGTGAGATCAGTGCCTGCGCGCTTCTGCTCGGCTTCGTCTATTTGCTGATCAGGCGCGTCATCAAGCCATGGATCACTCTCAGCATCTTCGGAACCGTGGCTCTCACGAGCCTTATCTTCTGGCTTGCGAATCCCGCCCAGTTCTCGGATCCTCTGTTCAACCTCCTCACCGGCGGTGTGATCCTCGGCGCCTGCTTCATGGCCACGGACTATGTCACTTCGCCTATGAGCAATCTCGGAGGAATCATCTACGGCGTCGGTATCGGTCTGCTGGTGATGATGATCCGTTACTTCGGCTCCTATCCGGAAGGAATGAGCTTCGCGATTCTGCTTATGAACATGACGGTGCCGCTGCTGAACAACTGGTTCCATCAGAAAAAATACGGGAGGAAGTAGTATGGCGGCGAAATCTAATCTCAGGAATATGGTGCTTTGCCTCACGGGCGTTTGCCTCGTGTGTGCAAGCCTGCTGGCCGCGGTGAATTCCGTGACCAAGGATATTATCGCGGAGACCGCGCACAAGAATCTGGTGGCTTCGATAGCGGCTGTGCTGCCTGAAGGCGGCGAGCTTTCGGAGAGCCAGGCTTCCGATGCCGCCGGAATCGGCGAGTACTATGTGCTCAGCGCAGACGGAGTTCCCGTGGCTTACGCAGTGAAATCCACCACCAACGGCTTCGGCGGCGCCCTGACCCTTATGGTCGGCGTTCTTCCGGACGGAACGGTTTATAATACTTCGGTGCTGGAGCACTCCGAGACCCCTGGTCTTGGCGCAAAGTGCACCGAAGAAGAATCCCATTTCCGCACCCAGTTCAAGGGCTTCAGCGGAGCGCTCAAGGTGACGAAGGACGGCGGCGCGATCGATGCGATCACTGCCTCGACCATCACCTCTCGCGCCTTCACTCTCGCCGTGAAGCAGGCGGTGGACATGGTTTCATCTTTAAACGGAGGACAGAGCAATGAGTAAGATGCATTTTCTGACTGACGGTCTTGTCAAGAACAACCCGACCTTCGTGCTCGTGCTCGGAATGTGTCCGACGCTTGCCACCACCACCTCGGCCATGAACGGCCTCGAGATGGGTCTTGCGACCATGTTCGTGCTGATCCTTTCGAATATGGTGATCTCCCTGATTTCTCCGATAGTGCCCGACAAGGTGCACATCCCGGTCTATATCGTGGTGATTGCGACCTTCGTGACGCTGCTCGAATTGCTGATGAAGGCTTATGTGCCGGACATCTACGCGACCCTCGGCCTGTTCATCCCGCTTATCGTGGTGAACTGCATAGTGCTCGGTCGCGCCGAGGCTTTCGCAAACAAGAACGGAATCGGCGCTTCAGCGCTGGACGGAATAGGAGTGGGACTCGGCTTCACCCTGTCTCTCACAGTTATCGGCCTCGTTCGCGAGCTGCTCGGCAGCGGATCCGCCTTCGGCTTCAAGCTCCTGCCCGGCGACGGCATCCTCGCCTTCGTGCTCGCCCCCGGAGCCTTCATCGTGATAGGTTACCTGATGGTTTTGTTCAACAAATATCTTAAGAAGTAATGGCAGAGTATCTCTTAATCATCGTTTCAGCGATATTCGTTAACAATATCCTGCTGGCGCAGTTCCTCGGAATCTGCCCGTTCCTCGGAGTGTCCAACAAGCTCAGCACCGCCATCGGAATGTCCGGCGCAGTGTGCTTCGTGATCACACTCGCCACGGTAGTGACCTGGCTCATCAACAAGTATTTGCTGGTTAGGTTCGATATAGTCTACCTTCAGACAATAGCGTTCATCCTCGTGATCGCCGCTCTCGTGCAGATGGTGGAGATCGTGCTGAAGAAAGTCAGTCCTTCGCTCTATCAGGCCCTCGGAATCTTCCTTCCGCTCATCACCACTAACTGCGCCGTGCTCGGCGTGGCTCTGTCCGTGGTGCAGAAGGACATGCCTCTCGGTCAGGCCACCGTCTATGCGTTCGCGACCGCAATCGGCTGGGGCATCGCCATGATTCTGTTTGCCGGACTGCGCGAGCAGCTCGCCGGCAACGACGTGCCCAAGGCCTTCAAGGGGCTGCCGATCGCGCTGATCACAGCCGGCATCATGGCCCTGGCCTTCCTTGGTTTCACCGGAATTGGAAATTAAGCCTATGAAGAAGATAGTCCTCGCAGCCCTCGCGCTGCTTCTTGTCAGCTACACGCTCAGTGCGCAGCCACGTTCGTTCGGTGTGCGTTTCGGCGCCGGCCTTGAGATCAGCTATCAGCACAATCTCGGTTCCACCCACCAGGGAGCGAACTTCTTCGAGTTCGACGCAGGTGTGATGGGTTACACCAATTATCCCGGCTACCGTCTCTCGGCTATGTATGATTTCTCCCTGCTTAGCTGGCACTTCCTCGGCGGCGACTGGAACATGTTCCTCGGCCCCGGAGTGACTCTGGGCATGTACGACAAATCCAAGTTTATGGGCGGACTGGTGGTCCAATACGGAATCTCCTACGACTTTGTCTCCATTCCTCTTTCGATAGGAGTGGACACCCGTCCCTGCTTCATCTTCACGGCAGACGGCGCCACCATGTCCTTCAAGGAAATGGTGCCGATGGCCAGTCTCCGCTGGAAGTTCTAGCGGATCCGGGTTTCAATGCAGTCGGCCTTCAGGTATTGGCCGCCGCACATGAAAGTGAAGGAACCCTCTTCGAGGTGATACTTGCCGTCGGTTCCCACGAATGAAAGGTCTTCTGCAGGAATCTGCAGCGAGACCTTTTTCGTTTCTCCCGCTTTCAGATCCACCTTGGTGAACGCTCTGAGCCTGCGGTTGTCCGGCATCAGGGAGGCGAAGTCGTCCGAAGAATAGATCATCACCACTTCCTTTCCGTCGCGCTCTCCGGTGTT
Organism: Bacteroidales bacterium; assembly: GCA_017615445.1. The sequence continues at coordinate 14,780 of JAGAAD010000100.1, forward strand.
GGTCACGTCAATGCTGAAGTTCAGCACATCCTTGGCCCCGAACTTTTCCTTGTCCGCAGCAAAACTGCTGTAGGCGAAACTGGTGTAACTCAGGCCTTCGCCGAACCACCACTGCACGCTGGCGTGGTTCTCATAATTGTAGATGCCCGGGGTGGTCGAACGGTCTTCCATCACCTTGAAGGAGTAGGTGGTGAAGGCGTTAGGGTAGGCAGGATAGGTGAAAGGCAGGCGTCCGCTGAAGTTCTCGTCGCCTGAGAGCAGTGCTGCAAGCGCGTCGCCGCCGTAGTGACTCGGGAGCAGGATGTCCACTACCGCCCTGGCGAGAGGCTCGATGTCGCTGATAAGGCGCGGACGGCCTTCGTTAAGAATCAAGACTATCGGTTTGCCGGTCTTCGCGAGAGCCTTGACGAGTTCTTTCTGATTTGCGGAAAGGTTGGCGTCTTTGATGCTGCCCTGAGTCTCGGCGTATGAACTCTCGCCCACACACACCACTATCACATCCGCATTCGCAGCTTTGGCCACCGCTTTCTGGATCTGAGGTTTCTTTTCGGTCTGCCAGTCGCTCGCCTGAAGGTCGTATTCTACTCCGGGCTCGAAGATGACATTGTTCTTGCCGAAACGGTTTACGAAAGCCTCGAGGATAGTGTTGTAGGGATCGGAAAGGTGCTCAGCCTTGCTGCCCTGCCAGGTGAGGGTCCATCCTCCGGAAAGACCTCTCATCGTGTTGGCGTTCGGGCCGCAAAGGAGTATCTTCGCGCCTGGTTTCAGAGGCAGGATGTTGTCTTGGTTCTTGAGCAGGACTTCGCTTTCCACTGCAGCCTGAAGTGCCTTGGCGGCGAACTCAGGGCTGCCGAAGAGCGGATACTCGGCCTGAGGCTGCTCTTCGTCGAAGAGTCCGGCGCGGTATTTCATCCTTAAGACGCGCCTGCAGGCGTCGTTTATGCGGGACATAGGCACCTTGCCTTCCTCGACCAGTTCCTTGAGCATCGCGTTGTAGGTGAGCTCGTAGGGCACCATTATCATGTCGATTCCGGCGTTGATCGAGAGCTCGATGGCGTTCTTGACGTCCGTGGCGCAGTGGAACAGGCGGTGAAGCTCATTCACATCGCTCCAGTCTGTCACTATCACTCCGTCCCACTTGCACTCTTTTTTCAGCCAGTCGGTCAGAAGCATGGTGTTGCACACGCCAGGTTCTCCGTTGACTGCGGCGGAGTTGCTCATCACCGAAGGAATGCCGTCCAGGGCGGCCCTGCGGAAAGGCTCGAAATGCTTCTCGCGCAGGTCCGGCTCGGAGATGACGGCATTTGTGCGGTCGATTCCGTTGTGCGGTGCACCGTAGCCCATATAATGCTTTAGGCAGGGGATGACGTGGTATGCGTCGATATGGTTATTGTCCGGACCGAACAGTCCGCGCGCGTACGCGCCCGCCATAATAGAGGTTAGGTAAGGGTCTTCGCCCCAGGTCTCATAGCAACGGGACCAGGAAGGCTCCACGGACAGGTCCATGCTCGGCCCGAAGCACCAGCGCACTCCGCCGGCGCGGGTTTCGTAGGCGTTCATCTCGCCGAGCTCGGCCACAAGCGGGGCATTGAAGGTGGCGGCCATTCCGATCTGCTGCGGGAGCATGGTGCCTCCTGCGATGTAGGAAGGGCCATGGACCTGGTCCAGGCCGTATATCATAGGGATGCCGTTGAACTCAATCGAGGCCGCTTCCATTTCGGCTATGCTCTTCTGCCACAGCGGGAGGGGTGATGCCTCGGCGTTTCCAAGCATGTTAAGGATGGAACCCACATGAAGGTCGCCGAAGACAACTTTCATCTTGTCACGGTCCAGCGAGAAACCCTCTATTTTGTCGAGTTGTATCGATAATGTGTAGAATGGGAGCAGTGAGTTCCAGTCCTGGATGTCGCGCGCAGCCAGCATCGCCGCTGCGTTGTACTGATCCTGCATTCCATATTTTGCGATGAGTTTTGCCAGGTCCTCCTCGCTGAGTTTTATGATGTTGTAGAAGTCGAACTCCGGATTCTTGTAAGTGATCTTGGAGATCTCTATCTGGATCATCTGCCCTATCTTCTGGTCGAGGGTCATCTTGGACATAATTTTGTCCAGATCCTTTTCCATCTGGGACTTGGGAGTGCACGATGCGGCGAAAAGTCCGGCCGCGATGGCGATTACCGCGAATATCCTTTTCATTTCTTATTCCTCCACTTTGAACACTTTGAGATGATCCGTTCCGGGAACCCACGCGTCCCAGCCGGGAGCGGAGTCACGGATGAACGAGGTCCAGGCTTCCACCATCTGATCGCTGAGTTTGTGGTCCGCTTCGGTGAAGGGGCGCCAGCTGCGGTCGAGGGTGGCAAAGGTGAACCATAGTTCGGCGGTGTGGAAGGCTCCGAAATCAATTTCTCCCTCTTTCTCTCCGGGGAGATTGCGGGCGAATTCGTAGGCGAAAACCTTGTTGTTTCCGCGGGCGCTGACTTTCTCGCAGAAGTCGATAGTGGTCGGGCGGCCGAGGAAACCGGGGTCGTTGGAGGTGAAGCCAATCATAATCGGCTTGGAGTCGAATGCGCCGTCCTCGCAGGCCTGCGGGAAGATCTCGCCGCGGGTGCCGACCGGCAGAATCGGCGGAACGTCCATCACATTGAGACCGCCGCCGGACTGGATGATTGCCTTCGCGAACAGAGGCTGCGCTTCAGGGTTGCACAACAGATACTTCACGCTGATTGCACCTGCGCTCTGGCCGAGAATGGTGACGTTGTCCGGGTCGCCGCCGAAGGCCGCGATGTTATCGTGGACCCAGCGCAGAGCAGCCACCTGATCCTGGAAGCCAAGCATGTCCGGGGTGCCGAAGCCGAGCTCGCCGAGGCGGTAGGGGATGGTGACCAGGATCACTCCCTTGCGCGCCCATGCCGCGCCGTCCATCTCCTTTTCGAAACTGTAGCCGTGAGAGAACGCGCCACCGTGGATCCAGACGGCTACCGGAGCCTTGCCCTTTCTCTTTGCGGGCGTCCAGATGTTGAGGTACATGCAGTCGTCGCTGAACGCCGGATCACCCTCGGCGTAGAACTCGCGGTAGTAGAGCGGGTCTTCACGGGAGAACTTGGGCTGCATGGCGGCGGCGGGGAAGCGGTTCGCTATCTTGAGTCCTTCCCAAGGCTGGACCGGCTGCAAGGGCTTTTCGCGGAGCTCGCCCACCGGCGGAGCGGCGAACGGCACGCCCTTGTAGACTATGAAGCCGTCTTCCTTGACTCCGATCAGTTTGCCGCCGTCGGTCTTCACTATCGGATTGCCGGCCGTCTTCGCTACCCTTTCGAGCGCTTCCTCGCAGACCGGTTTGTAGTATGCCTTGAAGTCGCTCCATTTGTAGTAAGGCGCGAGGCTCTGGTCCGGCAGCGGGAGAGTCTGGTCCTTTTCGTTGTACATCACGCGGACGAGCACATCCTGAGGAGCCTTCTTGTTGCGGTAGAAGATCAGCTGGATGTTTGTGGCCATGGGCACGTTCCAGCTCTGGAAATGGTAGCGCCAGGTGCCGGCGTCCGGGCCGAGCTCCTCCCAGCCGGGCAGGCCCATAAGGGCTGCGAGCGGAGCCACGATGGTGTCGTGGCCGAAGCGCAGACGCACCTGCACTCCTTCGCCGGCGAGGTCCTTGTCCGCAGTGTCCATAATCTGCTCGAGGAGGGCGTGCGCGGTGTAGGGGATAAGTCCGTTGGTGTAGGGAGTTCCGATGAACATCAGGGCGGCGTAGAGATTGCCGCGCTCCCAGACGGTGTAGACTTCATCTTCCGTGAGGATGTCGCTGAAGTCCGCCTCGAAATCCATGCACTGCATGCTGGTGATGACTTCGCCTATGGCGGAGAAGAGTTCCGACGCTTTTCCTATGCTTTCAACGGTCTCCATATCCGTGAAATAACGGAGGAAGAAGTCTTTAACCACTTTCTCGTTTCCGGCATATGCCGCGGCATAGGATTTCCTGAAAGTAGGGTTGGCGAATGCACTTTGAAGATACTTCCAAAGGAAGCTCTTTTCGCTGGCAAACAAGGGGTCGTTCAGGGCTGTGAAGACCAGGTCCGGAGTGTCGGCCCCGTAATCTATCGAGAGCTTGGGACGCTGGGCTCTGAGCTCGTCGCAGAACGACATCATGCTTATGATAGCGCGCGGAGAGATAGTCGCCCTGGCATCCACTTTCACATCCTTTTTGAAGACTTTAGGATAGGTCGCAACCATCCTGCGCGCAATTTCGCGATGCTGCTGCTGGCCTTTGACGGTTAGATCTCCTTCGTGGCCCTTGAGCATGGGATAAATCTCCATGTAGCGCTTGTAGAAGTCTTCTCCGGCTTCTGTCAGACGGGATCTGTCGTGTCCCTCGCGAAGAAGGTTCTCCACCGCGTCGTATTTGTCCGCGCTTGTTGCGAACCTCGAACCGTGACGTCCGTAGTGGCTGATCACCACCGGTTCATAACCTTTCGGCGCGGGCGTCGGAGTGTATGATTCGACAGGATAGTTGAGGTGGTTGCCTCCCGCGAGGGCGGGGTTTTCCTTTACGAGGTCCTTAAGCTGCTGAAGGGTGAGCGAATCAGTCTGAGCAGAGGTTGAAAAGACCGTCAGGATGCTGATAGCGAGAAGAAATAAGCGCTTCATATAAAGAATGTGGTTTTTGTCTCATACAAAGATAGAATTTTTTATCTTTGTATAAGGAACCGCATATATCAATAACCATCAATAACACACAAATGAAAAAACCACTTCAACTCCTCAGGTTTCTGTCGGGTCTGATCCTGCTGTTTGCAGGTCCTTTCGCTTTTGCCCAGCAGATCCATGTGCAGGGTGTCGTGAACGACAAAGACGGCGCGCCTGTCGTGGGCGCCGGAGTCTATCAGAAAGGCGTTCAGTCCAACGGCACCATCACAGACCTGGACGGCCGGTTTGTTCTCAATGTCCAGAAAGGCGCGACGATAATCGTCACCAGCATCGGATACAAAGATCAGGAACTGCCGGCTGCCGCCCAGATGACCATTGTTCTTCAGGAAGACACAGAGCTTCTGGAAGAAGTCGTGGTCGTGGGATACGGCGTCCAGAAGAAAGTCAATCTAACCGGAGCAATCTCCACAGTCAGCGCTGAAGATATCCAGGGTCGCTCGATCGCGCACGTGGAGCAGGCTCTCCAGGGTAAGACCCCTGGTGTGACCCTGATAACCACTTCCGCCCAGCCTGGCGCAGTGCCGACGGTCCGCGTCCGCGGTATCGCTTCGAACGGAACATCCGATCCTCTGTATGTCGTGGATGGTCTTTTGATGGAAGATATAAGTTCCATCGATCCTAACTCGATCGAGAGTATGGAAGTGTTGAAGGACGCCGCTTCGGCCGCCATTTATGGCGCGCAGGCAGGTAACGGCGTTATCCTCATCACCACCAAAAAAGGCTCGAAGGGAGAAGGAACAATCACTTACGATTTCCAGTACAACATCTCGAATGTGGCAATAAAGCCTCAGCTGCTCAACTCCAAGGAGTATATCCAGCAGGCGATGGAAGCCAATCCTTTGTTCACGGACGACGACGTCCTCCTTCTTATCGACAAGGGCACCTGGGACGGACAATCTTCCACAGACTGGCTGGATGTCACCTTCGGCAAGGGCGTGATCAAGCGCCATCTGCTCAGCGCCCAGGGAGGTAGCGACAAGGGTTCTTACTTCCTTTCGCTCGGCAGTTACGATGAAGACGGAACGGTGGTTCTGCATAAAGACACCTACAAGCGTTACACCGCTTCGCTCAATGCAGACTACCAGATTAAGAAGTGGCTTAAGATGGGCACCACCATAGACTTCGCGAATTACGCGGTGTCTCCTCTGGTGGACGGTGTGCCTCTAAGCGGAAGCGGCGTTCGCAGCCCGAACCTTTTCGCGATAGCCATGGCCACACCTCCTTATCTTCAGGACAGATATGCCCCCGATCAGCTGCCTACCGAAATGCAGGACCTGCTGAAAGCTGGCAAAAAGCTCCTTACGGACGACGAAGGTAATTACTACACCACCCTCGGTCTTCTTCACCCTGAAGTCGCGGTTAAATCCGCCGAGAGAAAGAACTATGGCAACCGCTTCTCGGGAACGCTGTTCGCCAACTTCAACCCCATAAAAGAACTGGTGGTGACTTCCCGCCTCGGCTTCAAGGTCTACAACGACAACACATATTATTTCTGCCACGAATACTACGGAGGCGAGAACTTCTTCAACGAAGCGACTACCCTTACGACTTCGAGGTCGAACACCAGCACGACATACTATCAGTGGGAGAACTTCGCCAACTACCTCAAGACCTTCGGCAAGCACTCTATTGGTGCTACACTGGGTATGTCCTACAGCCACAACACGACTCTCTACACCGGAGTGAGCATCTCCAGCGCCGCCAAGGACGATCCTCTCTTTGCGGATATCAGTTATCCCCTTGGCTCTGCGAGCAGGACGACTGGAGGATATGAGATTTACAATGCGAAACTCTCTTACTTCGGACGTGTGAACTACAGTTTTGCAGACAAGTATCTCTTCGAGGCGACTCTCCGTGCGGATGCGGCGGATTCTTCGGTTCTTCCCGTCGAAAACCGCTGGGGTTATTTCCCTTCAGTGTCTGCCGGTTGGATCCTTTCAAGCGAGGATTTCTTCTCCGGGCTCAAGGATAAGGTCTCCTTCATGAAGATCAGGGCAAGCTGGGGCCAGAACGGATCGACCAGCAACCTTGGCGGATACAAGTATTCCAACTCCATCAACACCGTGTCTGCAGGTTATAGCTTTACCAATTCCGCTATCTCCTATATTACCAGATATATGCCTGCCCAGCTCGCAAATCCCCAGCTCAAATGGGAGACTTCCGAGCAGCTGGACTTCGGTCTGGATGTGAGAATGCTGGACGATCGCCTGTCCATGACTGCGGACTGGTTTAAGAAAGACACCAAAGACCTCATCATCCAGAAGATCAACGTTCCTTATGAAGCCGGTAATGTGGCGGCCCCGGTCAATGGCGGAAATATCACCAACTCCGGTATCGAACTCGAACTTTCGTGGAAAGACCAGCTGGGTGATTTCTTCTACTCCGTCAGCGGCAATATCGCGACCCTTAACAACAAGGTCACCTGGCTGAACCCCAATGTCAGCGACAGCCGTATCATGAGCAGCACCACCATCAACTTCCTCGGAGCGGCTTCCGCCTTCGAGGTGGGCTATCCTATCTGGTACTTCCGCGGTTATAAAGTGGATCATCTGGATGAAAACGGTGATCCTGTCATCGCCAACCTTTCGGGCGACGAGGCCGGAACCATAGATGAAAGCGACAAGACCATGATAGGCAAGCCGCTTCCTGATTTCACCTATGGCCTGACCATCACTCTCGGCTGGAAGGGCTTTGACTTCACCCTTTTCGCAAACGGTTCGCAGGGCAACGACGTGTTCATGTGCTACAACAACGCCAACCTGCTCTACAGCCTCAAGAATGTCTACGATCAGAGGTGGACTCCTACCCACACCGACACTCGTTTCGCCCGTCCTCAGCCGAGAACGGACAATATCGAGAAGTACCTCCTTTCGGATGCATTCATCTTCGACGGATCATACTTCCGCATCAAGCAGATCCAGCTCGGTTACACTCTTCCTGCCTCATTGACCAAAAAAGCGGCCATAGAGAAGCTCAGGGTGTTTGCTTCGCTGGACAACTATTTCCTCTTCACATCTTACCCTGGTCTGGATCCTGAAATCAGCACTGACGCCGTGAGCGGTATCGGCCTGGATCTCGGAGCATATCCGACCACAAAGAAGATGGTATTCGGTGTTTCTGTCACATTCTAATTCGCAAGCGCTATGAAGACAACACATATTATTTTCTCCATATTTGCAAGCGTTGCATTGCTTGCCTCCTGCTCGGAGAAGTTGCTCGACATCCCTCAGCAGGGAGTGCAGAGCGAGGCCAACTCATATATAACGGATGAGGACTGCGAAGCGGCGACTGCTGCGGTCTACGCCGCCTGGCGCCACGCATGGTCCGGAACCGGTTCTTCCTCCGCATCCGGAACGACTTATTGCAACCTCTTCTGGTTCAAGAACCTCCTCTCAGACGAGTTCCATGCAGGTTCGCACACCAATCAGACCGACCTGGGCAACTACACCTACACCAATTCCAATCTCTGGATCGGAGCCATCTACGAGTTCCTCTACAAGACGGTCTACTACTCCAATATCGTGATAGACAAATTCAAGCCGGAATCCGAGACCAAGACCCGCTGCATCGCGGAGGCCAAGTTCTTCAGGGCTTTGGCTTACTACGAGCTTATCACCCTCTGGGGCCGCGTTCCCCTCGTGGACCATGTTATGACCCCGGAGAACAACTATCAAATCGCCCCGTCCGAGATAGACGCCCTCTGGGCGTTCGTGCTCAAGGATCTCGATGAAGCGATCGGGCCTGAAGATGCCCCTGTGCTCGTCTCCAAGAAGTCGTTGGACGACAAGGACACCGGCACCCGCATTACTCTGGAAGCAGCTTATGCCGTGCGTGGAAAAGTCCACCTGACCATGAAGCATTTCGGCCAGGCCCAGAGCGATTTTGGAAAGGTCATCACCTCGGGTAAGTACGGTCTTATCGACAACATCGGAGATTTGTACCACACCGCGGCCAACGGCTGCAAAGAGTACATCTTCGAGAACGTACGCCACTGGGACAGCAACAACTTCTACATCAATGGAGCCGATGCCGCTCAGGACGGATGGTACGGCCTGGAAGACAACTGGCTGTTCGTCTATGGTATGGAAGCAGCAGACGATGCTCCGTATCCTTTCGTGACCATTATGGGCTGGGGAGCTATGATTCCCACAAAGAAGGTCTACGATGCATTCGTTGCGGAAGAAGGTCCGACCAGCGCACGCCGTATGGCTTCGGTAGTGAGCCTTGCCGACCTTCCTTCCCTCAAGGTGACCATCACCAAGTCTCTGCAATGGGACTACAACGAAGGTTACTTCCGCTTCAAGTGGCTTATGAGCACTGAAGATGAGGTGGATATGGCCTGGACCGGTCGTCTGAACAACACTCCTTGCATGCGTTATGCCGACGTCCTCCTGATGATGGCTGAAGCTTGCGTGCGCGACAATAAGAATGGAGACGTGTATATCAACGAAGTCCGCACCCGCGCCGGCCTGGGCACGCTCACCAATGCGACTATGGCAGACATCAAGAAAGAGCGCCTGCTCGAGATGTGCTTCGAGGCCACTCGTCTTCAGGATCTCAAGAGATGGGATGAGTATGAGGGCGACCTCGCCGCTAATCTCACTGACAAGGGTAAGAAAATCCCCAGACTGCTCGGCCAGGCTGATGGCTCCGCCACCGTCACATGGACGGACAATCCGGATCCCAATGCCGGTTGGTCCGAGGCTGAGAGATATCTCCCTTATCCTCTCGTGGAGGTTCAGACCAATAAACTGATTGATGAATAAGCATTCTTTCATAATACTGGTGGCGGCTGCGCTGAGCGTGGCCGTCGACTGTTATGCGGAGCGTGGAAAACCGCTGCCGCGCACAGAACCAGGCCCTGAACTGACACAGGCTCTGCAGACCTGGGAGAATGAGGTGCAGGCTTCGCTCTCGAAGCCGGAAATGCAGCAGGTGATAATGCACAACATTATGGTCGTTAAGGACGGCAAGGTGGTCTACGAGAAGAATCTGGATCCCGAGTGGCCGGCAGATAGACCGCAGCACGTCTTTTCGGCAAGTAAGACTTTCACCGCTCTCGCTTGCGGTATCGCAGTAGACGACGGACTTCTTTCCGTAGACGACAAGGTCATCGATTTCTTTCCGGACAAGTTGCCTGCGAGGATCAGTAAGAAACTGAAGGCTCTTACGATCAAGGACCTGCTTACGATGCAGTGTGGACATAAAACCGATCCCACCTGGGATACTATGGCCGCGTACGATTCCGTCTCGATGGAAATTTCCCTAAAGCCCGGTGTCGACATCGCCAAGGCCTTCCTGAGTCATCGTTTCGTCTACAAGCCCGGCACATATTTCTGCTACAATTCCCTCTGCACCTATATGGTTTCAGCCATCGTCCAAAAAGTCGAAGGTAAGAACATCCTCGATCTTCTGGACGAAAGGATCTTCGCTCCTCTTGCTATCGAAAGGCCCGAGTGGGACATGGATGAAGAAGGAGTATGCTGCGGCGGATGGGGCCTGCACCTTAAAATCGAAGATATGGCTAAGCTCGGACAGCTCCTTCTCCAGAAAGGGGAGTGGAACGGAAGGCAGCTTGTATCCGCCGAGTGGGTGGAAGAGCAGACCCGCAAACACATCGACAACTATCCCAACGGACTTACCGCAAAGAAGATAGACGCTCCGCCGTACCTGCCAATCTCCCGCAACGACTGGGTGGCCGGCTACGGCTATCAGACCTGGCGAAACACCGTGGGCGGTTTCAGGGCAGACGGAGCCTGGGGGCAGATGATAGTCGTGCTCCCCGAACACAACGCAGTTATCGCCGGTCAGGCTAATCTTAAAAACCACCTGGCAGAACTTTGGTCCTACTGGGATTATATACTTCCTGCATTATGAAAAAATATTTGATAATTCTTGCGGTCGCCCTTGCGGCTGCCTGCTGCCCCAAGCCCGTTCAGAGTCTTGAGCGCGCCGAGGCCTCACCCGAACTTCAGGCCGCTTATGCAGAGTTTATGGACAGCGTCAAGGCCTCTTTAACTCCTCCTATCGACTGGATGAAGGTGGTGAATCTGCATAGTATCATGATTCTTAAAGACGGAAAGATCGTGGAGGAGCAGTATTTCGGGGATTGGACTGCGGACAAGCCGCACGCCATGTTCTCGGTGAGCAAAACTTTCACTTCGATTGCCGTCGGTCTGGTTATCAAAGAGGGAAAACTCTCTCTCTCAGACAAAGTGGCTGATTTCTTCCCGGACAAGCAGGTCGAGGGTAATCCTTGCAATGCCACGGTTGAGGATCTTCTGATGATGGCCGGAGGCCATGACGTCGATCCGACATTGCAAGTCCTTGATGTGGACCGCTCCAAAGGAATATCTCGCATCAAAGAAGGTGCGGAGATCGCCGATGTCTTCTTCTCACATCCCTTTGTTCACAAACCCGGAGAGCTCTTCGTCTACAATTCAGTGGGCACATATGTCCTCTCTGCCATCGTCACGAAACTTACCGGAGAGAGTGTTCTGGATTATCTCACCCCGCGTCTTTTCGAGCCTTTGGGAATAGAAAAGCCCGAGTGGGAAGCGGATAAATACGGCGTCAGCGCCGGCGGCTGGGGCTTGTCGCTCAAGACGGAAGACATGGCCAAAGTGGGCCAGCTTCTTCTCCAGAAAGGAAAGTGGGGGAGAAAGCAGCTCATCCCTGCCGACTGGGTGGAGGCGATGTCTGCCAAGCACATCGACTGCGGCCCCGCCGGAGTCAGGATTGAAGACGCTCCGCTGGTCTGCGGTATTTCGGACGACGTGAATGACTGGCGCCAAGGCTACTGCTATCAGATGTGGCGCTGCACGCACGGCGGCTTCAGGGCCGACGGCGCAGGCGGACAGTACATAATGGTTCTCCCGGACAAGAATGCAGTTATCATTATGACATCCTGGACAGGCAATCTTCAGCACCAGCTCGATTTGATCTGGAGTCTCATCTATCCCAAACTATGAGACGCCTTGCCATCATAGCTTTGATTTGCGTTGCGGTGGGCTCGTGCCACCGCAACGCTCCTGTTATAGGCATTACAAGCTTTCGCTATCAGAACTACGTAGCCGTGGGTTCCGAGTATTCGGATGCAATTGCCGGATCAGGAGCGATAGCGGTGATAGTGCCTTATGCTCACTCTGAAAAAGAAGCAGCTGCTATCATCGACAAACTGGATGGGATAGTCTTCACCGGAGGCACTGATGTTCCTCCGGGATGGTACGGGGAGGAAATCCTCAATGAGACTGTCCAGCTTGATTCCCTGCGAGACCGCTCCGACAGCCTTCTCGCCCGAGCGGCCCTTGCATCGGGGAAACCGGTTATGGGCGTTTGCCGTGGCTCACAGTTGCTGAACGTGATGCTGGGAGGAACTATGTATCAGGATATTCCGGCTCAGGTGCCCGGAGGTGCGGCGCACACCGCATTGCTTAAGGCGGCGATTGAGCCCGATTCTTTCCTGGACAAGATATTTGACCAGGACTCTCTGACAGTCTATTGCGGCCATCATCAGGCTGTGAAAGATCTCGCGCCTGGAGTTATGATTGCTGCGCGCACGCCCGATGGAATAGTTGAGGCGTGGGAGTGCGGACAAGTTTGGGGCGTGCAGTTCCACGCTGAAGGGCTGATATTCTATTTGCCTGAGTACGGAGCCTTGTTTAAGGCGTTCGTCGAGCGCTGCAAATAAAAAAGTCCGACCGAAAGGCCGGACTTTTTTATTGAACTGAAGAGAATTACATAGCGTAACCTAAGCAAGCGTAGAGCTTGGTCATAGCGTCGTCTCCTGCACACACTTCGAGGAGGCCTGCAGGTGCTGCGTAGGAGCCGTTGATGAAGACTACCAGAGAGTACTTCACGTTGCCTGTCTCCGTTGCCTGCTCACCGCAATTCGCGAGTGCATAGAATCCGTCGCTTGCAAGGACTTGCTTCTTCACACCGTTAGCCACATAGAAGCAGGTTCCCTCAGGAGAAACCCTACCCTTAATCTGTTTGCCCTGCAGTCCTTCTGCATTAGGATCATAGTTCTGGTAGAAGCTATACGGCACGATGACAGAACCGAGACCGGTCTTGGGTTCGCTCCAAGGGTAGCCATTGTCGGATGTGAGCACAACGAATGAAAGGAATTCACGTCCATCCCAGAAGAACAGTTTCATGGTAACCTCGAAATAATCCTTATGGACCGGGGAAGGAACCACTGTGATTGCCAGAGGACCACCGGCGTAGATATTGGCGGCATCGTCATCTGCTTTGATAAGAACAGGGGTAATGCTGGCCTTCAGCTCACAGTTGTTGAAAATGCGGTTGTGGTTGTCTTCGAATTTGAAGACTTTCTTTCCATGGCTGGTGCTGACGGTGACCTTTCCATGGAGGTAGATTTCAGTTCCGAAATTGTCGATCCAGACCCATGTGCCGCCGTTAGGCTCGCCGGGAAGAGCGGTGCCTTCAACGACATCGAATGTGCCTTCCTCTGCGCCTACCACTGCCGCAGATGCAAGCTGATGGTTCTCAAGGTCGAAAATCTTGTAGACATTGGCGTCTGCGCTCTTCTCGAGGGTGTAGTAGTACTCGGTGGGCATCTCATAAACGAGGGTGCCGGTGGCATTCAGTTTCGCGAGAGTTCCAGCCTCGTTGTCCAGACGGAGGGTTCCGGTGAGGGTGTAGCCGTCGTTTCCGTCGTCAGCCACGGTGATGGTACCGGACTTGATCTGGGCCTCGACCACCTTTGTCTTCACCTTGCCTTCGTAGTTGCCGACTGCCTGGCCTACTGTGTAAGAGCCTGCTGCGAGGTAGATCTTGTCTGAGTAGAATGTGAGTTCGAGTTCTACACCGTCCACAGAAGCGGTAACGAGAAGTTTGTTGATCTCACCGGGGACGACGTCGCCCTTCACGAGGTTGTTGATAGTAACCTCAATCTGTGCGGGAATTTCGGGGGCGTCCTCAGGTTTCTCGCCGCAGGAAGCGATTGCAAATAGCGCTGCGGCTGAAGCAAAGAAGAAAAGTAATTTTTTCATGCTAAAGTGTTATGGATTGGTTAATAGTTGCTTGGGTTAATACGCAAATATACAAAAACTTTGCGTTTATTGTCCATTGTAGACGGATTTGAGAGTCTCGGGGTCGCGGCTCCACATCTTGAAGAAGTTCCACATTTCCGTGGCTCCCGGAACGAAGTTCCAGTGGCCGAAGTTTTCGACGGCGACGACCCTGATTATCGGGTGTCCTTCGGAGTCGAGCAGATCGCCAATCTCCATTGCGTGGTGCTTCACAGTCTCTACTCTGTGCCTGTTTTCTAACGGCAGACCGAAGAGGGGATATTTCTCCAGGTCGGTGGGTCCGCTAACCTCGAGTCCGTTCAGCAGCTGGTAGAGGCGCCAGGAATCCGTGATAGTGTTTCCGTTGGGAAGAGCAGGATTATTGAAAGGCACCGCATCGTCCGCCGTTCCGCAAATGCTGAATAACGGAGTGGTGATAACACCGGATTTCTGGGTCGCCTGGGCTTTCAGCGCTTCCGGATCCATGAAGGGGAATCCGAGGCCGAAGCCCTTGCCGAACATACCGCCGGAGTGGGCGCCGACCGCGGCGAAGAGGTGGCTCTTGCAGACACCAAGCGCCGTGGCGGAGAAGCCTCCGGCGGAAAGGCCCTCCGCATAGACGCGGGACGGGTCGATCTGCGGGTACTTGTCCATGAGGGTGCGGACTACCGCCTCGATGCCGTGATCGCCCATATAGGCATATTCTCCCTTTCCCTGCCATTCGAGCTCCGCCACCACGAAGCCTTCCTTCGCTCCGAGTTCTACGAAACCGCTGGTTTCAGCCTGGGTGCGGGGGTCGTTGTTGTGGCCGTGGAGGAGAATGACGAGCGGAAGGCTCTTCGGCTCAGCGTCCTTCAGGCAGGCGGGGATATACTCAAACCAGAGATACTTGTCGCCTTTCTTGTTATAGGTGAAAATGGTTTGCTCGACGACTATTCTTTCTGTTCCGAGCCTGTCCCAAATAAGATAGGGTTCGAGTTCATAGTCGCCGTACTGCCCGAGCAGACCGCCCATGTAGCCGGTGTGGTTGAGGTTGCTGCAGCGGTAGTTGGCGCTCAGGAGTTTCTCCCATGCGTCCGCGAACGCCTGCTCGAACGAACCGGGCTTGGTGTTCACATAGACTTGCAGCAGAGGTTCTTCTGCGTTGCGGTAGACCTTCAGGTTCTTGCCGCTTTCCGCCAATTTGGCGTTGTCACGGGCGACGTAGGCCTTGGCCGCTTTAGCCGCATCCTTGCCTGCGAGGTAGGCCGGGACAGTGGCTGCACCTTCGACCTTGGGGGCTGCTTTGCCGCCGTAGGTGAAGATGCCCGCGACTTCGTGGGCCACGGGGGCGATGCATTCGTTCACGAAGGTCGCTCCGCTGCCAATACCGACCACCTTCAGATTGATGTGGACGCGGAGTTTTTCGAAGATAGCTTTATAGGCCTCGAAATCCGCCTTTTTGTCGTAGGTCTTGCCGTTTGCCGGGCTGAAAACCACCACGAACATTCCGACATAGTCTTTCAAGGTGTCGTTCAGGCCCATGCTGCCGACAAGAGCCTCGGCCTGTTCTGCGGTGCAGGGACCGTCGGTCCAGATGAACCAAGACGGAGCCACGAAAGAGAAGCGGCCGCTGAAGTCGTTGCCGGCATTGAAATACATTTTGACGTTTTCCGGCAGAGGCATCTGCGGATTGGGCGCGAATGAAATCTGCGCGAAGGCCTGGATGCCGAGCATCAGACCGAGAAGGGCTAAAATTATTTTTTTCATTTTGTCAGATAGTCTCTGATTGCTGCTGCGGCTTTACGGCCGGCGCCCATGGCGAGGATGACGGTGGCGGAGCCGGTGACGGCGTCGCCGCCGGCAAAAACTCCCTTTCTGGAGGTGGCGCCATTTTCGTCCGTCAGTATGCAG
>JAGAAD010000020.1 GCA_017615445.1 Bacteroidales bacterium
AATCGTCTGCGACAGGTGCGGTGTGGAGGTCACGGAGAAGAAAGTCCGCCGCGAGAGGATGGGACACATCACCCTCACGGTGCCGGTAGCCCATATCTGGTACTTCAAGAGCGCTCCCAACAAGATTTCCGCGCTTCTCGGCCTTCCTTCGAAGAAACTCGAGTCGGTCATCTACTATGAGAAATACATAGTGGTGAATCCCGGCGAGAGCGGACTCGAGGAGATGGACCTTCTCGCGGAAGACGAGTATGTGGACGTCCTGAACCGCCTCCCCGGCAATGAGAATCTCTCCGACAGCGATCCCAGGAAATTCATCGCCAAGATGGGTGCGGAAGGTATTCACGACCTCCTCGCCAAGATTGACGTTGAGGCTCTTGCAAAGGAACTCCGTCAGAGGATGCTGACCGAGACCTCGCAGCAGCGCAGGGTGGAAACCCTGAAGAGGCTGCAGGTGGTGAAGTGGTTCCAGGAGAGCAAGGGTAAGAACCGTCCGGAGTGGATGATCATGAAAGTGATCCCCGTCACTCCTCCGGATCTTCGCCCTCTCGTCCCGCTTGACGGCGGCCGTTTCGCAACTTCGGATATCAACGACCTCTACAGGCGTGTGATTATCCGTAACAACCGCCTCAAGAAACTCATCGAGATCAAGGCTCCTGAGGTCATTCTCCGCAACGAAAAGCGTATGCTCCAGGAAGCTGTGGACAGCCTCTTCGACAACTCGAAGAAGTCGGCCGCAGTCCGCAGCGAGCAGAACAGGGCTCTCAAGAGCCTGTCCGACTCGCTCAAGGGTAAGCAGGGACGCTTCCGTCAGAACCTCCTCGGTAAGCGTGTGGACTACTCCGCACGTTCGGTTATCGTCGTGGGTCCTGAGCTCAACATGCACGAGTGCGGTCTGCCGAAGTTCATGGCGGCCGAGCTCTACAAGCCGTTCATCATCCGCAAGCTCATCGAGCGCGGCATCGTGAAGACGGTCAAGAGCGCGAAGAAGATCGTGGACAGGAAAGACCCCGTTATCTGGGACATCCTCGAGAATGTGATGAAGGGACACCCGGTGCTGCTTAACCGTGCACCTACCCTGCACAGACTCGGTATCCAGGCTTTCCAGCCCCGAATGATCGAGGGAAAAGCAATCCAGCTCCATCCGCTTGCATGTACGGCTTTCAACGCCGACTTCGACGGAGACCAGATGGCAGTGCACCTCCCGCTCGGCAATGCCGCAGTGATGGAAGCACAGCTTCTGATGCTCGGATCGCAGAACATCCTTAACCCGGCGAACGGCGCCCCTATCACGGTGCCTTCGCAGGACATGGTTCTCGGACTGTACTATATCACCAAGGTGCGCCCCGGCGCCCTCGGCGAAGGTCTGAGTTTCTATGGCCCCGAGGATGTGATCATTGCACTCGACAACAAGAAGATAGAAATGCACGCTCTCGTCAATGTCCGTCTTCCGAAGGACAAGAACGACGCGAGCAAGGGCTTCGAGATGGTGAAAACCACCGCCGGCCGCATCATGGTCAACCAGTATGTGCCGGACGAGGTTCCGTTCGTGAACGAACTGATCGGAAAGAAGCAGCTCCGTACGATAATCACCAATGTTATCAAGAACACCGGTGTGACCCGTACCGCGCAGTTCCTGGACGACATCAAGAACCTCGGTTACTACCAGGCCTTCCGTGCAGGTATCTCCTTCAACCTCGGCGATGTGATCATCCCTGAGGAAAAGAAGACTCTCGTGGAGAACGCCTACAAAAAGATCGACGAGATCAAGGGCAACTTCGCGATGGGCTTCATCACAAACCAGGAGCGTTATAACAAGGTGGTCGACCTCTGGTCGGCTGTGGACAACGACCTCACGAAGATCGTGGGCAAGCAGATCTCCGCAGACCAGCAGGGCTTCAACCCCGTGTTCATGATGCTGGATTCCGGTGCTCGAGGCAGCACCCAGCAGATCAAGCAGCTCTGCGGTATGCGTGGCCTTATGGCCAAGCCGCAGAAGGCCGGCGGTTCCGGCGCAGACATTATCGAGAACCCGATCATCTCCAACCTTAAGGAAGGAATGACGGTGCTCGAGTACTTCATCGGAACCCACGGTGCCCGTAAGGGTCTGGCCGACACCGCCCTTAAGACTGCGGACGCAGGTTACCTGACCCGCCGCCTGGTGGACGTGTCGCACGATGTGATCATCAACGAAGAAGACTGCGGCACTCTCCGTGGCCTTGTGGCAACCGCCATCAAGGACAAGGATTCGGTGGTCGAGTCTCTCGGTGAGAGGATTCTGGGCCGCACCTCCGTGCACGACATCATCAACCCGCTCACGGGCGAGCTTATCGTCCACGCAGGTGATGAGATTCGCGAGGCAGCAGCCGAGCTTATCGACAAGCTCCCGATCGAGAGCGTGGAGATCCGTTCGGTTCTGACCTGCGAAAGCCGCAAGGGCGTCTGTGCCAAGTGCTACGGCCGCAACCTCGCCACCAGCCGTATGGTTGAGAAGGGAGAGGTCGTGGGCGTTATCGCTGCACAGAGTATCGGTGAGCCTGGTACCCAGCTGACGCTGCGTACCTTCCACGTCGGTGGTACCGCATCTTCGGCCGGAGCAGATTCCAGCATCGATTCGAAGTACGACGGCGTCCTGAAGTTCCAGGAGCTCCGTACCATCGAGCGCGAGGGCGAGAATGGCCTCGAGACTGTGGTTGTCGGCCGTATGACCGAGCTCAGCATCGTGGACGCCACCACCGGCATGACCTATTCTCACTACGACATCCCCTACGGATCAGTTCTGTACTTCAAGGATGGCGACAAGGTGAAGAAGGGTGACAGAATCTGCGAATGGGACGCTTACAACGCGACCACCATCGTGGAGACTGCCGGTAAGCTCCGCTTCGAGAATCTGGTCGAAGGCGTTACCTTCCGCAAGGACGCCGCCGACGAATTCTCCGCCTCGAACGACAAAGTTATTATCGAGTCCAAGGATAAGACGAAGAACCCTGCCGTAGACCTCGTGGACGCAGAAGGCAACATCCTCAAGCAGTACAACCTCCCTGTGGGAGCACACGTTATGGTTGAGGACGGTGCAGACGTCAAGGTCGGTGATGTGATCATCAAGATCCCTCGCGCATTCGGTAAGGCAAACGATATCACGGGAGGTCTCCCTCGAGTCACAGAACTCTTCGAGGCCCGCAACCCTTCGGCAAGCCCTGCAACCCTCTCCGAAATCAACGGTCAGGTCATCATGGGAACCATCAAGAGGGGTAACCGCGAGATCATCGTCAAGAACCGCTCAGGACTTGAGAAGCGTTATCTCGTTCCTCTGACCAAACAGATCCTGGTGCAGGAAGATGATTATGTCAAGGCCGGTACTCCGCTGTCAGACGGCGGTGTGTCGCCTAGCGACATCCTCCGCATCCTCGGCCCCGTCAAGGCTCAGGAATACATCGTGAACGAGGTTCAGGCTGTGTACCGCCTTCAGGGTGTGAAGATCAACGACAAGCACTTCGAGATCATCGTTCGACAGATGATGCGCAAGGTGCAGATCACCAACCCCGGCGACACCGAATTCCTGGACGAGGAACTCGTGGACAAGATGCACTTCATGGACGTCAACGACGCCATCTACGGCAAGTTTGTCATCGAGAACCCCGGCGCTTCTGAGAAGTACACCGAAGGCCAGATTATCGGAGCACGTGAGCTCCGCAGCGAAAATGATTCCCTCGAAAGGCAGGGTCTCCAGGTGATGGTCGCGCGCGACGCAAGGCCTGCCACCGCCACTCTGATCCTCCAGGGTATCACCCGCGCTGCTCTGCGCACGAACAGTTTCATCTCCGCCGCCTCCTTCCAGGAGACCACCAAGGTGCTCAGCGAGTCCGCAATCCGCGGTCGCGTGGATCATCTCGAGGGTCTGAAGGAGAACGTCATCTGCGGTCACCTCATCCCGGCAGGTACCGGTCTCAAGGACTACCAGGATATCGTGGTCGGTCGCGGTGACGAGACGGTTGATGAGCTCAACGAACTGTAATCTCGGCGCAAAGCCACCAAAACCAAAGGGACCGACTTTTCAGCCGGTCCCTTTTTTAATTGGTTTCTGGCGAGATTTAGGGCATTTTCTCGCCGGATTGCTGGTTTTTGCCCGTTTCAGCGAGATTTCGGCCATTTTCTCGCCGGATTGCTGATTTTGGGACGTTTTGGCGAGATTTCGGCCATTTTCTCGCCGGGCAGCTATTATTTTTTGTTATCTTAGCAGAACATATGACTATCAGTGGAAAAGAACTGGCGGAGGGCATAATCGCCCGGATGGCAGAGCAAGTAAAAGAGTTCCCGGCGAAGTACGGCAGAGTGCCCGCATTGGCAGTTGTGCTGGTCGGAGACGATCCGGCGAGCCAGGTGTATGTTCGCAATAAGAAAAGGTCCTGCGAGAAGGCCGGATTCGAGAGCATCGAGATCCGCCTCCCTGCTGATAGCACGGAGCAGGAGGTCCTGGCTCAGGTGGAGAAGTTGAATGCTGACCCGAAGGTGGACGGAATTATAGTCCAGCTGCCTTTGCCCAAGCACCTGAACGAATCGAAGATCACGCGGGCGATCCTGCCCGAGAAGGACGTGGACGGATTCCATCCGGCGAATGTGGCGGAGCTCTGGCTCGGCAAGGACAACGCCGCGATCGAACGTGAGCACGCCGTGGCCTGTACCCCGCGCGGAATAATGCGCATACTCGAGGCGGCGGGCGTGGACCCGGCTGGCAAGCGGGCCGTGGTAATCGGCCGTAGCAACATAGTCGGCCTGCCGATCGCGAAGCTGCTGCTGAACGCGAACGCCACGGTGACTATCTGCCACTCGCGGACGCGGGATATCGCTGAAGTCACCCGGCAGGCGGAGATTCTTGTCGCCGCGATAGGCCGTCCGAAGTTCGTGCGGGCGGAGATGGTCGGCGAGGGCGCGGTGGTGATCGATGTGGGCATCAACCGCACTGAGGACGGCAAGCTCTGCGGCGACGTGGACTTCGATGCCGTGGCCCCGAAGGCGTCCGTCATCACTCCCGTTCCCGGCGGGGTAGGCCCTATGACGGTCTGCTCGCTGCTGGAGAACACCCTGGATTGTTTCTTAAGAAAATTCTGAATATGAGAGTTTTACGACTTACAAATACTCTGTCGCATCAGAAGGAAGTCTTCAAGCCCATCAACCCCGGCCGCGCGGGAATGTACGTCTGCGGGCCGACGGTCTACGGTGATGCGCATCTGGGCCATGCCCGCCCGGGCGTGACCTTCGACGTGCTGGCGAAGCTCCTCAGGCATCTCGGATACAAAGTGCGCTATGTGCGCAACATCACGGACGTGGGTCATCTGGAGCACGACGCGGACGAGGGCGAGGACAAGATCGCGAAGAAAGCGCGCCTGGAGCAGCTCGAGCCGATGGAAGTGGTGCAGACTTACACTCTGCGCTACCACGAAGCGATGAGGCTGCTGAACGTCGCCCCGCCCAGCATCGAGCCACGCGCCAGCGGCCATGTCATCGAGCAGATCGAGGCAGTGAAGAAGATCCTGGACGCCGGCTACGCGTACATAAGCAACGGCAGCGTCTACTTCGACGTGCAGAAATATAACAAAGACCATCACTACGGCATCCTCAGCGGCCGCAACCTGGAGGACACCCTCGAGGGCACGCGCGAGTTGGACGGACAGGGAGACAAACGCGCCCCGTACGACTTCGCCCTCTGGAAGAAGGCCGAGCCGGAGCACATAATGCACTGGCCGTCTCCATGGAGCGAGGGATTCCCGGGCTGGCACCTCGAGTGCTCGGTCATGGGCGAGAAGTACCTCGGCGAGGAGTTCGACATCCACGGCGGCGGCATGGACCTGATGTTCCCGCACCACGAATGCGAGATCGCGCAGAATGTGGCCAGCCGCGGAACGCAGGGCGTGCATTATTGGGTCCACAACAACATGATCACCATCAACGGCCAGAAGATGGGCAAATCGCTCGGAAACTTCATCACGCTGCCCGAAATGTTCACGGGCACGCACCCCAAGCTCGAGCAGGCCTATGCCCCCATGACCGTGCGTTTCTTCATACTCCAGGCGCACTACCGCGGAACGCTGGACTTCTCGAACGAAGCCCTGCAGGCCGCCGAGAAGGGACTCGCGCGCCTTATGCAGGCCGCCCGCGACCTCTACGCCATGGCCGGCCGCAAGGAGCCTCAGTACGCCTATGGCGAAGAAGCCTTCGGTGTAGCTCCGGACGCCTGCCCGGCGACCACGCCCGAGGTCAAGGCCGTTTTCGAAGGAGTTTACGACACTCTGTGCGATGACATGAACACTCCCGGCACGGTCTCGCAGCTCTTCGAGGCTGTCCGCATCATCAATAGCGCCAAGGCCGGCAGCATCAAGCTCAGCGAGGGCGATATCCAGACTCTCGTGCAGCTCTTCGACGACGTGGTGTTCGGCGTGCTCGGTCTTCGCGACGACGAAGGCGCCGGCGCGGGTTCGAAGGTGATCGAAGGCCTGATGGACATGGTCCTCGAGGAGAGGGCGAAGGCCAAGGCCGCCAAGGATTGGGCGACTTCGGACCACATCCGCGACTCTCTCGCAGCACTCGGAATCAAGGTTAAGGACACCAAAGACGGTGTCGAATGGAGCCTGTAATGAAATTCATCAGCTGGAATGTGAACGGCCTTCGGGCTGTCGCGGGCAAAGGCTTCGCGGACATCTTCGAGCAACTGGACGCAGACTGCGTGTGCCTGCAGGAGACGAAGCTGCAGGCCGGCCAGATAGACCTCGAGTTTCTCGGCTATGAATCCTACTGGAACTACGCCGACAAACCCGGTTATTCCGGCACTGTCATCTACACCCGCGTCCATCCCCTGAGTGTCTCGTACGGCATCGGGGTGGACGAGCATGACCATGAAGGCAGGGTCGTCACCCTTGAATTCGAAGACTACTATCTGGTCAACGTGTATGTCCCCAATTCGCAGGACGGGCTTCGCAGGCTGGAGTACCGCATGCGGTGGGAAGATGCGTTCAGGGC
This sequence comes from Bacteroidales bacterium, assembly GCA_017615445.1. The sequence goes on from JAGAAD010000020.1 coordinate 7,012, forward strand.
CTACTTGCTTGGTTTGCCGAAGCCGGTAGTGGTCTGCGGAGACATGAATGTGGCGCACGAAGAAATCGATTTGAAGAACCCGGCGACCAACCATATGAACGCCGGCTTCACTGACGAGGAGCGCGGCAAGATGACCGAACTTCTTGGCAGCGGGCTGGTGGACACCTGGCGCTTCCAGCATCCTTCCGAAGAGAAGTACAGCTGGTGGTCCTACCGTATGGCCGCACGCGAAAGGAACGTCGGTTGGAGAATAGACTATTTCCTCGTGAGCGAAGCTCTTCGCGAGCGCATAGTCAGCACGGACATTCATAATGAGATTTTTGGCTCGGACCACTGCCCGGTGGAACTTTACTTGATGTAATTATTTCTAGATCATGAAATATTCTTGTGGTCTTCTATCAATACATATACGATATATATAGTGATGAGGAATAGTTGTAAATTGTTGTTGCTCAGCATCTTGTTATTAGATGCTTCCTGTTCTGCTCCACACAAAGAAGTACTGCAAGAGATTAATGAAGCTGAAGTTGATATAGTGTCTCCCTCTGATAAACTAATTACTATCATTCCAGATAGTCAGTTTTCTTATATGAAAACCACCGGCCTGGTGGCCTCCTTTACTACGTCAATAGAGACGGCGCTTGGCCATTTTGAAATCGAGTTTTCTGATAAAACGATTCCTTTAATATCAAAGACATATTATGATATTAATGAAGAAGCTGTCATTGTTAACCCAGTCGAAACTGATTATTTCAAACTTATTAGAATTGATGATTTTTCCTATACGATTGAATTATTTCCAACAAACAATCCCCCTACTATAGTTATACGTCTTTGCTTTTTGCCCCTTACGGATTTTTCATATACTATGGGATTAGTGTATATCACAGGACAATAATAATGCTAATGTCGGAACCATCAATCATCACCAGCGCCCAGAACACCAAGATCAAGAAACTGCTGGCCCTCCAGCAGAAGTCTTCCGAGCGTCGCTCGGAGGGTTTGTTCGTGGTGGAAGGACGCCGGGAGATCGAGCATTGCATCGAGGCCGGGTATGAGATCGACACGATCTTCGTTTGCCCGTCCATTACCAATACTCCTCTGGACGTTCCCGAAGGGACAAAGATATTTGACGTCTCCGCCGAAGTCTACGAAAAGATAGCATACCGTTCCGGCACCGAAGGGCTGATTGCCGAGGTGCGGACCAAGAGCATCGGGTTGGCAGACCTTAAGTTGAGCGAGAATCCGCTCATCGTCGTTCTGGAGAGCGTGGAGAAGCCCGGCAATTTGGGCGCAGTGCTTCGCAGCGCAGACGCTTCGGGGGCAGATGCTGTGATAGTCTGCGATCCGTGGACGGATCTCTACAACCCCAACCTCATCCGCAGCTCGATAGGCGCTATCTTCACGGTCCCTTGCGTCGCCTGCAGTTCTGCCGAATGCATAGAATTCCTGAAAGCGCACGGCATCAAGATCCTGACCGCGCAGCTCCAGGATTCGGACCTCTACTACGACAGCGACATGAAATGCGGGGTCGCCATCGTCATGGGCACGGAATCCACCGGCCTGACCGACATCTGGCGCAAGGCCGCAGATGCGCACATACGCATCCCCATGCTCGGCCGCCTCGATTCGCTGAACGTCTCCGTCAGCGCGGCCATCCTCCTTTTCGAAGCTGTCCGCCAGCGCAATGCCTAAGTTCGGGCTCATAGGGAATCCTGCGGCCGGGTCCAAGAGCCCCGCGCTTTTCGCCGCGGCCTACGGCGGGCGCTATCCCTACGAAATAATCGAGGAAGAAGACTTCGACAAAGCGTTCAAGCGCTTCATCTCTGAGGACTTCAAGGCAGTCAATGTCACCGCGCCGCACAAGTGCGCCGCCGCCGACTGCGCCGACTGGCGCAGCCCCGACGTCGACCGCATCGGCGCCGCGAATATTCTGGTGAAAACCCCTGCCGGCTCGGTCGAGGCCTTCAACTCGGACGTCCTCGCGGTGCGGAAGCTGATCGACGGATTGGACATTCGCTCGGCTATCGTCATCGGCCTCGGCGGCGCCGGCCGCGCAGCCTTCGACGCCTGCCTCTCAGCCGGTCTGAAAACATCATTCAGGCATCACGATTTCGCTTTCCGGTACAACCCCGTCGCAGCTGACCTAATAGTATATGCTTTGCCGAAAGCCGTTTCTGGTATTGAGAACATCAAATGCCGCTATCTTCTCGAGGCAAACTATCTCACCCCCTGTTGCTCAGATCTTCCCGGTGTGGACCATTACATCTCCGGCGAACAGTGGCTCAAGGCCCAGGCAATTCTCGGCTACGGGCTGATGACAGGCGAAGCGCCCGACACGGAGGCGATCGCCTCGGCGCTCTAGCGTAATCCGGCGAGAAAATGGCCGAAATCTCGCCGAAATGGGCAAAAGCCAGAAATCCGGCGAGAAAAAGCCCGAAATCTCGCCGAAACGGGTAAATAGTGGCGTTTCGGCGAGAAATCGGCTCGGATCTCGCCGAAAACCTATTATATTTGTGGAGTAACCAAACTTTTATCTTTATGAACAACTTCTCTGAAGCCGAACGCATTTGCGAAATAGTCTTTTCCGAACTTGGCAAGTGCTGGCACCTTTTCACATCGGAAAACAATACCATAATCTTTCGCAATGCAGCAGAATTCCAGAAGGGAATGTGGGCCTTTGGGATAGCAGTTCTTCTTTGTCCACAAATTCGTGTTCTCACATTCGAATTGATGAGCAACCATCTTCATGTCACGTTGGCCGGAGAGGAGCAGCAAATCATGGATTTTTTCGCGTTGTTTAAATCAATCCTTTCCAGAGCGTTGAGAGACGATGGCAGGCAGGATGCGCTAACAGGTTTCGAATGTAGCCTGAGACAAATCACCACATTGAATGACGCAAGGAATGTTACCGTCTATAACAACAGAAACGGATTCCTGGTTTGCCCTGACTTCAGTCCGTTCTCGTATCCATATGGTGCCAATTCCTTCTACTTCAATCCTGCGGCCAGAGATTTGTATCAACTTGAGAGAAAAACTGCGAGCAACGCGACTATCGAAAGAATAGTGAAAACGCATGTCGGTCGTGCGATATCAGCGCCTGTCTATACTGTCCAAGGCCAAATCAGTCCACTATGTTTTTGCGATATCGATAGCGGAGAACGGCTCTTCAGGAATGCGAGCCATTATTTCAATTGCCTCTCAAAAAATGTGGAGAGTCAGAAACTAATTGCGAAAGAGATAGGAGAAAGGATATTTTACACCGATGATGAACTATATTCAACGGTATTCGCGTTATCAATGAAGAAATACAGATTATCGCCAGCTCAGTTGTCAAGTGATGCGAAAGTGGATATGGCCAAGACACTTCACTATGAGTATAACGCGGGTAACAAACAGATCAGTCGCATACTGAAAATCGACAATAGCATCGTCAATAACTTGTTTCCGGCGAGATAATGCCCGAAAACTCGCCGAACTGGCCTAAAACTGTCAATCCGGCGAGAAAATGGCCGAAATCTCGCCGAACGGGGCAAAAAGTGTCAACCCGGCGAGAAAAAGCCCGAAATCTCGCCGGAAACCGATTGTCGAAAAAAATTATTATATTTGTTTCACGTTAATTAAAACCAAATCAACAAAACCAATGAAAAAAGTTCTTCTTACCCTCGTCGCAGTCCTCGGACTCGGCATTGCAGCTCAGGCTGCTTCTTACACCATCGACGAGCAGTCGATTGATGCAATGATCGAAATGGCGGAGGAAGTTTCTCCCGCTATGATGGAAGCTCAGGGAGCAACAGACGTGACGATCCACATCGGAAACGGTGCACAGCCCGTCATCGCATTCCTTCTCGCTCTCGTCCCTGTTACCGGCTGGCTCGCCATCCACCGTATGTACATGGGAACATCGATTCTCGCGGTAATCCTTAACATCGTGACCGGCGCAGGCTTCGGCGTGGTCTATGTGATCGACTGGGTAATGCTGCTCATCGGTGTCCTGGATGACAACATCGGTCAGTATTGCAACAACGGCCGCTGGCTGATGTGGGCAGACCTCATCTAATGCAAAAACCCTCTCACGCACTCCTCGCACTGCTTTTTCTGCTTTGCATCCCGGCCTATGGCCAGCGCCGAGTAAGCGCGGATGTGGAAGTGAAGACAGTGACAGGAAAAAGCGTGGTGACAACCACTAAAAGCGTCTATTGTACCAACAATGGACGCTTGGTGGTTTGTTGCGACCGTCCTCTCCAGTATGTGCTCCAAACAAACATAAACGGAGAGTCGAAATACTATTTCCCCAAGACAAAGGAGGTCTATGTGGACAACCAGGGGCTGACCAGTTCGAAGGACGAACTCCTCACCATCTTCCTGCTTGGCCGCATCGAGGACCTCGGAGTGGGCCTTTATGGCTACAAACTCCAGAAGACGGAATATGTGGAAGACGGCATGATGAAGAAAACCTTCAAATGCATGGACCCCACGATGCCTCCGTACACTGAGATAGTCTACGGCAAGGATTATCTTCCCGTCTACAGCGCGACTCTGACCGAGGACGGCCACATCCAGACCAAGGTTTACTACACGCGCTACTCGCAGGTGGGCTATGTGCCCTTCCCTCACCGGCTGACCCAGATCAGCTACAATTCGCCGAAAGACAGCACGGTCGTCCGGACCGTCTATTCCAATCTCAAGGTGGATGGCGAAGACTCCATGTTCGATTTCCAGGTGCCCGCGGACGCAATCCCGCTGGACATGACTGGCGCCACCCAGAAACTGCGCTGATGAAAACGCGCCTGTGCCTGCTAACCCTGCTCCTTCTGGCGGCAGTTCCCGCGCCGGCCCAGGGCCGGACGGACCGTGAACTCGTGCGGCAGGCGCTCGAAAAGCAGCCGGCAAAGGACACCAGCGAGCACAAAATCTACCATCTCATAAGGCAGCAGATGCGCGGCCGCTGCTACTACGAGCCCGAGTGCGTGGACTTCTTCCCGCAGGCCGTCAAAGACCTCGGCCCCGTTCGCGGAACCCTATCCACCCTGGATCGCCTGACCCGCTGCACCTACATAGGCACGGCCGCCTTCCCGCTCAAGGGCGCCGACGGCAAGGTCCACGAAGGAACGCAAGCCTACAGGAGAAGGCGCGGCAAGCAATGAAACGCATCCTCACGCTCGCAGCCCTGCTGATTGCCTGCATCGGCGCGAAAGCCCAGATAGGGAAGGACATCGAGTTCATCGATTATCTGATCGGGAACAACCTGACCAGGGACGCAATCGCGTGGATAGACGGCAGCCACTATGCGCCGTCCGACACCCTGGATTACCTGAAGGGCCTCACGCTCTACACCGCGAAAAAGCTGGATCTCGCCACAGAGAGCTTCGCGAAGATCCCGGCCGGTTCACCGTACTACGAAAAAGGTCTTTATTTCGGAGCGGTGTCTCAGGCCTATCTGGGAAACTATGCTGACGGCCTCAAACTGATTTCAGCCGCGCAGCCTTCCGAACTTAAACACTATGAACTAGCCGCCTTCAGCCTCCTTCTGAACGACAGGCAGGCCTACGAGCAGGCAGCGAAGAACTTCACCTACTCAGACTACTCCCTCGCCGAAGGGGAGAACATCTTCGGCAAGATCTACGAAGACCGTTACAACCGCAAGCAGAAGAGCCCGGCGCTGGCCGGCCTTATGTCCGCAGTGATCCCCGGGGCGGGGAAGTTCTATGCCGGACGCAAGGACGAAGGCTTCGCGGCGTTCTTCACTGTGGGCATCTTCGCCGGCCTCACGGCGGAATGCTGGGTGAAGAAAGGCCCCAAAGACTGGCGGACGATAGCCTTCGGCACCCTCGGTTCACTTTTCTACATAGGAAACATCTACGGCAGTTACATGTCCGTGGGCATATACAACGACCATTTAAGAGATGCGCAGAACAGCACTATTGTGTTTAATCTCCACGTTCCTATTCGCAATCTGCAATAGCGGCAGGGCGCAGGACGCGGTGGATTCGCTGCTTTTCGAGGCGGCGAAGTGTGAGCGCATTGTCTTCGAGGCTCCCGGCCCTTATGAGCTCAATCAGGCGTTGCTCTCCAAGGCGGAGCTCTACAAACAGGCCGGGCTCTACAAAGAAGCGCTCCAGACGTTGGAACGCATGCGCCTGTACGCCGTGAAGGCGGACCTTCGTTCGGATGTCATCCTGCAGAAGTCGCTGCTGGCCTTCCTCGCCGGAGACTATGATGCCTCGCTCAGCTACCTGGAGGAGTTGGGCGTGGAGACTAACTATGTGGAGCCTAAACTGAAGAAAGACTGGGTGGGGATGGTCCTGACCCTCCTCGTGCCTGCCGGTTATGTCTATGCCGGCGCGCCGGGGGAGGGCGCGGTCAGCACGGCCATGAACGCTGCGTCGGTCGCGTGGATCGTGACGCAGCTGAACGCCGGCCTGCCCGTGACCGCGCTCCTTGGCGGCGCGCTGGCCCTGAGCTACACCTACCTCGGAGCACAAGAAAGAGTTGCGGAGCTAATCGCTAACCACAACTCTTCCAAGATCTCTGACGCCAAGCGTGACGCCGCAGCGCAGGCTCTACTCGGCCTTCTCTGATTTCTCGCCGCCGAGGGCCTTTTCCGGTTTCATCTGAGGGAAGAACAGCACATCCTGGATGGCTGTCTGGCCCGTCATGAACATGGTCAGGCGGTCGATTCCCATTCCGAGGCCCGAGGTGGGCGGCATGCCGTACTCAAGCGCGCGGACGAAGTCCATGTCTATGTACATGGCTTCGTCGTCGCCTTTCGTCTTGAGCGCCGCCTGTTCCTGGAACCTCTCGAACTGGTCGATGGGGTCGTTGAGCTCGGAGTAGGCGTTGGCCAGTTCCTTGCCGCAGACGAACAGCTCGAACCTCTCGGTGAGGGTGGGATCGGTGCGATGGCGCTTTGTCAGCGGGCTCATCTCCACCGGATAGTCGATTATATAGGTAGGTTGAATCAGGTTTTTCTCGCAGAATTCGCCGAAGATGGCGTCGATAAGCTTGCCCTTGCCCATCGAAGGAGTGATCTCCACACCAAGCTTCTTGCAGGTCGCGCGAAGCTCGGGCTCTTCCATTCCCTTCACGTCCACTCCCGCGTATTCCTTGATTGCATCAAGGATGGGAAGACGGCGGTAAGGACCGGCGAAATCGACCTCGTTTCCGGCAATCGAAACCTTTGTGGTGCCGTTTACCTTCAGCGCAATCTTCTCGAGCATCTTCTCCACGAACTCCATCATCCAGATGTAGTCTTTGTAGGCCACATAGATTTCCATGCAGGTGAACTCCGGGTTGTGGGTCTTGTCCATACCTTCGTTGCGGAAGTCCTTTGCGAACTCATAGACTCCGTTGTAACCGCCCACGATGAGCCTCTTCAGATAGAGCTCGTTGGCGATACGAAGATAGAGGGGAATATCAAGTGCGTTGTGATGAGTGATGAACGGACGTGCGGTGGCGCCGCCGGGTATGCTCTGAAGGATAGGAGTTTCCACCTCGAGGCAGCCGGCTTCGTTGAAGTACTCGCGCATAGTGGCGATAATCTGAGCCCTCTTGATGAAGGTCTCCTTCACCTGCGGGTTCACGATCAGGTCCACATACCTCTGGCGGTAGCGCATCTCCGGATCGGTGAAGGCGTCGAACACCTGGCCGTCCAGTTCCTTCACGATGGGCAGCACGCGCAGCGACTTGCTCAGGAGGGTAAGCTCCTTGGCGTGGACGCTGAGCTGTCCGGTCTGGGTGAAGAACGCGAAGCCCTTGATGCCGATTATATCACCGATGTCGAGGAGTTTCTTCCACACAGTGTTGTACATGGTCTTGTCCTCTTCGGGGCAGATCTCGTCTCTCTTAACATATATCTGGATGCGTCCGCTCTCGTCCTGAAGTTCTCCGAACGACGCGGCGCCCATAATGCGGCGGCTCATCAGACGGCCGGCGATGCACACTTCCTGGAAGTTTCCTTTCTCCGGGTCGAAACCGGCCGCAATCTCTGCGGCGTTCGTGTTCACCGGATAAAGGGCGGCGGGGTAGGGCTCGATTCCGAGTTCACGGAGCTTCGCCAGCGACTCCCTCCTGATCAATTCCTGTTCACTGAATTCCTGTACCATATTATATAATGTCTTCTCTTTCTTTAATGTCCTTGACGCGGAGCTGAATCGTGCTGTTTCCGCGATAATAATTCTCCACTATCGTGTAGCACACGTCGAACGGATTGCCGTGACGTATGTACTCGTATTTGTCCGCCATGTTGAATGCGATGGCCGGGATGGCGCGCGAGTAGTCCTCCTGAATGAGGTCGAGCTTCAGATGCAGCCCGCCGGCGCCCACCTTGCGTCCGCTGCCCTCGTCGCAGACGGCGTCCGTCTCGAACACCGGGTTGGCGTTGCCGGGGCCGAAGGGCTGGAACTGCTTGAGGATGCGGAAGAACTTCGGGGTGATCTGCGCGAGGTCGATGCGGGCGTCGATATCCACCACCGGGGTGAGCATGTCGTCCGTGATCTTGCCCTCGATGAATTCCTCCATGCGGCGTGCGAATTCGGGCAGGTTCTCCTCCTTCATGGTGAGGCCTGCGGCATAGACATGGCCGCCGAAGTTCTCGAGCAGGTCCGCGCAGTTCTCGATGGACGCGTAGAGATCGAAGCCGGCCACACTGCGGGCGGACCCGGTCACGAAGCCGTTGGATTTCGTGAGCACCACCGTGGGCTTGTAGTAGGCCTCCACCAGGCGCGAAGCCACAATTCCGACCACACCCTTGTTCCACTTCGGGTTGTAGACTATGGTCGCGTTCTTCGAGGCTATGCACTGGCCGTTCTCCACCATATCCAGCGCTTCCTGGGTGATCTCGCGGTCTATATTCTTGCGCTCGTTGTTGTTTTCGTTGATCTGCTCGCCGATTCGGATGGCCGTTTCCTTATCCGGCGCGGTCAGAAGCTGCACGGCGAGGCGGCCGGTCTCCATACGCCCGGCTGCGTTGATGCGCGGGCCGATCTTGAAGACTATGTCGTCCACGGTGATGTGCCCGAGCTCCAGCCCGGACAGCTCGATCATCGCGTGCAGACCGTGGCGCGGCGACTCGTTGAGGCACTTCAGACCGAAGTGCGAGAGCACGCGGTTCTCGCCCACCATGCTGACCAGGTCCGAGGCTATGCTCACTACCAGCAGGTCCAGCAGCGGCAGCAGCGTCTCGAACTCGATCCCATGGCGTATGCTGTAGGCCTGCGCGAGCTTGAAGCCCACGCCGCAGCCGGACAGGTCGTCGAACGGGTAGGAGTCGTCCTCGCGCTTGGGGTCGAGCACGGCCACTGCGGGCGGGAGTGTCTCGTCCGGAAGGTGGTGGTCGCAGATGATCATATCGATTCCCTTGCTCTTTGCGAGCGCGGTCTTCTCGATTGCCTTAATGCCGCAGTCCACCGTGATTATCAGCTTGACATTGTTCGCGGCGGCCCATTCTATGCCTTTCTGCGAAACACCATAGCCTTCGTCATAGCGGTCGGGGATGTAGAAGTCCACCTCGGTGGTGAACCTGCTGAGGAAAGAGTGGAGCAGCGCCACGGCGGTGGTTCCGTCCACATCGTAGTCGCCGTAGACCAGAATCTTCTCCCTGCCTTCGATGGCCTTGTCCAGCCTGTCCACAGCCTTGTCCATATCCTTCATCAGGAAGGGGTCGTGGATGTTGTCGAGACTTGGACGGAAGAACTGGCGGGCCTGCTCGAAGGTCTCCACGCCTCTCTTCACGAGGAGGTCTGCAAGCACCTTGTCGATGCCCACCTCCGCGCTGAGACGCTCAACCTTTTGCGGGTCGGCGGCTTCCCGGACTTTCCAAATGCTCTCTTTGTTGCTCATTTATACTGTTTTATTTTTCTTCAGTTCTGCGCGGATCAGCTCTGCAACTTCCTGCGGAGTCTTTCCGTCCGTGACGACTGTCAGCGCGGCCATTTCGTAGACCGGCTGGCGCTCGGGATTCCACCTGCCTTCGGTGCGGCGCTTCCGGAGCTCTTCGTCCGAAGTCCTGAGGTACACGCAGAGCGTGTCTTCCAGGATAAGGTGGCGGACCGAGGTCGTCATTATAGTTCCTCCCCCCAAGGCGAGGACCAGGTTCTCGCCAGTGAGCTGATGCATTATCAGGACATCCCTGAGGGCTTCAGCTTCCATTGCCCTGAACCGCGTCTCTCCGTCCTGAGCGATTATCCGCTCCGGCGAGCGCCCTATCTTCCCCTCGATGTAACTGTCCAGGTCTATGAACTCCCAGCCAAGCAGCCCGGCGAGCGCGAGGCCAGTCGTGCTCTTGCCGGAGCCCATATATCCTGTCAGCGTCAGTATCAAAACAGCGTCGGTTCTTCTATCGTTATCTCCGGAAGGTCGTTGAGGTCTATCTCCACTCCCATCGGGATGTCCTGTCCCAGATCGGTTCCGAGATCAATCACATCGTGCGGTCCTTCTTCTTCCGGTTTGATATCGTCTTCCGGTTTGTGCAGAGGCTCGATAAACTCGACCTTCTTCACATCCAGGTTGTGGCATTTCTTGCCCTTCGCTCCCACTCCCTTCTTGCCTATCCAGGCTTCTGCGTCTATCGCCTCGGGCTCCCTGTGGGCATGCTTGCCGCCGAAGGTGACGAGGTACTGCGGATGCAGGTCGTCGCTGAGACCGATAAGCTTGCTCTTCGGCCCTTCGGCGATGAAACTCATAGGGTTATTGTCGCTGACGATGAACGAGAAGCGTTTGACGTAGTAGGCCTTCGCCGCGCCGTCGTAATAGAGGGCGGTGTAGGTCTTCTCCGGGTCGAACTTCTCGATCACCAGCACCTCTCCCTGATACCTGTTGGACAGGTCGAAGGAGGTGGTGTAGAAGGTGCCGTTGGTGAACACCGCGAGCACTTTGTCGTTGGTGTCGAATGCGCCCAGGTACTGGCCGCGCTCTTCGTCGTTGAGCTTCTGGATGTAGGCGTCGTACCAGATGTCCTTGCCAGCAATGGTGGAAACACCGGCGGACTTGAGGGTTATCTTCTGGATCTGGTACTTGCTCACCAGATTTCCTCTCGAGGCCTTGCCTTTGATGGCGAGAGTGCTGAAGTCGTACTCCCAGGAGGTCTTCTTGAGTTTTGCACGGGGCCTGAGCTGAATCTTCACGGTCTCCGCCTCGCCGTTGTGGTTGGCGGTGAACCAGACTATCTTCGAGCCTTCGGCTCCGGTGGTGATGTCGTATTCCTTATCGCGGGTCACAGAGGTGATTGCAAAGCGCTTGGCGTAGTAGACCGAGCTCTTGCCCTCGCGGTAGATGACGTTGTAGATCGTGCGCTCGTCGTTCCTGACGAAGATTCCCACATAGAGGAGGTCCTTTCCGAAGAAGGCTTTTTCCTCCACCTTGGTCACTTTGTAGACTCCGTCCTTGCGGATGACTATAATCTCCGAAATGTCCGAGCAGTCGCAGACGAACTGCACTCCTTCCTCTCTCTTCAGGCCTATTCCCACGAAGCCCTCCGCCATGTTGGCATAGAGTTTCGCGTTGTTGTTTATGACCTTGTTGGCCGCGATGGTCTCGAAACCGGTGAGTTCGGTCAGGCGAGGGAAAGCGTCGCCGTATTTCTTCTTGAGCTGCTTGAACCAGTCGATAGTGTAACGGACGATGCCTTCTATGTTACTGCGGACCTTGTTCATCTCATCCTCGATGGCGAGGATCTTGGCATCCAGCTCTTTAGCGTCGAACTTGGAGATCTTGCGGACTGGCTTGTCCACGAGGCGGTCGATGTCTTCCATCGTCACTTCCTTGTGGAGCACGCCTTCGTAGGTCTTCATCTGCGCGAGGATGTCGTTCTTCTGGTCCTCCCAGGTCTTCTGATCCTGCTCGAGGATCTTGTAGACCTTGTTCTCGAAGAAGATGCGCTCGAGCGAGGTGAGATGCCAGTCTTTCTCGAGTTCGCCGAGCCTGTACTGCAGCTGCTGCAGGAGCAGGTCTTTGGTGTGCTCGGTGCTGTACTCGAGTATGTCGTGGACCGAAAGGAACTGCGGCTTGTCGTCCACGATGACGCAGGCGTTCGGGGCGATGGTGGTCTCGCAGTCCGTGAAGGCATAGAGGGCGTCTATAGTCTTGTCCGGCGAGACGTCCGCAGGGAGGTGGATGATAATGTTCACCTTGTCGGTGGTCATATCATCTATCTTCTTGATCTTTATCTTGCCCTTGTCCTTGGCCTTGAGTATGCTTTCGGTCAGAAGGGCGGTCGTCTTGCCGTAGGGGATTTCCGTGATGGCGAGGGTGCCCTTGTCCAGTTTTTCGATCTTGGCGCGGATCTTCACCATTCCGCCGCGGCGGCCCTGGTTATACTTCGAGCAGTCCGCGAAGCCTCCGGTGGGGAAGTCTGGATAGAGCTCGTAGGGCTTGCCCTCGAGGATGCTGATAGAAGCGTCGATCAGTTCGTTGAAGTTGTGAGGGAGTATCTTCGAAGACATACCCACGCCGATTCCTTCCGTGCCCTGAGCGAGCAGGAGAGGGAAGCGGACCGGCAGCTCGGTGGGTTCCTGGTTGCGGCCGTCGTAGGAATTCATCCAGTGCGTGATCTTCGGGTCGAAAACCACCTCCTTGGCGAACTTGCTGAGGCGCGCCTCGATGTAACGGGGCGCCGCGTTCGAATCGCCGGTGAGGATGTTTCCCCAGTTACCCTGGCAGTCCACGGTGAAGCCTTTCTGGCCCAGCTGCACGAGCGCGCCGAGGATGCTGGCGTCGCCGTGGGGGTGGTACTGCATCGCCTGGCCCACGATGTTCGCGACCTTGGTGAATCCTCCGTCGTCCATCTTGAACATGGCGTGCAGCACGCGCCTCTGCACGGGTTTCAGACCGTCCACGATGTGCGGCACGGCCCTGTGCAGAATCACGTACGAGGCATAGTCCAGATACCAGTTCTTGAACATCCCCGAAAGCTTGAACTTCTGGGCGTCGCTGCCTAGGAGCCGGTCGTATTTACCGGACTCTTCGACCTCGCCTTCGATTGGTGCTTCGAGTTCGTCCTCGCTGATCTCTTCGATGATATCTTCGTTTTCTTCAATCATACTTCTAATCTTCGTAACCGAACTTACGCAGTTCTTTTCTGTTCTCCCTCCAATCCGGATCCACCTTCACATAGATGCTCAGGAACACCTTCTTCTGGAAGAAGTCCTCCATGTCGATTCGGGCCTGAGTGCCCACCTTCTTGAGGCCGGCTCCCTGCTTTCCTATCACTATTCCCTTCTGGGATTCCCTCATCACATAGATGACGGCGCCGATGTCGTATCTCTCGGCTCCTTCCTTGAAGCTCTCTATCTCCACCTGGCAGCAGTAGGGGATTTCCTGTTTGTAGTTCAGCAGGATCTTTTCGCGGATTATCTCAGATGCGAAGAAGCGCAGGTTCCTGTCCGTGAAGGTGTCTTTGTCGTACCAGGCCGGGGCTTCGGGAAGCTTCTCCACCACCGTCGCAAGGATGGTGTCAAGATTGAACTTCTCCTGGGCCGAGGCCGGGATGACTGTGGCCTGAGGGACTTTCTCCTTCCAATAGGCGAGGATGTCCATCACCCTTGACTGTTCGCTGATGTCTATCTTGTTGACGACAATTATCACCGGGCATTCGAGCCTGCTGAGCTTGTCCACATATTCGCTGTTCTTGTCTGATTTCTCTACCGTGTCAGTGACATAGAGGATGACGTCTGCGTCGCCTATCGCGGCGTCCACGAAATTCACCATGTCCTCCTGCAGGCGGTACGAGGGCTTGAGGATGCCGGGTGTGTCCGAGTAGACTATCTGGTAGTCTTCTCCGTTCACTATTCCCATTATCCTGTGACGTGTGGTCTGAGCCTTCGCCGTGACTATGCTGAGCCTTTCGCCCACCATCGCGTTCATCAGCGTGCTCTTCCCTACGTTGGGGTTGCCGATTATGTTGACGAAACCGGACTTAAACATATGCACCCATCTTGAGGATGTTCACTTCTCCTTCCGAAAGCTGACGCCATTCGCCCTTCTTGAGGCCCTTCTTGGTCAGGCCGGCGAAGTAGACGCGGTCCAGCGCGCGGACTTCGTAGCCGAGGCTTTCGAAGATGCGGCGGACGATTCTGTTCTTGCCGGAGTGGATCTCGATTCCGAGCTTGCGGTGGTCGTCGGCGTCTATGTACTCGAGTTCGTCTGCCTTCACTTCGCCGTCCGAGAGGGTGACGCCGGTAAGGATCTTACCGCAGTCTTCCTCGGTGAGGGGCTTGTCCAGGCTAACCTGGTAGATCTTCTTCTTGTCGTATGAAGGGTGTGTGAGGCGCTCGGCGATCTCGCCGTCGTTTGTGAACATCAGCACACCGGTGGTGTTCTTATCCAGCCTGCCCACGGGGAAGACCCTGTACTGGCAGCCCTTGAGAAGCTCCATGACGGTCTTCTCGGCATGAGGGTCGCTGGCGGTGGTGACATAGCCTTTCGGCTTGTTCATCACGAGGTAGACCTTTTCCTCGCCGCGGAGACGCTCGCCGTTGAAGCGGACGTCGTCTTTGTAGACATTGACTTTCGTTCCGAGCTCGGTGACGACCACTCCGTTCACGGTGACCACGCCGGCCTGGATGAGGGTGTCGGCCTCGCGCCTTGAGCACACGCCGGAGTTGGCGATGAACTTGTTGAGGCGGACTTCCTCACGGATGGGGGTGCGGACGTTGTCGCTGTCTGAGTAGCGGCTCTGGTCCGAGACCTGAGGCCTGCGGCTGATCATGCGGTCTATGCCCTCCTGCGAAGCTCTCGAGAACTCCTCGCGCTTGCGGAACGGCTTCTTGCCGAACTTGCGGCCGTTGTTGCCGCGGGTGTTGTAACCTCCCTTGCGGGCATTGTCGCCCTGGGGACGTGCTCCATGAGGGCGGTCTCCGTGCGGCCTGTCTGAATGAGGGCGGTCAGATGAGTATGATGAGCGCCTGTCGCCACCGTTGTTGTTCCTGTCCTGCTGGTGGAACCTTGATGTGCTGTAGGCGGGTCCTTCGCTGCGGTGCTGCGGTGCACCATTTCCTGAAGTTTTGCGTGGTCTAAGTTTTCGGCCGTTTTTAGAAAATTCTTCCATTTGTTATTTGAGTTTGAAAATGTAGGTGATCGTACCCTCCTGCAATTGGGGGGTATCTGCTGTTATATTAGTTACTTTGGTGAAGTGCGTCCGCATCGCTGCGTTCCTCGCTTCATTCCATAGATTTTTATCGTCTACCGTGGTTCCGGGAGCTCCGGGGATGGCCCTCTGCACGTTTCCGTACACGTCCACCCAGATGGTGACTATCACTATTCCGTTCTCCTGGAGCTTGTAATCAGGCTTGATCAGGTCTCCGTCCACCCTGCGTCCGAGCAGGTGTGCATTCGAGCGGCCGTCCGTGATCGCGTTGATCGCGCTGTTGCCGTCTGCCTGGCCGGCCTTGAAGCGGTTCGAGGAGTCCTGCGCGGCGTGCGCCGTTCCGGCGTTGCTGTCCTTCTTGCCCATACCGGGGAAGGCGGCGCGAGGGTCTATCTTCGGCTGCTCGGGCTCCGCCGGCGGGGTGGGCACTTCCACATCGCCGAAGGTGTCCGGCTCCTGGGCGGGCGTCTCGTTCGGGGTGTTGTCCACCACGGGCGACTCGCTGCGCTGGACCAGCTCCACCGGCTTCTCGAGGTCCACCTGCTCGGCGACCGGCTCCTTGCCGTACTTGGGCTGGATGATCTCCTGCTCGGTGGTGAAGTCGATCAGGAAGGTCTGCTCTGCGGGCGGCGGCCAGATGTATTTCATTCCGTGGAAAGAGATGAAGGCAATGGCGGCGACGTGCAGCACCACGGTGACCGCTATTCCGGTCGCCGTGCTGGCCGCGTTGTTGCGCTTTCTTCTCTTCAGATACTCTTTCATCTGCTATTCGGGCGAAGTCGCAAGAATCACTTTATAGTGGTTCCTCTTGGCGATGTTCATAATCTGGACTATCTCTCCGATCGGCACGGACTGATCCGAGTAGATGGAGAAAGTCGGGTCCTCGTCCGTCTGCAGAAGCAGGACCAGCTGATCCTCCACCTGCTCGAACGGGACGGGCTCCTGATTACCGTTGATGTGATATGTGTATGTTTCGTCTCCCTGATCCTTGACCGACACCGTCACAGTCGGCTTCGCGCTAACCTGGCCCGTGCTCTTCGGAAGAAGAAGCTTCAGGGCGTTCGGGTTAATGAGGGTGCTGGTCACGAGGAAGAAGATAAGCAGAAGGAACACGATGTCCGTCATCGAGGACATCGAGATGTTCGCATCCACCTTTGTGCTTCTTTTGAGTGCCATGCTTCTATTCTTCTACGGTTGCGGTTTCTTTCTCGGCGGGTTCGTTCAGGAGATCCATGAACTGGATGGTGGTGTTCTCCATTTTCGCCACGACGTCGGACACCTTGGCGGTGAGGAAGTTGTAGGCGAAGTAGGCGAGGATACCCACGATAAGACCTCCGACCGTGGTGATCATAGCTGTGTAAATACCTCCCGAAAGAAGGGTGATGTCCACATTGCTGCCTGCGTTGCTCATGTTGAAGAATGCCTGGACCATTCCGATAACGGTTCCGAGGAATCCGATCATCGGGGCGCCGCCGGCGATGGTGGCGAGGTACGGCAGGCCCTTCTCAAGGCGTGCGACCTCTGCGTTGCCCACATTGTCCACTGCTGCCTGGATGTCTCCCAGGGGCCTGCCGATGCGGTTGATACCGGTCTCGATCATACGGGCCACCGGAGTGTCGTACTTGGTGCAGAGGGTGATTGCGGACTTGATTTTTCCTTCGTGGATGTAGTCCCTGATGTCGTTCATGAAGTTCTTGTCCACCTTACCTGCCTGGGCAATCTGGAACCACTTCTTTCCGAAGATGAAGATTGCGATCACGGAAAGCACGGCGAGGACGATCATCAGCCATCCGCCTTTGGTCGCCATCTCCAGGACGGAGATGGATAATTCCTGCTGCACCGGAGCTCCCTCGAGAGCTTCTGCGCTAACTTGTAGTACTGTTGATAACATATTGTGAGTTTGTTTTGATTATACTTTTTCGTTCAGGTTCAGGTACGCTTTTGCCTACTAACCCAATATCGCGCAAATATAATCATTATTCCCGAAAAAACCTTATGGTTTTTATGCAATCTTCCGCGCGGCAAGTTGTGTGCTGCCGCTCGCTATAAATGTGCCGGGAGGGTGAATAATCGAAGCTTAGGGAAAAAAACGGTCGAAGCTTCGGCAAATCGTCGAAACTTAAGGGTAAAAAGGGGCTAAGCTTCGTATTTTGCTTACTTAAATCAACCCGGATTCTTTGGCGAGGGAGATAAGTTCGGCGGTGTTGGAGACGTCGAACTTGGCGATGAGTTTTTTGCGATACCAACGGATGGTTTCGTGGCTTAGGCCGAGGGCCTGGGCGATGTCAGGGGCAGTATAACCCTTCGAGAGAAGATCCAAGATTTCTTTTTCGCGGGCCGAGAGTTGCGGTACGTCCGG
>JAGAAD010000021.1 GCA_017615445.1 Bacteroidales bacterium
TCTATACGCCTCGACTCCCCTACCAGTTCGCTGCCCATCGTGAAGAAATTGTGGTTGTAGACCTCGGTCTCGATGGGAATCAGAGCCTCAAGCGTGTGGCGGATCTCGAAGGAAGACTCCCCCGTCAGGACTATCTCCTTCCGGTAGTCGTAAATCCCGTCCAGGCAGTGCCTGAATGCGACAGTGCTGTCTGATGCCTCCACGCTCCACCGCCCGGGGTCAGCTATCTCGTAGAGCTTGAAACGGTCGTAAGGCTGCCAGTCTTCTTCGAGCAGGCCCACGCCTATCTTCAGGAGCAGACCCGGCTCGGGCCCGGGCAGGACGGTGAATTCTTCAGCGGGGCCGCACACGGCATCGTGCATACGCGGATCATATCGCTCGAACCAGCGCCCGGCCAGTTCCAGGCCGTCGAACTTGATGCTGTCGAAGACTCCCCCGCGGTCGAAACGGGTGCCGAGGTAGAATCCGTCTGCCGGGAGATGAAGGGAAAGACTGAGTCTGGGGGTCGAAATTGTGTGCATACACAAAATTAATAAAATTAATTTGTGAAAACCCTAAATGTTATTAACTTTGTAAGCGGTAATACCACAGTATAACACAGCTATTGATGAAAGAGTCTTCCAAATGGTACAAGTGGGAAGTGCTGGCGCTCTTATGGGTGGCCTATCTTCTCAACCAGGGTGACCGTCAGGTCTTCAATTCCGTTCTGCCCCAGATCAGGGACAGTCTGGCCCTCACAGACACATCCGTGAGCCTGATTGCGGTGTTCTTCAACCTCTTCTACGCGGCGATGGTGCCTATCGGAGGATGGGTCGGAGACAAGTTCTCGCGCAAATGGGTAACCACCCTCAGCATCCTCTTCTGGAGCGTCGCCACCATGTTCACCGGTCTGGCGAACGGAGTCTTCCTCCTGATCCTGACCAGGAGCATAGCCACTGGCGGCGGAGAGGCCTTCTTCGGCCCCGTGAACTATTCCCTGCTGGGCCAGTACCACACGGACACCCGTGCACGGGCGATGAGCATCCATCAGACCTCATATTATGTGGGAGTCATCCTCGCCGGATGGCTCGCCGGTTACATAGGAGACCATCTCGGCTGGCAGTATGCCTTCTACATCTTCGGCGGCGCCGGAGTCATCTGGGCGGCAGTCATGGCATTCCGTTTGAGAGACTATCCCCAAGCGGGATTGAGCGAAGCGATGTCCGCATCAGCGGACCGGCCGGACCGGGTATTTACGGCGCAGCCGGAAATACGGAAAGGTGAAAAGGCCGCAGGGGGTTTGGGGGATGCGTCATCCCCCAGTATATTAGACGGCTTCAAGACCGTTTTCACCACCCCCACCGCGCTGATGGTGACCATCGGCTTCTGCGGTTTCATCTTCGTGATCACCGGCTACATGACCTGGGTCCCCACTTTCCTTCAGGAGAACTTCGGTCAGACCGGCGCCCAGGCGGGCCTCAATTCCATGCTGTGGACCTATGTGGCCGCCTTCGTGGGCGTGCTTCTCGCAGGCACCCTTTCGGACAAGTTCGCCGCGAAGAGCCCGCGCAAGCGCATGGTCATCCAGGGCATAGGCCTCATCCTCGGCGCGGCTTTCCTGCCGTTCATGGGCACGGCCTCCAGCCTCTGGCTGCTCTACCTCTGCTTCGCAGGCTGGGGCTTCTTCAGGGCCTTCTTCGATGCTAACATCTATGCCGCGCTCTATGACGTCACGCCTGAGCACCTGCACGCCAGCTGCTCCAGCGCCATGATCATGACCGGCTTCGCCGTGGGCGCGACCGCGCCCTATGTCCTCGCCCTCATCAAGGAGGCGACGGGCAGCCTTAACGCCACCTTCCCCATCCTGGGAGTTATCTGGCTTGTCTGCGGACTCGCCTGCCTCTGGGTCAGCCGCAAGCACTACGAAAAAGACAACGCAAAAATCAAAATACAAAACAATGACTAGAACCGACAAGAGCCGGAGGGCCCGCGCTGGGCTCCTCCTGATTGCCTCCCCGCGTTTCAAGAACCTGAGCGGTCCGAAGCGCGGAACCTACGGCGAGCGCAAGGACAAGGTGGTGAAGGAAATCAAGGCCACCATGGACTTCCTGGACCTCGTGGATCCCGGCATCGTCTACGAACGCGAAGACGCCGAGAAAGCGCTCAGGCTGTTTTTCGACCAGAAAGTGGACTTCGTCTATGCCGAATTCCTCTCCTGGAGCGAAGATTTCGCATGGCTGCATTTCCTGCGCGACTGCCCGGAGATGCCCATCATCTTCTGCAATGTGGCAAAGCCCAGAATGACTTTCGAAACCACCCTGGACGAAGACGACTTCGTGGATTACCTCTGCGCAGGAACGCTCGTGGGCTCGCTTGAGGGCTCAGGCAGCATCAAGCGCGTTCCGCGAAAGAACGTCCGCACCGTGCTCGGCACCCGCGAGGAGATCACCGAAAAAGTCCGCATCTTCTCTCAGGCCGCCCGTGCAAGGGCCATCCTCCGCGAGAGCACCGTGGGCCTCATGGCCAACATGAACGAAGCGATGTGGAGCACGTATTTCGACAACTACGACCTCTTCACCAAGATAGGCCCCGAGATCCGCTATCTCCCCTATTCCGACTACGGCATCGAGATCGAGAACCTCACGGACGAGGAAGTCAACGCCTACGCCAATGAACTCACCTCGAAGTACAAGATGATGCCGGACGTGGAATGGGACAAGCTGATAGGCTGCCTCAAGGCCACCCTCGCCATCAAGAAAATGGCCGAGAAGAACGGAATAGACTGCTACGTCTACAATGATATAGACCTTGCGACATTCCGCACGGCCGGCTGCCGCGCCGGCTTCTACCCTCAGTGGTTCAACGAGAACATCAGCGTGCTTGTGCCCGAAGCCGACATAGGCGCCGGCCTGGCCACATATATTTTGAAGCTCCTCACAGGAAAGAACGTCAACTTTATCGAGCCCTTCCACATCGAAGACGACTTCGGCACCTTCGCCGGAGGCCACGCAGGCCCTAACGACCACAACGACCCCGAGTGGCAGCAGAATGTGGTGATCTCGCGCGACGTCCGCTTCGCGAAGACCTCCTGGAAGTATGCAGGAGCCCCGTTCGCCTGGTATCGCATCAGCCCGGGCAGGAAGACTGTCTGCGGCCTCTACGAAGAGGATGGCAAGTACAAGCTCGTGACCTTCATGGCGGAGAGCCTCTCCGAGAAAGACACCCCTCAGAGCGACAAGAAGCACCTGCTTGCCACATACTCACACACCATCTTCAAGCCGGAAGTGCCCGTCAAGGAGCTCTTCGAGAGGGTTCTGAAGGTTGGCGTCACCCAGCACTACGCAATAGTGGACGGCGACTGGCGCCCTCAGCTCGAGGCCCTCGCCGAAATTATGGGATTTGAATATTTTGATATAAGGTAGGCCATGAGTTTCATGTATAATCCGTACCCGTTCCACGACTTAAAAGCCGTGAACAGGCCGGAACTCAGCAAGAAGACACTTGAATCCATCATCGCGGGCGGCACTCCGAACGTGGTGAAGCAGTTCGTGAAGGGCATAGCCGACAAAGCGAAGAAAGCGGGCGTGGTTGTGGCCTTCGACGGTTACACCACCGCCAAATGGGACCTGTTCATCAGCCTGATGGCCCGCGAGTGCGAGCTGCTGGACCTGCAGCTTGAGGCCGTGGACGCCGCCCAGACCCTCAAGAGCGGCCCCGAGATAGACGCCATAATCGATCCCCTGCTCATCTGGGACAAGAAGATAGACCCCACCCTTCTCTACGGCAGGGTCTACCACGGCGGCTACGAAGGCCTGACCGATCCCGCCAAGGAAGCGGCATTCAAAGAGGCCCTGCCCGCCAAGAAGGCCCCCGGAAAGATAGTGGCCGTCTACGGTTACGGCAGCCTCAGAAAGAGCCTCAGGCCGCTCTACGACCTGAAGGTCTGGTTCGACGTCACCCCGATGAACACCATGCTCCGCATCCGCGGCGGCGAGTACGCCAACTTAGGAAAGGAGCACACCGGGATCATCAACCGCACCATCCGCCGCTGCTACTACTGCGACTTCGAAAACGCAGTCCAGCTCCGCAAGGAACTCTTCGCCGAAGGCGCGCTTGACTGGTTTGTCCTCGACAGCGATCGCGCAAAACTTCAGATGATGCCATTCGCCTCATTTGCAGACATTTGCGCGCAGCTGGTGAAGTATCCCTTCAGGGCGAAACCCTGCTATCTGGAGGGAGTCTGGGGCGGCTCTTATATGAAGAAGCTAAGGGGTCTTCCCGAGAAAA
>JAGAAD010000101.1 GCA_017615445.1 Bacteroidales bacterium
AGGCGGCCAATCAAGCTACCAGCAAGATGACCGCCCTGTTCGAAAAGATGATCGCCGCTATTTAGCGATAGCGACCGATCTGGTTTCCCTGATCACAGTGATCTTGACCTGGCCGGGATAAGTCATCTCGTCCTGGATGCGTTGTGCGATGTCCGTGGAGAGGCGTGCTGCCTGCTCGTCCGTGATTTCGTCTGCGCCCACAATCACGCGGAGCTCGCGGCCCGCCTGAATCGCGTAGGACTTCGTCACGCCCTTGTAAGACGCGGCGAGGTCTTCCATGCCCTTGAGGCGCTTGATGTAGCTCTCGATCACCTCGCGGCGTGCTCCGGGGCGTGCTCCTGAGATGGCGTCCGCGACCAGCACCAGCGGTGCGTAGATTGTGGTCATCTCCATCTCTTCGTGGTGCGCTCCCACCGCGTTCACGATCTCCGGACGCTCTTTGTACTGCTCGGCGAGTTTCGCTCCCAGCAGCGCGTGCGGCAGCTCTTCGTCTTCAGTGCTGACCTTTCCGATATCGTGCAGCAGGCCGGCTCGCTTCGCGATCTTGGGATTCAGCCCGAGCTCGGCGGCGAAGATGCTGGCGATGCTCGCGACCTCGCGAGAGTGCTGCAGCAGGTTCTGTCCGTAGGACGAACGGTATTTCATACGGCCGATCAGGCGGACGAGTTCGAGATTCAGGCCGTGGATTCCCAGGTCTATGCAGGTCCTCTTGCCGGTCTCGAGTATCTCATCCTCGAGCTGCTTGCTGACCTTCGCCACCACTTCCTCGATGCGGGCGGGGTGGATACGGCCGTCCGTGACCAGCTGATGCAGAGCCAAACGAGCCACTTCCCTGCGGACGGGATCGAAGCCGGAGAGCAGGATCGTGTCCGGGGTGTCGTCCACGACTATCTCCACGCCGGTCGCGGCCTCGAGCGCGCGGATGTTGCGGCCCTCGCGGCCGATTATGCGGCCCTTGACTTCGTCGTTCTCAATCGGGAAGGTGGTCACCGCATTTTCGATTGCGGTTTCGGTCGCTGTCCTCTGGATCGTGTTGATGACTATGCGTTTGGCTTCCTTGGCGGCGTTAAGGCGCGCCTCGTCCATTGTGTCATTGATATAGGAGATCGCCTCGCTGCGGGCTTCAGCTTTCATGTTCTCGACCAGCATTTTCTTCGCTTCTTCGGCGCTCATGCCGGCCACGGTCTCGAGCTGCTTGTTCGCCTGGGCCGTCAAGGCGGCGCACTCGGCCTCTTTCTTGCTGAGCTGCTCGCGCTGGGCGTTCAGCTGGCCTTTCTGCGAATCCAGGTCGTGCTGACGGCGGCCGAGTTCGGACTGAAGCTGGTTCAGCTGAGTCTCTTTCGCGCGGACATTGTTCTCGCGGTCGCGCAGCTGATTGTTCTTCTCATTGACCTTCGCTTCGTGCTCTTCCTTGAGCTGGAGGAAATGCTCTTTTGCCTCGAGTATCTTCTTCTGCTTCAGCGATTCGGCTTCCAGAGTGGCTTTCTGGATGATGGCATCCCCGCGCCCTTTTGCGGCGATACGGGTAACCCCTATGTAAATTGCCAGTGACAGGACTGCTCCTGCGACGGCTGCGATAATGATGTAAAGTATCATAATGTATATGTTGTGATAAAGGTCTAAACCAAAAACAGTACCTGCATTAACTGCAGATACTGTCTTGTATAACACCGTTAGTCCTTGGCTGAAACTTTCATAATGAAAGATTTGGGAGCCTCCCGGTTCAGGCTTCCTGCGCGAGGCAGGCATGCTATCGACGGTGAGAACTTACCCGGTTCCGTAGAACTTGTTTGTTAGAGCAAGGAGGAACTAACGGTTAGTCTCTATTTTGTTCAGATAGGCCTTCAGCTCCTTCTCGAGCTTGGCGGTTTCATCGGTGTTCTGCGCGAGGCCCTTCTTCGCAACCAACATCGAGATTGTGTTTGTGAGCGCCACGAACACCAGTTTGTCTGCCAGGGTCTGATCCGGATACCTTGTGTCGTAGTCCGTCAGCATCGCGTTTATTTTTTCAGCAGCCAGGCGCATGTAGTGCTCTGACTCCTGGGTGGCCACAAGGGTGTATTCCTTGCCGCCTATCTTGAGGGTGATGCTGTGTTTGGTTTGTGCTGGCATACTTAACTGGCGATCAGACGGATACACTTGTCAATCTCTCTGATGAGCTTGTCTATCCTTTCCTTTGCGGCGGCTTTGTCTCCGTCCGCGGTAAAGGCGCCCGCGAGCTTGTACCGGTCTATCTGTTTTGTCAATTCAGTTATCTGCTGTTTGTATTTTGCGGCCTCCGACTCTTTGACAACGAGCTTTGCGGCGAGCTCGTCGCCGCGATGTTTCTCCGTCTCATACAGGGAAATCAACTGTTCGATGTCTTTCCGAAGGTCTTCAATCATACCCTACAAATATAATGATTTTTCCTATTTCTTTAACAATTCCACCGATTTCCTGTCGATTTGTATGCATGCTGCGCCGAGCAGAGGAAGACGGACCGCGATGCAGTCTTTACCGTCCAGATTCACCAGCTCGACTGTTCTGCCTTCGAGTGCGCCTTCCGTCACCCGAACCATATCTCCGGGACGGAGTGTCGTGCCGGTGATAGTCACCTCGCCGTTCGCCGCATCCACCATCGCGATGAAATCGTCCATCTGCTTGTCCGGGATAGTGGCTACCTTCCCGCTGCCGGGGCTCTCGGGGAGGAAATGTGTCAGATACGGGATATCCGCAAGGGCACTCCGGCGCTCGAGCTCCGTGCAACGGACGAACACCGTGCGCGGGATGAGGAGGCGGTCCACCACCTTCTTCCGGTCCGACCATTGGCGCACCTCTCTCCGGACGGCCACGAACACCTCCAGACCCCGCGCGGACAGGGCATTCGCCACAATGCGGTCCTGGCAGGAGCGCGTGCAGGCTATGTACCAGTGCAGATCATTCATACAATACAAATGTAGCCATTTTTTCTTAACTTTGCTTTGTTATGAAAACACTGCGTGTAGTAGCCGCGACCCCGAAAGTCAAGGTCGCCGATGTCGACTGGAATGTCGGCGAAATAGTCGGGCTTTGCAAGGAAATCGCCTCCGAGGCCAACCCTTCGATAATAGTATTTCCAGAGCTCTCAATAACAGGATACACCTGCGGGGATCTGTTCTTTCAGAAAACCCTTATTGACGGAGCGGCCCGTGGTCTGAAAAGGCTCTGCGAAGAGACTGCCGGTCTGAAGCAGACTATAGTAGTCGGCCTACCCATCCTCCTGGATTCAATGCTTCTGGATGCAGCCGTGGTCATACGTGAAGGCGCGGTGATCGGGATGGTGCCCAAGACCCACCTGACTTCCGATGAAGCGCGCTGGTTCACCAGCGGACCGGATTCGCAGCTCTTGGATATTCACGGCGTCTCCGTGGGCATCTCGATCGGAGGCATCCTTAAACTACCCGCAGGTGCGAAACTCATCCTCTGCCCTGCCGCATCCCCCGAACTCGCCGGCAAGCACGCCCGCCGCAAGGCCCTTCTCGCAGCCGAGACTAGCCGCCTTGGCGCCGCCTGCGTGTACTCCTGCAGCGGCTACGGCGAATCCACGGACAACGTCGTGTGGGCAGGCTCGTCGCTGATCTATGCGGGCGGGGTCAAGCTCGCCGAGAACGAGCGTTTCCGCCGCGAGTCCGGCTGGATTTCGGCGGACATAGACCTTTCGGCTCTCCATGCCGACCCTCACGCAGCCTTCAAACCGGAGCCCGTGGACGCTCTGGACCCGCATCCTTTCGTGCCCTCGGATCCCGCCCTGCTCGAAGAGCGCTGCCGCGAGATCTTCAACATCCAGACTACCGCGCTGATGAGCCGGCTGGAGCACATCCACTGCAGCAAGTGCGTGATCGGCGTGTCCGGCGGCCTGGACAGCACCCTCGCCCTGCTGGTAATCTGCGAGGCCTTCGACCGCCTGGGATATGACCGCAAGGGCGTCTATGCCGTCACCATGCCCTGCTTCGGCACTTCGGACAGGACGCACTCTAACGCCTGGAAGCTGATGGACGGGCTGGGTGTCACTTCGATGGAAATAGGGATCGGCGACGCCGTCCTCCAGCATTTCAAGGACATCGGCCAGGACCCTTCTAACCACGACGTCACCTACGAAAACTCGCAGGCCCGCGAACGCACTCAGGTGCTGATGGACCTCGCGAACAAGGTGGGCGGAACCGTCATCGGCACGGGCGACCTCTCGGAAATCGCGCTCGGCTGGTGCACCTACAACGGAGACCATATGAGCATGTACGGGGTGAACGCGGACGTTCCCAAGACCCTCATCAGGGCGATGGTGCGAATAATGGCGAAAGGCCACGCCTGCGAGGACGCGCTGATCGATATAGTCGAGACTCCCGTCTCGCCTGAACTCGTGCCCGGACAGGTTACGGAAAACGTCGTGGGTCCGTACGAACTGCACGATTTCTTCCTGGTCCACTTCACCCGCGGGGAGACTCCCTCGCAGATTCTGTCCTACGCCGTCAAGGCTTTCGACGGAACTTTCACCGAAGAAGAAATCAAGCGCTGCCTGACGATCTTCCTTAGGCGTTTCTTCAGCCAGCAGTTCAAGCGCTCCTGCAGTCCCTGCGCCCCGCAAGTATTCGATGTGGCTTTATCGCCCTCGGCCTGGCGCATGCCGACTGACGCCAATGTGTATTTGTGGCTGAATATGCTTGATTAGCATCAGACACTCTCCCCCTCATCGAACTCCAGTCGCTCCGCTCCTTCCGGCCCCTTCCATCCTATCCTTCGTCCTCGCTCCGCGAGAACTTGTCTAGGACGGACACCTACCCCCTTCCCGTGCCCGGGGGTGGGCACGTCGCTGATGGGGAGAGTGTCTGATGCTAATTACCGAACATTAGAGCCATATCGTTTGCGATGGCTTTATCCGCGATGGATTCGGGGATGAAATGCCAGTCGCCGAGACCGGTGAGGTCCGAGGCTGAGACTGAGCCGTGCTGCTCGAAATAGCGGTAGATCAGGTCGCGGATTTCGGGATAACGGGCGACGAGGCGGCCGTCGAGCTCGTCGCGAGTGAGACCGGCGCCCTTGAAGATGAGGTCGCCGCCGCCTGCGGCGCGGTAGGACGTCATGGCGACGGTGTACTCGCGCTCCGGCTCGAAGGCGGAGCAGTCGGCCATGGAACTGATCCGGACCCTGCTGCCATAGGGCTTGGTGATGTCCACCGTGTAATTGATGCCAGAGGCGCTGTCGAAGTTATAGCTCGGATAGTTGAACGACCAGCGGCTCTGGAAATAACGCGGATCATCGCGCTTTGTCATGTTGAAAACGTGTCCGCCCGGTTTCCAGGTCAGGATCCATTTGTCGTAGGAATATTCCAGGTAGTTCAGGATCTCACGGCCGGTCAGCTTCATCACACAGAGAGTGTTCTCGAAGGGATAGATGGTGAACATGTCGTTGAAGACGAGAGTCCCCGCCTCAACCGTTTTGTTGTAGGACAACGGCGCCGCGAATGCTATGTCCGCCCCTGAGGATTTGAGCTGGATGTAGTGGATGAAGTCGATGTAAAAGCAGCGGCCGGCGAAGGACTCACGGGTGAGCATGGGCCGGTCTATCGAGCCCACTTCCTTGAGGGTGAAGGCCTTCACTCGGGCGTAATCATCAGCGAAGGCAGCGCGCATCTTCGGATCCGCTTTGGTCCTGTCCACCCGGACTATTTCGGGGGCGATGGTTTTGCGGCCGTCCGGGCCTAGGGTAATCACGGTATGGCTGAAATAGTTCGCCTTGGAACCGGTGTTCACGAGCGCGATGCTGTCTGCGCATTCCACCCTGTGGCGATGGTCGTGGGAGGTCACGACGAGATCCACCCCGCGAAGAGTCTTGAACAGGTCAAGCCCCTGAGCTTCAAGCACTTCCCCATCTCCAGCGCCCACTCCGCTATGGACCGCGACTATAGTGACATCCGGCTTGATCTTCGCCTTCAGGGCGTCCACCCGCTCCTGCACGAAGGGCACCAGAGACATGAACTTGATTCCGGACCAGATGCTCTCGTCCAGCCAGGCTGCCATGTTCGCATTAGTGTAGCCCAGCACCAGCACCTTCAGCCCGCCTTTCTTGAAAACTTTATACTCTGGCCAGTACGGTTTGCCGTCTGCCTTTATGGCGTTACCAGCGAGGAAAGGAATGCCGCGCGCTTTCAGCTGGGGCGTGACGCGGTCGTAGACACGGTGCCCGGTCTCCACGTCGTGGTTTCCAACCACCACGGCGTCATAGCCCATATAGTCCGCAAGACGGACATAGAGATGCTCGCTGAGGGTGTCCACATAGTTGAAGAAGTACGCCGCGTTGTCTCCCTGCAGGCAGTCGCCCGCGTCCAGGAGCAGCACATTGTCCTTGCCCACCGCCGCTCTGATGCTGTCCACATAGTGGTTCACGGCCAGCAGGCTGGGGACCTGACGGCCGCCCACGTAGGTGCTGTCGAACCAGGCGCCATGGACGTCGTTGGTGGTGAGGATGTGGATTTCGCCGGTACGGGGCTGGCATGCGGCCGCGGCAATAGCCGCCACCACGAGCAATGATTTGATCAGATGTTTCATATGTTGAAAACGAGGGCTACGCGCTGCTCGGAGCCGAGGAAGCCTTCTGCGCCGAAGTGGAAGCGGAAGCTCAGTTTGAAGTCGAGCGATTTGGTGATTTTGGGAGTCCAGTAGAACTCAGTCAGATCGTAGAAACCTTTGTAGAATTTGGAGCCGCGGTAGAGCATGTCGCCGTAGGGGTTCCCGGCGGAATCCACGCCGTCATAGAACGGCAGCATGTCTTTAGTGTAGGCCGTTATGTTCTTGACGCCCAGGCTCTTCCAGCGGACGTTCGCTTCGGCCTCGCCGCCGAAAGGAAGGCGGAGGTCGTCTATCCGGCGGTCCCGCTGGTAACTCCCGATCGCGCTTAGTTTAAGGCTGAGCTCGCTGTCCGCGCTGTCTGCCGCGAAGTCCAGCTTGCCGAAGACCTGGAGGTGGTGATTGTCCACCACCCCGGGCGCGGCCACACTGCCGGCGTAGTGGTAGAAACTGCCGGCCCAGCCGAACGCGAGCGCCGGCGCAAGGCCCACCGAGCCATAGCTCAGAATCTGGAAACGCTCCTTGCGGGTATTTCCGTATTTTCCCATCCAGTCCAAAGCCAGTTCCGTAAAAAACAGGCCCTTTTCGTAGGACAGGTACATTCCGTCCAGGTTGAAGTCCGTTTCGATTGTCTCTTCACTCATCAGGGCCTCGCTGTACTGGCCCCTGACAAAGCGCCTGGGGAAAGACCCGGCCACCGCGCAGAACTTTTTCTGACCGTTGTCCAACGCGGCGTGATAGTAGATGGGAACATCCGCGACTATGTCTTTCAGCGCCTCCACTTGCGTCCCCATCTGCTTGACCATGTCCACTCCGAAGACGAGCTTGTGAGTCAGGTTTTCGTTCTGAGTGAACTCCCAGCCGAAGACATTGCTCACTCTCACGAAGTGAATCGTCTCCGAAGGGATGTAGGCTCCGTACGAGGGATCGAATTCGTGGTTGTCGAAGACATAGCCCATGCCGGAGCTCGTGAAGAATTTACCCTCCGCGAACACTGGGGCGCAGATTGCGACCGACAGAAGAAAGATGGCGAGCCTTTTCATAATCAATCTCAAATTTAATCAGATTTTGTGTAAATTTGCGACTCCATTGTAAAGAAAGCGACTATACTATGTTCGAAAACCTCAGCGAAAGACTGGAGCGCTCATTCAAGATACTCAAAGGTGAAGGCAAAATCACCGAAATCAACATATCCGAGACCCTCAAGGATGTCCGCCGGGCCCTGCTGGACGCAGACGTGTCCTACAAGGTAGCCAAGGAGTTCTGCGACAACGTCAAGAAAAAGGCGCTCGGGCAGAATGTGCTGACGGCAGTCAAGCCTCAGCAGATGATGGTGAAGATAGTCCACGACGAACTCGTGGAGTTCATGGGCAGCGAGGAATCGGACATCAATCTTAAAGGCTCGCCGGCAGTGGTGCTAATCGCCGGTCTGAACGGTTCCGGTAAGACCACCTTCAGTGCCAAACTCGGCCTCTGGCTGAAGAAGAAGGGAAAGAAGGTGCTTCTCGCGGCGTGCGACACCTTCCGCCCGGCCGCCATCGAGCAGCTCAAGACGCTCGCCGAAGGAATCGGCGTGCCCGTCTTCTCGCTCGACGGCGAGGCCGACCCGGTGAAGGTGGCCAGGGCCGCGACCGCCGAAGGCCGCTCCTACGATGTGGTGATAGTGGACACGGCCGGCCGTCTCGCCGTGGACCAGGAGCTCATGGACGAGATCCGCGCCATGCACAAGGCCTGCAGCCCGAGCGAGACGCTCTTCGTGGTGGACGCCATGACCGGCCAGGACGCCGTGCTGAGCGCAACCGCCTTCAACGAAGCGATAGACTACGACGGCATCGTGCTGACCAAGCTGGACGGCGACACCCGCGGCGGTGCTGCCCTCTCGGTGAAGGCCGTGAGCGGCAAGCCGGTGAAGTTCGTGAGCACGGGCGAGAAGATGGAGGCCATCGATGTCTTCCACCCTTCCCGCATCGCGGACCGCATCCTCGGCATGGGCGACGTCGTGTCCCTCGTGGAGCGCGCCCAGGAGCAGTTCGACGAAAAGCAGGCCCGCGAGGTCAAGAAAAAGATCGCGAAAGGCAAGTTCAATTTCAACGACTACTACGACCAGATCCAGCAGGTCCGCAAGATGGGCGACATAAAGGAGCTCGCCGGAATGATTCCCGGTGTGGGCAACGCCATGAAAGATGTCGACATTGACAACGACAAGGCTTTCAAGAGCACTGAAGCCATCATCAAGAGCATGACTCCTTACGAGCGCGAACACCCGGAAGTCCTCAACGGTTCGCGCCGCCGCCGCATCGCCGCCGGCTCCGGCACTTCCCTCGCCGATGTGAACCGCCTCATCAAGCAGTTCGAGGGCTCACAGAAAATGATGAAGATGGCCATGGACGGTTCCCTGCAGCAAAGGCTCAAGGGGCTGAGGTAATCCAAAGCTTGCACAGATAACCCCGAAGAGCTTTTTTCCGCTTTTCGGGGCTTTTTTGTTCAAGGTTTGATTTCACACGACATACCTTGAACGCTTAACTAGCCTCTCCATAGCCTGTAGGGCAAAACGAATGTGCAAGGTCTGTCACGTAAAAACAGACCTTGCACAAATAGTCGTAAAAAAGGTCGTTAAACCAGTCCCTGATCCATCATAGCGGTCGCGACTTTCATGAAGCCGGCGACATTCGCTCCGCGGACATAGTCGATATAGCCGTCCGGATCCGCGCCGTACTTGAGGCAGTTAGCGTGGATGTCGGACATGATGCGGCGCAGATAGTTGTCCACTTCCTCCGCGGTCCATTTCTGGCGCATTGAGTTCTGGCTCATTTCGAGACCGGATGTGGCCACTCCGCCTGCATTCGAGGCCTTGCCCGGGGAATAGAGGAGCTTGTGCTTCTTGAAGATCTCGATCGCCTCGGGGGTCGAAGGCATGTTCGCGCCCTCGGCCACACACCAGCAGCCATTGTCCACGAGCTTCTGCGCATCGGCAGCCTCGATTTCGTTCTGGGTGGCGCAAGGCAGGGCTATGTCGCACTTGATGCCCCAGGGGCGCTCGCCCGGATAGTATTTCGCAGTGGGATATTTCTCAGCGTATTCTTTGATACGGCCGCGCTTGACGTTCTTGAGGAAGAGCACGTACTCGAGCTTTTCTTCGGTCAGGCCGTCCGGATCATAGACGAAGCCGTCGGAATCCGAGAGGGTGACCACCTTGGCTCCGAGGCGCATGGCCTTCTGGGCCGCGTACTGGGCCACGTTTCCGGCGCCGGAGACGAGGACCGTCTGGCCCTTGAAGCTCTTGCCGCGGGTGCCCAGCATCTGCTCGGCGAAGTAGCACAGGCCATAGCCCGTGGCTTCCGGCCTGATGAGGCTGCCGCCCCAGGTCTGGCCCTTGCCGGTGAGGGTGCCGGTGAACTCGTCGCGCAGGCGCTTGTACTGGCCGAACATGAAGCCGATCTCACGGCCGCCCACTCCGATGTCGCCCGCAGGGACGTCCGTGTCCGGGCCGATGTGGCGCTGGAGCTCGGTCATGAAGCTCTGGCAGAAGCGCATGACTTCTGCGTCCGACTTGCCGCGGGGGCTGAAGTCCGAGCCGCCTTTCGCGCCGCCCATGGGCAGGGTTGTCAGCGCGTTTTTGAACGTCTGCTCGAATGCGAGGAATTTCATGATGGAGAGGTTCACGCTGGCGTGGAAACGGATGCCGCCCTTGTAGGGGCCGATCGCGCTGTTCATCTGCACGCGGAAGCCGCGGTTGATGCGGACTTCGCCTTCGTCGTCCATCCAGGGAACGCGGAACATGATCACCCTCTCGGGCTCGACCATCCTTTCCATTATCTTCGCGTCGAGGAAATGGGGATAGGCCTCGAGGGTGGGAGCCACGGCCTCAAGGACCTCCTTGACTGCCTGATGGAACTCGGATTCACCGGGGTTCTTGGCGATCAGCTCGCCCATAAACTCCTTGACATACTTTTCGGTAAACGCTGACATAACTAATGGTTTTTAATCAAAACAATTTCAAATATACTTAATAAATTTCTAACTTTGGCGCTATGGCAGACAATTATCTGGAGAAAAGGCAGGAAGAAATCGCCCATGCGGCGACCGTCCCCAACCGTCCCACCCTCGAGACGCTGATAAGGCGTAACCGCAGCGTCCGCGGCTTCGACCAGAGCTATGTGGTCCATCCGCGGCAGCTCACGGCGATGGTAGCGGTCAATCCGAAGGTGGCTTCGTCCGTGAACCAGCAGGCCCTCAGGTTCCACATCGTCACCAAGGGGCCGGAGGCGGACGAGGTGAACCGCCACATCAAGATGGGCCGCGCCCTTCCCGAGCTTCATCTCCCGTTTCCCGGCACTGAGCCGGAGGCGTTCATAGTCGTCTGCACGACCAAGCCCGAGAACCCGGGCCTTTTGATAGACCTTGGGATTTCGGTGCAGACCATGCTCCTAAAGGCGGTGGATATGGGGCTTAACGGCCTGATTATCCGCAACTTCGACCATGCTGCTCTGCAAGCCGGGCTGGGCCTTCCGCTCGAGCCGATCTGTGTGGTGGCGGTCGGAAAGAGCGCCGAGAAGATAGAGCTGGTGGAGATAAAGGCCGGAGAATCCATCAAATATTACCGGAAAGACGGAGTGCACTACGTGCCCAAACTCAGAGTAGAAGACATTATTATTTAGATATGCAGATTTCACAGAGAGCGGACAACATGCCGAGCTCCCCGATCAGGAAGCTCGCGAAATATGCCGATGCAGCAAAGCGAAACGGCATCCACGTCTATCATCTGAACATCGGCCAGCCCGATATCAAGACCCCGGAATGCGCGCTCGAGGCGGTGAGACACCTGGACCGTTCGATTCTGGAGTACAGCCCCTCGCAGGGATACAAGGCCCTCCGGACCAAGATGGTCGGTTACTATGCCAACTACGGCATAGACCTCAGCCCGGACGAGATCATTATCACCTCCGGCGGCTCGGAAGCCGTGATGTTCGCATACATGGCCTGCCTTAATCCCGGCGATGAAATTATAGTCACGGATCCTTCGTATGCAAACTACATGGCCTTCGCAATTAGCTGCGGCGCCGTGGTGAAATCAGTGAAGACCTCGATCGAAGACGGCTTCAAGCTTCCTCCTATGGAGAAGTTCGAGGAGCAGATCACTGAAAAGACCAAAGCGATTCTGATCTGCAACCCTAACAACCCCACCGGATATCTGTACAGCAAGAAGGAAATGCTTCGCCTGCGCGATCTGGTGAAGAAATACAACCTCTATCTGTTCAGCGACGAGGTCTACCGCGAGTTTATCTACACCAAGGCTCCGTACATCAGCGCATGCCACCTGGAAGGCATCGAGGAAAATGTGGTGCTGATTGATTCGGTGAGCAAGCGCTACAGCGAATGCGGAATCAGAATCGGAGCCCTCATCACTAAAAACAAGAAAGTGCGCGATGCCGTGATGAAATTCTGCCAGGCCCGCCTGAGCCCGCCTCTCGTAGGCCAGATTATCGCCGAGGCCAGTCTCTCCACTCCGCAGGAGTACATGGACGAAGTCTACGACGAGTATCTGAGCAGGCGCAACTTCCTGATCAACGGTCTCAACAAGATCCCCGGAGTCTTCTCACCGACCCCTATGGGAGCGTTCTACACGATGGTCCAGCTCCCCGTGGACGATGCGGAGAAGTTCTGCATCTGGTGCCTGACAGATTTCAACTACGAAGGGCAGACTATAATGATGGCTCCCGGTTCCGGTTTCTACACCGATCCGGAGGAAGGACGCAATCAGGTCCGTATGGCTTATGTCCTGAATAAGGAAGACCTCGGCAAAGCGCTTGTCGTGCTGGCCAAGGCTCTAGAGGCCTACAATGCCCTGGATTCAGAGTAACTGAGAATATCCACGTCCACTGCTTTCAGCAGAGGGCTGCGAGACATATCCTGTGGATTGGTGCCCGGAACATCCTGAGGCACATCCATCCCGAGAAGAGCGAAAAGCTGCGTCCAATAGACCGGTATTTCGCCCTTTTCGTTTTTCCAGTTCATCGGTTTCTCGTCGAAGAGATAATTGCCATTCGCGTCCAGATAACTGTCCCGGATCAGTTCGGAGCAGTACTCCGCGCCGTTGTCCGGCAGAAAAGCCTGATCGTAGGGCTGGCCGCAGAACGTCTTCGCCCTGGCGACCCATTGCCCGGCGAGTTTCGCATCCTTGAGGCGCTTGACGATATACACCGGCTGTGACCCATCCTTGAGGGTAAACTGCCTGACGGTCGTGTCCAGCGGATGGCGGTCCACGCCGTATTTGAGGGTGGCGTCGATTATGTAGACTCCGTCCTGCGCGACTTCGGCTATCGCCACATGTATCAGGTTGAGCTCGTCCGCCGCTCCGGTTGCGGATGCGATTGCCCCGTCCATGCTGTCCTCGCTTAGCGAATAGTCTTCGGGAATGCCTATGAAAACGAGGTCTCCGGTGCGAAGGCCCTGCGGCTTTGGCGCGCACGCCGTCAGCGCAAGCAGCGCAATGATGAGTATCTTCTTCATTTCGGACAAAGATAC
The DNA here is from genome assembly GCA_017615445.1 of Bacteroidales bacterium. Next base: position 13,104 of record JAGAAD010000101.1, read on the forward strand.
TAATTATTTGCGTCGCAGCATCGCGTCCATCCTCTCCGGAGGGAGCTCGAAAACACGGCAAAGTTGCTTTGGGGTGGTCTTCATTGTGTGCGTGATATATGGGACCAGCTTGTTTTTCTGCTCCATGCTCAATGCGGCGATCTGTTTGCCGAACCATCTTTGGGATATCTCTTCCGCTGATTTCTGGAACTCAGTGTCGCCGACCATTTTGTATGGCCTTTCTTCGAGATTGTATGATAATTCTGTGATATTGACAGCCCCTATTGTTTTAAGAAAGAAGCTTTGGTTATTGTTGAACGCCTGTTCGAGATAGGTGTGGTCGCAGAAACTCGAAGGGATAAGGTGATTCTCATTGTCAAGCAGCCACGGCACACGGTCCAGTCTGTCCCCGGTGTGCATGATCAGCTTTCTTTCCCTTGCATTTAAATCGGATACTTTCCGCCATTTATTCATCGTGCTGGAATCTGCGAACATTGCTCTATACCCAGACCACTCATAATCATTAACATTTCGACCATTATCCAAAGCATTACGAGGAATATATGCCAGGGTATTTCTCACATACCAGTCTGAATCCAGTAGTATTGCTTTCGTCTCATTTCTCATCAATATGTTCCTTGCTCCATATTTCCGGCTGTACCACATAGAGTATACCTTCTTGATGTCCCTTGCGTACATATCGGCATCTTCCTGACTCGCGGCAAGTATAGCCACATGGCAATGATTGGATACCACCGCATAAATAATGACTATGACATTGCACCGCCAGGCGGAAACACAAATGACCTTTACCATAGCATCATAGTCATCATCGTCACGGCAAAGGACTGCGGTCTCCAGCCCCTTTATACATACGTGGAAAGGGTGGACGGGAAGGACACTGCCATCAGGCAATGCCCTGATCACTGAGCGTCGCATATCAACTCTTTGCTTTAGGGGGATGGATTCCAGGACCGAAGGAGATGAACTTTGCACCGCGCTTTTCCATCTCGCGTTTGGTGTCCATAAGTATTTTGGCAATCATCTCGGACTGCTGGTCGAGCTTTTGGACCATTTCTTTCCGGTTCACGGAGACGGCGAGGTCGGCGACGGCAAGGGAGCGTATGGCTCCAAGCACCATCAGTTCATTACCGCCCCAAAGGGTGGTCATCATTGCCAAAGAAATACTGCCGATCAGGTTGATTACGTCCTGGTCGCTTTTGAACTTCATGTCTGTGTTGAAACGAATGTCGTGGTCTCCGTACTGGAGCACTTCTAAGATTTTTTTCATAGTCAGAAAAGGTTTAAAGATTAATTGTTATGGCAAACATAGCAAAAGAGAAGATTCAATCCAAATACTGGCCGCCCATTATTCAGTTTTTTGTTCAAGGTTTGTTTTTAAGTCGCAGACCTTGAACATCCAATCATGCTCTAACACCATTGTAATCAATAATGCGTGTGCAAGGTCTCGCACATATAATCAAACCTTGAACAAAAAAGCCCCAGAAGAGCGAACTCCCCGGGGCTAATTGCTGAACAACGGAAGAATTTTACCTCCCCTTATACATATCTTCGTAGTACTTCTGGTAATCGCCAGACGTCACATTGTCCATCCAGGCCTGGTTGTCCAGGTACCAACGCACGGTCTTCTCAATTCCCTCCTCGAACTGGAGCGAAGGCTCCCAGCCGAGTTCGCGCTGAAGCTTCGAGGAATCGATAGCATACCTCAAATCATGACCGGCACGGTCCGTGACGTAGGTAATCAGGTCCATATCGGCACCCTCCGGACGCCCGAGCAAACGATCCACCGTGTTGATCAAAACCTTAATGATATCAATGTTCTTCCACTCGTTGAAACCGCCGATGTTGTAGGTCTCGGCGACGCGTCCCTCATGGAAAATCAGATCGATCGCGCGGGCGTGGTCCTCCACATAAAGCCAGTCGCGGACATTCTCACCCTTGCCATACACCGGCAGCGGTTTGCGATGCCTGATGTTGTTGATAAACAGCGGGATAAGCTTCTCCGGGAACTGGTATGGGCCGTAGTTGTTGGAGCAATTGGTCACAATCGTCGGCATTCCGAACGTGTCGTGGAACGCACGGACAAAGTGGTCAGAAGAAGCCTTCGCAGCCGAATACGGGGAATGCGGCTGATACTTCAGGTCCTCCGTGAAGAACTTCTCGCCGTAAGCCAGGTGATGCTCGCCGGACGAAGCCTTTGTGGTAAACGGAGGCTCGATGCCCTCAGGGTGAGTCATCTCCAGAGCGCCATACACCTCATCGGTGCTGATATGATAGAACCTCTTCCCTTCCCACTCGCCGTTCCAGTAGGCCTTGGCAGCCTGGAGCAACGAAAGCGTTCCCATCACATTGGTCTGGGCAAAAGTGAACGGATCCTTGATGGACCTGTCCACATGACTCTCTGCGGCAAGGTGGATAATGCCGTCCACGTGCTCTTCCTGCATCAGGGCCAGAACCCCCTCGAAGTCACAGATGTCCATCTTGACAAACCTGTAATTGGGACGGTCTTCGATATCGCGAAGATTCGCCAGATTTCCCGCATAGGTAAGCTTGTCCAAGTTGATGATCCTGTACTCGGGATACTTATTGACAAACAAACGTACGACGTGCGAGCCGATGAAGCCGGCGCCGCCGGTGATTATTATGCTTCTTTTGTACTGCATACGGTTATAACTAAAAAACCGGCCTATTCGTCAGCCGGTTTCATTGTTGTGTAGACGTTCGTGACATCCTCGTCGTCTTCCAGCAGGCCAGTGAGCTTCTCGAGAGTCGCGCGCTGCTCGGGGGTGACGTCCTTGAGGTCAACATTGGGGATCTGCTCGAAGCCTCCGGAGATGAGCTCGAAGCCGTTCTCCTCGATGTACTTCTGAATCGCGCCGTACGAGGTAGGCTCGCCGTAGATGCAGATGACCTTGGTTTCATTGTCGTCCTTGTCCACCTCGGTCTGCTCGAAGAGTTCCTCCACGCCGAAATCGATGAGCTCGAGCTCGAGTTCTTCGAGGTCGATACCATCCTTCTCCTTCACGCGGAAGGTGCACTTGCGGTCGAACATGAAGGCGACACTGCCGTTTGTTCCGAGCGAACCGCCGCATTTGTTGAAATAGCTGCGGACATTCGCCACGGTGCGGGTGTTGTTGTCTGTGGCGGTCTCCACCAGATAGGCGATGCCAAAAGGTCCGAAGCCTTCGTAGATGATTTCCTTGAAGTCTCCCTGCTTGCTTTCGGTCGCTTTCTTGATGGCGCGCTCGATGTTTTCCTTCGGCATCTGCTCGGCACGGGCCTCGGCCATAAGGGCGCGGAGGCGGGGGTTACCGGTGACGTCCGGGCCTCCCTGCTTCACTGCGATGGTGATTTCCTTTCCGAGTTTGGTGAAGGTACGGGCCATGTGACCCCACCTCTTAAGTTTACGCTCCTTGCGGAACTCAAACGCTCTTCCCATAAGACTTATTTTGCGAGGTTGATGTACTTGTCTATCTCATATCCCTCGATGCTCTGAGGGTACTTGTCCTTAACGGTCTCGAAAGCCTTGAGAGCTTTCTCGTTCTCACCGAGCTGGAGATACACCTGACCGGCCTTGACGAGATAGGAGGCGGCGAACATGTTGTCTGCCTGGGCGGCTGCCTTCTCATACATCTTCACTGCCTTGCCATACTCCTCGAGAGCTGTGTAACAGTCTCCCTGAAGGGCGAGGCCGCGGGCTGCCAGAATAGGATCCTTGCCGTTGTACTTCTTGAGGTTCGCGAGGGCGTCCTCCCAATTACCGAGCTGGGCGTTGCAGATTCCGGCATAGAGATACACTGCCTTTCCGGCCTTTGCGCCGTATTCGTCGATAATCTGGGCGAAACCGAGGACGTTTCCGTCTCCGTTCAGCGCGAGCTCGAACTCTCCCTGCTGGAAGTTAAGCTCTGCGGGGAAAGCGGCTTCCTGAGCCTCTCTTGCCGCAGGGGCATAGATGAACTTGCTGTATCCGAGTATGCACAGACCAACTGCGAGAATGCAGATGATCACACCCCAGATTGTCTTTTTGTGTTCGTTGTAAAACTCCTCGGCACCGCTGATAGTCGCTGCCATCTCCTCATTCTGGAGTTTTTCGTCTTTCTTGATTTTAGTTGCCATATTGATGATAATTAATTTTCGTTCTTGCAGCCGACAAAAATACGGATTTCTAGTAAATTTTGCAATAAGGGTGCAATTTGGTATATTTGTAGGGTTGGAATAAAAATCACACTATATATGAAACGCGTACTCACCATCATCGCGGCCGCAGTCGTGTCCGCATCACTCTTCGCACAAGAGAATCCCCTCTGGCTCCGCAAGAGCGCAATCTCCCCGGACGGAAACACCATCGCTTTCGCCTATCAGGGAGACATCTTCACCGTCCCCGCCAAAGGCGGAGAAGCCAGGCAGATCACCGCAAACGCCGCCTACGATTCGGATCCGCTCTGGACTCCGGACGGAAAGCAGATAATCTTCAGCTCCGTTCGCGAGCTCTCGAAAGACATTTGGGTAGTCCCAACGACGGGCGGCCCCGCGAAGCGCCTCACCACCTACCCCGGCGCCGAGACTCCGCTGGCAGTCAGTGAAGACGGACTCGTGTATTTCCAGGCGAACATCCAGGCCGATCCGGCCTACGACGGCTTCCCCGGAGATCCCCAGGTCTACACCGTCAGCCTGAAGAACGGCAAGATCAGCCTCGTGAGCTCGGTGACCATGGCGAATCTCGCCGTGAACGCGAACGGCGTCATCATCTACGAAGATTATAAAGGTTACGAAGACCCCCTCCGCAAGCACCACACCTCGTCCGTCACCCGCGACATCTGGAAATATCTCCCCAAGAAAAACCAGTATCAGAAGCTGACCTCCTTCGAGGGCGAAGACCGCAATCCCGTCTTCACCAAGGACGGAAGGGAGTTCTACTACCTCAGCGAGAAGAGCGGCAACCTCAACGTCTGGCACGCCGTGCTGAACGCCCCTGAGGCCACCGACCAGGTCACAGACCTCCCCACGCACCCGGTAAGGAACCTCTCCATCTCCCAGACCGGCGTCCTGGCGTTCTCTTATAACGGCGAGCTGTACACCTGCGTGCCCGGCCAGAAGCTCGAGAAGGTCGCCATCACCATCCGCAAAGACAGCAACGAGCGCGAGAAGATCCTCAGGGACATCTCCTCCGGCGCGGAAGCCCTGGCAGTCAGCCCCAACGGCAAGGAAATCGCCATAGTGGCCCACGGAGACGTCTATGTGATCGCCCCCGAGCAGAAGACCACCCGCCGCATCACGAACACTCCCGAGCAGGAGCGCGACGTCACCTTCGGCGAGGACGGCAAATCGCTGTTCTATGCCGCCGAGCGCGACGGCGAATGGGCCATCTGGAAGACCGAGCTCGTCCGCAGCGAAGACAAATACTTCACCTTCAGCTACGAAACCAAGGAGACCCGTTTCACCAAGAAAGGCCAGACCTGCTTCCAGCCCGTCGCTTCTCCTGACGGCAAGTGGGTAGCTTTCCTGCGCGACCGCACGGAGCTCGTCATCAAGAGCACCAGCGGCAGCAAGGAGAAATCACTGCTCAAGGGCACCAACTATTCATACCGCGACGGCGACCAGGACTTCGCCTGGAGCCCGGACAGCCGTTCTATCCTCGTGACCTACCAGGCAGACGGCGGCTGGAACAATTTGGACATCGCACTCATCGACATCGAGAGCGGCAAGGTGACCGACATCACCTGCAGCGGCTACGGAGACGCCTCCTTCCGCTGGGCCCTCGGCGGCAAAGCCATGGTCTGGATGACCGACAGGGACGGTTACAGAAGCCACGGAAGCTGGGGCGCGCAGGAGGACATATACGCCATGTTCTTCGACACCAAAGCCCTTGCCGAATTCACCCGCAGCAAGGACGAAGACAGCATAGCGAAACTCCTTGCCCCGGAGCCCAAGAAGGATGCGAAGAAAGACGCCAAGAAAGACAAGAAGGAAGAGAAGAAAGACACCACCAAAGCTGAAAAGCCCATCGAACTCGACCTCACCAATCTCGAGGACAAGACCGTACGCCTTACCCCTTATTCCGGCAACTACGGAGACTGCTACCTGACCGAAGACGGCTCCAAGCTCTACTTCGTGCGCCGCGGCGACAAAGGCTATGACCTTTGCGCCTTAGACATCAAGGAACGCGACATCAAGGTGGTGAAGCCCGGCGCCGGCGGCCGTTTCTTCCCCTCCAAGGACGGTAAGACCATCTACATGCTCGGCCGCGGCATCAGCAAGCTGAACCCCGCCGGAGACAAGGTCGAGCCCGTCGTCTTCAAGAGCGAGTACGACTACCAGCCCGCCGCGGAGCGCGCCTACATCTTCAGCCACGCCTGGAAGCAGGTGGACGAGAAGTTCTACGACAAGAACATCCACGGACTTGACTGGGCTGCGATGAAAGCGAACTACGAAAAGTTCCTCCCCTACATAACCAACAACTACGACTTCCAGGACCTCCTGAGCGAGATGCTCGGCGAGCTTAACGGTTCCCACACCGGAGCCCGTTACCGCCCCGCCTCATCCCTCAATCTCGGCCATCTTGGAGTTCTGTTCAACACTGAGTACAAGGGCAAGGGCCTCAGCATCGCGGAGATCCTTCCCGGCAGCGTTCTCGCTATCGCCGATCCTGAAATCAAGGCCGGTGATGTGATCCTTGCCATCGACGGCAACGAGATCGAAGAAGGAACGCAGTGGTACGACGCCCTCCTGAACAAGGCCGGAAGCAGGATCCTTGTCCGCGTCAAGAAGAACAAGGTCAAAGATCCGGTAGACCTGTTCGTCACGCCCACCAAATCAGACTACAACGCCCTTTACAAGAGATGGGTCCGCCAGCGCGAAGCTATGGTCGAGAAGCTCTCGAACGGCCGCGTAGGATATGTCCATGTGGAAGGCATGAACTCCCCCAGCTTCCGCGAAGTGTTCTCCAAAGCTCTTGGCAAATATCGCAACTGCGAAGCCCTCATCGTGGACACCCGTCACAACGGCGGCGGCTGGCTCCACGACGACCTGGCCACCTTCCTCTCCGGCAAGGCTTATCTCGAATTCCGTCCCCGCGGACAGTACATCGGCACTGAGCCCTACAACAAATGGAACAAGCCCAGCTGCGTGCTGATGGGAGAAGACAATTACTCGGATGCCTGCGGTTTCCCTTATGTCTATAAGACCCTCGGAATCGGCAAACTGATCGGCGCACCCGTGCCGGGAACCATGACCGCAGTGTGGTGGGAGACCCAGATAGACCAGGCCCTCGTGTTCGGCATCCCTCAGGTCACAAGCTGGGGCCTCGCCGAAGACAGACCGCTCGAGAACCTTCAGATCGAGCCCGATATCCTCGTGTACAACACCCCTGAAACCATGCTCAAAGGCCAGGATCTGCAGCTCGAAGCAGCAGTGGCCGAGATGCTCCTCCAGTTAGATGGCAACAAGAAAAAGTAAACTCGTAATCATCCCGACCTACAACGAGATCGAAAACGTCGAAAACATCATTCGCGCCGTTTTCGGTCTCGAGGGCGGATATCATATTCTCATCATAGACGACGGCTCCCCGGACGGGACTGCCAAGGCCGTTAAGAAACTCGCCAAGGAGTTCCCGGACAGGCTGTTCCTGATCGAACGTCCAGGCAAGCAGGGTCTCGGCACGGCTTACATAACCGGCTTCAAATGGGCCCTCGGAAAAGGCTACGACTACATCTTCGAGATGGACGCGGACTTCTCGCACGACCCCAACGATCTTCCCCGCCTCCTCGCCGCCTGCGAAAAAGGCAAGGCCGATTTCGCGATTGGCTCGCGCTATGCAGACGGTGTGAGTGTGGTGAACTGGCCCATCAGCCGCATCATTATGTCCTACTATGCTTCAGTCTACACCAGGACTGTCCTGCGCACGAAAATCAAGGACAGCACCGCCGGTTTCCTCTGCTACTCCAGAAAAGTGCTTGAGGGAATAGATCTGAACGCAGTGAAGATGAAAGGCTACGGTTTCCAGATCGAGATGAAATACACCGCCGTCCGCAAGGGCTTCAAGGTCGCCGAGGTGCCGGTCATTTTCGTGAACCGTAAGGCCGGAACATCAAAGATGTCCGGAAGCATCTTCGGCGAGGCATTCTGGGGCGTGATAGGCCTCAGGTTCCGCAAATTCTGATGAAAAAACACTACGTAAGTTTCATAGCTGACCGTCTGCAGTGCAAAGACTGGCAGATAGAGAACTGCGCCCTGATGTTCGAGGACGGCAACACCATCCCCTTCATCAGCCGCTACCGCAAGGAAAAAACAGGCGGGATGGACGACGCGCAGGTGGCCGAGGTCAAGCACTGGGTGGACGTCTTCGCGGAGATGGAAACCCGCAAGGAGACGGTCGTGGCCGCGATAGAAGCGGCCGGAGCGCTCACCGACGAGCTGCGCCGCACGATCGAAAAGTGCGTGTCCGGCACCGAGCTCGAAGACATCTACCTCCCCTACCGTCCGAAGCGCAGAACCAGGGCCACGGCGGCCAAAGAGCTCGGACTCGAGCCGCTGGCGGACACGATGTGGGAGGTGCGCACCACCGACCCGCGCGCCAGCGCGGCGAAATATGTGAGCGACAAGGTCGCGAGCGTGGAAGACGCGCTGGCGGGCGCGCGCGACATAATCGCCGAACGCCTGAGCGAGACAGCCTCCATCCGCGAGGGTCTGCGCTCCGTCTACCGCAACCGCAGGATAGTCAGCGCCGTGACCAAGGCCGCCAGGGACAATCCGGACGCGGACAAGTACCGCAGCTATTTCAACTTCACGATGCCGCTCTCGCGCATCCCGTCCCATAACCTGCTGGCGATCCTGCGCGCCGAGAACGAGGGCTTCCTGAGCGTCTCTGTGGACGCCGACCCGCAGCGCTGCTCGGACCAGATCTACGCCGGCTTCTGCCGTGACCACGGACGCCCGGCGCCCGCACTCGCGCAGGAAATCAAGACTGCGTCCGAAGACTCGTTCGAGCGTCTGCTGGACCCGTCCATCACGAACGGCGTCATCAAGGAGGCCAAGCACAAAGCGGACGTCGAATCGATTAATGTGTTCGGCGAGAACCTGCGCCAGCTGCTGCTAGGCGCCCCGGTCGGGCAGAAACGGACCATGGCGATAGACCCAGGCTTCCGCAACGGCTGCAAGATCGCCGTGCTGGACGAGCATGGGGCCCTGCTGCACCACACTATCATCTTCCCGCATCCCCCTCAGAGTGAGAAGGTTAAGTCGCTGATCGCGGTGCAGGAAATGCTCGAAAAATACAAGATCGAGGCGGTGGCGATAGGCAACGGCACAGCCAGCCGCGAGACTGAAGACTTCATGAAAAAGGTCGTGCTGCCCGAGGGCTGCAAGGTCTGGACGGTCAGCGAAGACGGCGCTAGCATCTACAGCGCCTCCGAGGTAGCCCGCAAGGAATTCCCGAACGAGGATGTCACCGTGCGCGGCGCCGTGAGCATAGGCCGCAGGCTGATGGACCCGCTCGCAGAGCTGGTGAAGATAGACCCGAAGAACCTCGGAGTCGGGCAGTACCAGCACGACGTGGACCAGGCGCTCCTCAAGGAGAAGCTGGACAACACGGTGGAGTCCTGCGTGAACGCGGTCGGTGTGAACCTGAACACAGCCTCCCCCTACCTGCTGGCGTATGTGGCCGGAATCGGCCCGGCGCTGGCGGAGAACATAGTGGCCTACAGGACCGCGAACGGCGGGTTCAAGAGCCGCGCCGAGCTCCTGAAGGTGCCGCGCCTCGGCGCCAAGGCCTTCGAGCAATGCGCGGGCTTCCTCCGCGTCCGCGGTGCCGCCAACCCGCTGGACGCCAGCGCCGTGCATCCGGAATCATACGCCATTGTGGACAAGATGGCCCGCGACCTCGGTATGAAGACCAGCGAGCTGGTGGGTAACGCCGAACTCTGCAAGAAGATCAAGGCCGAGGACTATGTCACTGCCGACAAGGGCCTTCCCACCATAAACGACATCCTCAAGGAGCTCGCCAAGCCGGGCCTCGACCCGCGCGAGCAGGCCTCCGAATTCAGCTTCGCGGACGATGTCCACGACATTACCGACCTGAAGACCGGGATGGAACTGCCTGGAATAGTGACCAACATCACGAACTTCGGCGCTTTCGTGGACATAGGTCTCCACGAAAACGGCCTGATCCACGTCTCCCAGATGGGCGTGCGCGGCCAGGTGGATCCCGCCAAGGTGCTCAAGCTCCACCAGCACATCACCGTGGAGGTCGTTTCCGTGGATCTGGATCGCAAAAGGATAGGACTTCGCCTGAAAAAATGCTAACTTTGAAGCAAATCACATAACCAATGAACTACCGCACTATAATAACCGCCATCGCCGCAGCGGCCTTTGCCTTCACCGCTTCGGCTCAGAGCTTCACAGAATGGAAAGACCCCGCGGTCAACGAAATCAACCGCGCTCCCATGCACGCAGATTTCTTTGCCTTCGAAAACGACGCGGTGGACTCTCCCGAGCAAAGCGCCAACTATCTGTCCATCAACGGAATATGGAAGTTCAAGTGGACGAAGAACGCTATCGTCCGAAAGACCGAATTCTGGAAATCCGGTTTCAACGATTCGGAGTGGTCCGAGATGCCCGTCCCCGGAATGTGGGAGCTCAACGGCTTCGGAGACCCGATGTATGTGAACATCGGTTATCCGTGGAGAGGACACTATGATAATAATATCCCCATCCCCCCCACCGAAGAAAACCATGTCGGTTATTATCGCAAGTCTTTCACCATCCCCGCGGACTGGAAAGGCAAGAACATAATGATCCATTTCGGTTCTGTCACGAGCAACATCTATCTCTGGGTAAACGGCAAGTTCGTGGGCTACAGCGAGGACAGCAAGCTGGCTGCCGAGTTCGACGTCACGGACTTCGTCAAGCCGGGAAAGGAGAATCTGGTGGCATTCCAGGTCTTCCGCTGGAACGACGGAACCTACGCCGAGGACCAGGATTTCTGGCGCCTCACCGGAGTCGCGCGCGACAGTTATTTCTATGCGCGCCCGAAGAAGCACATCCTGGATGTGAACGTCACCCCGGACCTCGTCAATGAATATGCGGACGGGACCCTGGATGTCAAGGTCATCCTCAACAAATCCGCCAAGGTCTCCATGGATCTCTATGATCCCGCCGGCGAGCCTGTCTGCGGCGCCACCCTCAAGGGAATAGTGGTCGACCATGTCCTCAGGGTGAACGATCCCCTCAAGTGGAACGCAGAAACCCCCAACCTTTACACCCTGAAGATAACCCATTACGAAGGCAAGGAAGTCTCCGAGGTTGTAAAGCTCAATGTGGGCTTCCGCAAGATCGAGATCAAAGACTCCCAGGTACTCATCAACGGCGAGCCCGTGCTGTTCAAGGGCGTGAACCGCCACGAACTGGATCCGGACGGAGGTTATGTGGTGAGCCGCGAGCGCATGCTCCAGGACATCACCCTGATGAAGCAGAACAATATCAACGCCGTCCGCACCTCCCATTATCCCAACGACAAGCACTTCTACGACCTTTGCGACAAATACGGAATCTACCTGATCGCGGAAGCCAATGTGGAAGGCCACGGACTGGGATACGGCGACGAAGCCCTCGGCAAGAACAACTCCTACGACCTCACAATCTGGCAGCGCAACTACCGCAATATCAAGTGTAATTACAATCACCCTTCCGTGATCTTCTGGTCGCTCGGAAACGAATCCGGCTACGGAATGAACTTCGCCAAGGCCTATTACAGGGCTCAGGCCGAGGATCCCAGCCGTCTGATCCACTACGAAATGTCCTACTATGAAGACGGACTCGCAGACATCACTTCCTGCATGTACATGAACTATGAAAATTGCGAGAAGTATTGCCTTGATTCAAACAGCGTAAGGCCCCTCATCCTTTGCGAATACGCCCACGCCATGGGCAATTCCATGGGCGGTTTCAAAGAGTACTGGGATCTCATCCGCAAGTATCCCAAGTTCCAGGGTGGCTTCATCTGGGATTTCGTGGACCAGGGCCTGCATGATCAGGGTCTGAACGGCGTTCCCGTCTACTCCTACGGCGGAGATTACAACTCCTACGATCCGTCGGACAACAATTTCAACTGCAACGGTCTCCTGAATCCGGACCGCAAGCCGAATCCCCATATGTACGAAGCGGCCTACTGGATGCAGAATATCTGGACGGAACTTGCAGATTCGGGCAAGATCTCCATCCGCAACGAAAAGTTCTTCACGGGTCTTGACAATGTGGCCCTCGAGTGGGAGCTCCTTCGCGACGGCGTTGCCGAGCTTAGCGGCCGCATAGACACCCTCCAGGTGGGTCCCCAGGGCCAAGCTGAATACGACCTGCCCTACGGCGAACTGTCCGAAGATGCGGAATGGCTGCTGAACCTGAAGTATGTCCTTAAGGAAGACGAGCCCCTTGTCCCCGCCGGTCATGTGGTCGCCCGTCAGCAGCTCAGCCTCACGCCGGCAGTTCTGCCCGGAGCTGAATTGTCCCCCGTCAAGGGACGCATAAGTGTCCTCAACGCCAAGAGCGTGATAGTCGCCGGCGATGATTTCAAGATAGTGTTCGACGAAAACGGCTTCATCCGCACCTACGAAATAGCCGGCAAGAGCCTGCTGGCCGATGGCGCGACCATCACCCCGAACTTCTGGCGCGCTCCCACCGACAACGACTACGGCGCCTCCCTGCAGAAAAAGATGAAGTTCTGGCAGAACCCCGAGTTTGAGCTCGAATCCATCTCTACCTCCATGGAAGGCGGACTGGTGAAAGTTCGTGCAGAGTACGGTGGAGACTTCCGTTACTGGCTCACGCTCGAGTACAGCATCAACGCAGCGGGATCTGTTCAGATCAAGATGAGCATGAATGCCATGGAGGATCTGCCGAATATGTTCCGTTTCGGTCTGCAGATTCCCATGCCCGCTTCCTTCGAGGAGCTGAGTTACTACGGCCGCGGACCGATTGAGAATTACATCGACCGCCAGGGCGCCGCTTTCCTCGGAATCTGGGATCAGACCGTCACAGAGCAGTACTACCCCTATGTCCGTCCGCAGGAAACAGGCACCAAGACCGACCTCCGCTGGTGGGATCTCACTGATGAGGACGGCTTCGGAGTGCGCCTGACTTCTGCAGAGCCCTTCTCCGCTTCCGCCCTCCACTACACCATCGAGAGTCTGGACAGCGGCCCCGAGAAGCAGCAGATGCACGGCGCCGAGGTCCCGCAGGCAGATCTTACCAATCTGCTGGTGGACAAAGTCCAGATGGGACTCGGCTGTGTGGACAGCTGGTACAGCACTCCACGCCCGGAATATTTGCTTCCCAGCGGCGATTATGAGTTTACCGTGAAGATAGAGAGATTGTAAAAGATTTTTTCTATCTTTGCGCTCCCAAGCCACATTAGCTCAGTTGGTAGAGCATCGCATTCGTAACGCGAAGGTCAACAGTTCAAGCCTGTTATGTGGCTCGCAAGCTGAAAGCTGCCTAAATCGGCAGCTTTTTTTGCTTGCGAGCCACCCAGGCTTGAACTG
>JAGAAD010000102.1 GCA_017615445.1 Bacteroidales bacterium
GCTGCGCAGCCACTCCGGGATCAGCACCTGCTCGGGCACGCGCGTCTTGTGCAGGACGGCCCCCGTGCCTTCGAGCTGGGCTGCCGCCTGAATGAAATAGCGCGTGTCCGTCCACAGACCGGCGTGGTCCGCAGTTACGACCACATCGCCCGCCTCGCCCGTGAAGCCGGTGAGCCAGCGGACTTGTTTCCACCGCTCGGCGGGGTACTCGCTCTGGTGCGGGTCCCCGCTCCAGATGATGACTGCGTCCCAGCCGCGGCCTCGCATCAGCGAGCGCAGCTCTTCGATTCGTTCGGCGTAGATATTCATTTTTTTCCGTTAATGTGGTCGGCCGCGGCGCAGAGAGCCTCGTAGAACTCTTCTCCGTAGACCGAAATAATTGTTTTCTTTAAGAATTGATACACGCGAATATTTTTTTCGCGTCCGAGCCGGTAGGCGTCCTTGCAGATGTGCCAGCGGTGAAGGTTCAGCGCCTGCCCGCCGCCGGTGAGTTTAGTTACCCTTATCGGATAGAGGCTGCAGGAGATGGGCTTGCGCAGGCCCTTGCATTCGATCGCGCAGAGGCAGTTCCCGTCGCCAGGGAAGTGGCAGAACGCGCAGGCTCCAGAGCCTTCGGCGAGCGGGGTGACCACATCTCCCTCGCGGTCGATTGCGAAGAAGCCATCCCTACGGACGGCCGCCCTGCCGGCATCGGTCATCAGCTCTTCGAATGCGGGGTAGTCGCGCTCCAGCGCTTCGATTTCATCTTCGCGCAGCGGCGCTCCGCTGTCGCCCTCTATGCAGCACGCTCCCTTGCACTTCTGGTAGTCGCAGGCGAAGTACTCGCTGACCACATCCTCGGACACGAGAATGTCGCCTATCTGCACTATTGTTCCGAAAAGGTCGCGATGCATTATCTGACTACATATTCCACGACGCCGGAGGAGATTATCTCCTCTATTATCAGGCGGACGTCGTCCACATCGATTCTGTCTATGCTCTTGTTGTAGAGGGAAATCAGGGCTTTGCCTTCGCTGTAGCGGTAGAGGCAGTACTTGATCATTCCCTCGGGGGTGTTCAGTTCGCGCGCGATGTTGTTCCTCACTATCTCCTTATAAGACTTGAATTCCGCGTCGCTCACGGAGAAGAACATAAGGTCGCTGAACTCCGCACGAATGTCGCGCACTGCGGCCAGGGGCTCGGACGGCTGGACCCCTGCGGGGAGCCCGTCCGCGGCGCAGGGCCGGCAGGTGATATACAGCGTCATTCTCTCCACCGGCGTCAGATCCATCTTTCCGCTCACTTCGGCGTACATCCCGAGCGGGGCGAGCCTGCGCGCAAGCTGCTTTTTCACCGCTTCCAGCGCGATGAGGAACGCATAGTAATTGTCCTGAGTGGCGGGGAAGAGTCCGGTCGCAGCGAGGTTCACGCTATGGTCGTCTCCTTCCGCCATGTGGGTGGTGCGTCCGCTATGGAGATTGTAGTCCACGCTTTCCCTCAGCGCATAGATGCGCGAAGTCTTGAAATTGCCCAGATACTTCATCAGAGCCTGCATCAGGGCCTCCTCTGAGATGTTTCCGGTGAAGATAAAGATTCCATCTGCCACATTGCTGAAGCGCTTCGTCATATATTCGGACACTCTGTCTGGCAGGTCTTCGCGTATGTTATAGCCGGAGCTTTTGTCCAGGAACATATAGTCCGGGCAGATGAGGCTGTCCATCACCGCGGTGACCGGCGCCGGCACAGACTGGCTCTTGATGATGGCGGATTTGCGGAAGTAGTCGAAGGATGCGTAGTCCGAGACATGTTCGTAGCCTATCTTGATCATGGCTTTCAGCACGGACTCCACATCGTCTTTCTGCGCCTTGCCATAGATGCGCATGTCCTCGAGGGTTATGTTCCCGTTCATCTCTATTCCCTCGGCCAGCAGCATCTGGCGGAAGTCGTAGGTGGGGATGCCGGCGACGCGGCCAAGCCCGAGGGCCTGGGTCAGGTAGGCGCTCTCGCCGGGGTGGATGTCGCGGACCGAGGAGGCGCCGCCGCGAGCCGCGAAGCAGAAATTGAAACCCTCCGCCGAGAAATCGGGCTTGTAGATTACCTTGATTCCGTTGCTGAAGGTCCAGAGCTTGCCGCCGGACACGGGGTCTATGGTCGTGTTCGAGAGCTTGATGCCCCTGGCCGCCGGAGTTTTAAGCACCTCGTCCAGGATGGGATAACGCTTGAGCTGGGCTCCGCCTTCGGTCTCCGGCCAGTCGTCGCCGAGGAAGGCGTGGGCGAAGTTGTTGAACAGCTCGAGTTCGCGCTTGGGGGTGATCTTGCGGCCCTTGAAGAAGTTGCGGATTATGTCCTGCGAGGCGAGATTCGTGCCGAAACGGGCGGCGGACACGCAGCGGCGGACGTAGAATGCGTTGCTCTTGCCTGGCTTCAGGCCGGTCTCGATCAGCCTCGCGAGCGAGATTCGCTTGGCTTTGTCGAATTCAGCGAGGGTGACGTTGCCCTTCGAGATGTCCGCGAAGACTCCCCCGATCGCAGCGACTGCCGCATTGCGCAGGCTGTCGGCGACATAGACTCTCAGCTCGCTTAGCTGGGCGTCCATGTAGCAGGGGATGCCGCGTTCCTGCAGTTCCAGGCGTATGCGGTCGGTGACTATATAGCTCATCTCGCGTCCGAGCAGCTCCGCCACTAGCGGCACCGGGGTGTTCGCCTGATCGCGCGAAACGCTGGCGGGCAGGAAGCTGAACACTATCGGGCCGCTGCCGTCGGCGTCGAAATTCAGCACGGCGCCCTGCTTGGGCAGATTCGCCCGCGGACCGGGGGTGATGCGGGGAATCGTGAGGCCGAGGGTGTGCAGCGTGTTCCGGTAGGCCGTGCGGTCTATGTCGCCGCTGATGATTATGGTCTGCTCGCCGCCGGACAGGCGCATGAGGTCAAGCATCATCAGCAGGGTGCTGTCGGCCGTGGCCTTCGAGCCTATCCACACGTCCGGGAAGTGGAAGGTGCGGGCGTTCTTCGAGATTTCGACATAGCCGTTTGCGGTGTACGGCACGCCCGAGCGGGCGAGGAAGCCCTTCGGGCTGAGGTGCTCGAGCTCGCTGAGCGCTTCGCGGGTCTCGGCCACGTCGGTCAGGTTCTCCTGCACGAGGGCGAAGTCCGCACGGCCCTTGGTCGCCGGGTTGGCCACCAGATAGTAGGCGATACCGTTGGGCAGCGTGCCGGTCATGACCTCCTCGGCCTGCTTGAGCTTCGGGAGACCCTGGGCCTGCAGACTGAGAGGCAGCACGGCTAGCAGCGCCGCGAGTATGTATCGCGCGAGTTTCATTTTTTTCTTCCTTCCCCCCACTTTTTTAATGTCGGGCCTTACTATTTTTCTTTTCTTTCCCTCACATTTTTTTCATGTCGGGCCTTATTATTTCCTTCCCCTCGCTTTTTTAATACCGGGCCCTATTATTATTTCCCTTCCTTCACTTTTTTTTAACGTCGGGCCCTATTGGTATTGTATAGGATTAGTGTTGATCTCCGTCAACATTATGTTAACTTCCGGTAGGGCCTTGGCGATTATGTCTTTCAGGAGATTCTGTGTGAACTGCTCGCTCTGGTAGTGTCCCAGCTCGGCGAGAAGCATTCCGTCGTTCTCGAAATAATCGTGGTAGTGGAATTCCCCTGTTACGAAGCAGTCGGCTCCTTTTTCCAGGGCTTTCTGCATCAGGAACGCTCCCGCTCCTCCGCAGAGAGCGACTTTCTTGATGGCCCGAGGGCGTTGGTTTTCTTTCGTTGCGCCAGGTTTTGCGCGCCATTCGTCCAGGTCGCTGTGCCTGAGGCTCTCCACTTTGAATGTGGCTTTCAGCGCATCGAGGAACGCCTCCGCTTGAACCGCGCCGGGGAGTTCACCGATCAGACCGCTGCCGGCCGGCGCCTTTTCGTCACTCCCACAAGAAGACCCTTTGCGGCAATCTCCTCCGCAAGCCTCGGCAACCCATCTGGGCTCGAGCCATTCGAGTTTTTCGAGGCCAATCAGTTCGGCGATTTTATGGTTGACTCCGCCGGGCGCATTGTCCAGGCTGGTGTGCGCGGAGTAGATCGCGATGCCCGCGTGCAGAGCTTTGGTGACACACCTCTGCTGATACGTCACGTCGCTGACCTGACTTAGAGGGTGGAACAGAAGGGGGTGGTGAGACACTATCATCGAGCAGCCCTTTTCGACCGCCTCGTCCACTATCTTTTCTGTTATGTCCAGGCACACGAGCACTCCCCGGACTTCATCTTCCGGAAAGCCCACTTGCAGTCCCGAATTATCCCATTCGTCCTGATACCTCAGCGGCGCGACACTCTCTATCGCCCTGATTACATCCGATACTTTTGTCATAGCCCACTAATATACGAATTTTTCCGCGCCCTTTTGGATTTTTGCCCCCTTCCGGCGAGTTTCGGAGGTGATTTCCCGCCGAAATGCCGTTTTTTCTCCCTTCCGGCGAGTTTCGGGGCCGTTTTCCCGCCGAAATGCCTTTTTTTCTCCCTTCCGGCGAGTTTCGGAGGTGATTTCCCGCCGAAAGCGCCGAAAACCCGCGAACATGCCACACGCCGACCCCCATCAGAGGCTATTGTGGAGCACTCGACCGTGTGGCTACGGGCAATTTTGCCCCCAGCCACACACCGACATGCCCCACAGGCCCTTCTGGCAGGGGTGGGCGTGTGGCACTTCTGCGGAAAACCTCTCCTGTGGGAAATATCTTCTGTGGGAAATCTCTCCTGCGAGAAGGCTCTTTTGCGTAAACGGTCAGATCAGGTCTGCGATGATGCTGTCCGCCACGAACCAGAACGATTCGTCGATGCGGACGCGGTCGCCGATGACATCCAGACCCTTGGGACGGTGTTCGATGGGGTAGTCTTCTGAGAAGAAAACGCTAGGGGGATAGGTGCCGTCGGGGCGCCGGAGTTCATTC
The DNA here is from genome assembly GCA_017615445.1 of Bacteroidales bacterium. Next base: position 4,920 of record JAGAAD010000102.1, read on the forward strand.
AGGTCTATGCCCTTCGAGGTGCGAAGGCCGAGCATAATCTGCTCTTCGCGGATTTCTTCGGGGGTCAGGACTTCGGACGAGCGGGTCCAGCCTTTCAAAGTTTGCGAATTCCAGCTGCGGACGTTGTCCAGCAGGGAGTGCGCGCCGGGGCCGAGGCCGACGTAGGGCCGGCGGGTCCAGTAGGCGCTGTTGTGCACGGCCTCCTTGCCGGCGCGCGCCCAGTTCGAGATCTCATAGTGCTCGAATCCCGCCTCGCGCAGCCGCGTGCAGATCAGCTGGTACTGCCTGAAGCACTCGTCATCAGTCGCTTCCACATACTTGCCGGCCTTTAAATCCGCGGCGAGCTGCGAGCCGTCTTCGATCGAGAGCTGGTAGGCAGAGATATGATCCGGCTCGAGCGCGAGTATGCCGTCCAGGGTCTTTGTCAGACAGTCCTCGCCGAAGCCGCCGACGCCGAAAATGATATCGACGCTGATGTTGTCAATGCCCATATCCCGGATGATGTGGAAGGCCTCCACCGCGGCGGCGGAGTCGTGCCGGCGGCCCATCCAGCGAAGCTCACCGTCGTCCAGCGACTGCACGCCCATGCTGATGCGGTTCACCCCGAACCCGCGCAGCGAGCGGATAAACCCGTTGCCCCTCTCCACGATGTCCTCCGGATTGACCTCCACCGTGAACTCGTCGTAGGGGGTGTCGCCCAGCGCCTTCGTCAGATCATAAAAAAACCGGAGGGGCATCACCGATGGTGTGCCTCCTCCGATGTAAAGGGTATTGACCCCGCCGGTCTGAACTATCTCTCCACGGCGCAGTCTTGCTTCTGCGCAGAGTTCGTCTATGTAGGAATCAAACTCTTCCGGCCCCTTATGGCAGGACAACTCCGAATAGAAATCGCAGTACCTGCAGAAACTAAGGCAGTAAGGGACGTGGACGTAGATCATTAGCGGAGCATGAGTTCGGTGCTGCCGAGCAGGCCGGCCGCCGAGTAGACATCCGCGACGTAGACACCCTTCACGTACTGAGGGATGTCGTTGACGTAGATTATCATGTCCACTTCGTCGCCTTCGTAGTCCACCTCACGCGATGCGGTGGCCGCAACGGCCTCGCCTGCGAGGGTGAACGAAGCGCCGGTGCCGTCCAGCAGGAGATTGCCGTCCGGATCCTTGACCCTGAGGTAGATGGTGATCGGGCCCCTCTCGGCCAGGTCGTTCTCCACCAGGCTGAGCTCAACTGCGAGCCTGCGGGTGCGGCTGCTGCGGTCCGTGACCTTGTCCGAGCCGTTGTAGGCCTTGCAGACTATGCCTCTGGCCTTGATCTTGGCGCCGGTGGCCACCTTGGCCGCATATTCCTTGTTCTGGGCCTCGAGTTCCTCGTTCTTGCCGGTTGCGGCTGCGAGGCTCTGCCTGGTCGTGGACAGCTCCTGCGAGAGCTTGATGTTCTGCTGGTTCAGCGAGTCGATCTGCACCAGATAGTTGCGCATGATCGAGCGGAGGGTTCCGAGCTCCTTCTCGTACTGACGCATTTTCGCCCTGTTGGTGGCCTCGGTGCTCTTGATGCGGCTCACGAGCACAGCGACCTCCTCGCGGGAAGAATCGAGCTGGCTGTTGATGAATTCATAGTCCGAAGAGAGGTCCGCGAACTCCTTCTGGAGCGTCTCGATGCGCTCGGAGAGGTCTGCCTTGTCGGCTTCGAGTTCCTTGACCATTTTGTAGTCGCGGGTGCCCACAATTGCGAGGGCGGCGGCGAGGCCGACCGCTATGATGGCAAGAGCCACAACGGCGAATCCGTTGCTTTTCTTCTTTTCTGCCTTTTCGCGTTCAATTCTTGCGATGGGATCTTCTTTTTCCATATTGTAAACAGTTATTATTCTCTAAAGGGTGCGCAAAGATACAAATTTTGTGCGCAACTGCTATATTTGCAATATGAAGTATATAGTTCGCGCACTCAAATACTACCTTTATCTGCTCGTTCTGCTCGTTCTTTTCGTGGCAGTCATCTATTTCATAACCGGCCATGGCGCTCCGCTCGAGTCCATGTTCAAGGAAGGGTATGATTCCCTTTGGAAGATGGCGCTGATAGTGCTGGCCCTGGCGGCAATCTATCCCCGCTTCGGCTATGGCAAGCGCCGCATCCGCGTGAAGGGTCCGGCAGAGGAGATAATCCCCAAGATCGAAGCCCATATGAACGCCCGCGGCTACGAACTCGAAAGCCGCGACGCCGAAGACAACCTGGTCTTCCGTCAGGCGAGCTTCTTCGGCAGATTGTTCAAGATGTTCGACAAGGTCTACTTCACCCGCTCCCTCAGCGGCTACGAAATGGAAGGCCGCCTAAAGGACATCGTCCGCCTGGACACCGCCTTTTACCAGATCTTCGAGGAGACTGACGAATAGCTCCCGTTATTCGCAGAAGAGATTTTCCGCAGAAGAGATTTTCCGCAGAAGAGATTTTCCGCAGACGTGCCACACATCCGCCCCTGTTAGAAGGGCCTGTAGGGCATGTCTGCGTGTGGCTGGGGGCAAAATTGCCCTTAGCCACACGGTTAGGTACCCCACAATAGCGTCTGATGGGGGTCGGCGTGTGGCATCTTCGCGGGTTTTCGTCGCGAGTGCGAGTGGTGTCCCAAATAAGCGGACACCACTCGCACCTAAACGGCACCGCCTCCTCGCATAACGCGGCTCGGCGGCTACAGTTCGGGCATTGCGGAGAGCTTTGGGGCTCTCCTCATGCCCGACTGTTGCCCGAAGCGCGGTCTGCGCTAAATGTTCGCTGAGATTAGACCCTCGAGCCGACTGACGAATAGTTCGTGTTCGCCCTCGGAGAGGAAACGGGCCTCGATGGGGAAATAGAAGAGCCTCTTCCTGACATCATCGCTGAGCAGCCGGCAGTCTTTGAGACGCTGGCTGTCTTTTTCCGTGGTGAAGAAGCAGGCGAAGGGGCAGGCGAGCATCGCGTCGTTGAAGGCGCGGACGTCCTTTTCGGTGAAGGCGTGGTGGTCCGGGAAGGAGAAGACCTGCTGGAGGGAATAGCCTGCGGCCAAATGGTCCACGAACTGCCGGTTTCGGGCGATACCGCAGATCACGACCGCGCGATCCGACCGCGGCCAGGAGGCCTCCGCGCCCTCGAAGACCGGGACGGGCTTCATATATTCGACCGTGCTGAAAAGGACGGGGATCTTGTCCCCGGCGGGAGTGTAGGCCATATGCGTGCCCGGCTCATAGCCCGTCAGGCGCAGGTTGTCCTGCGCGTAGCAGCCCTTTTCGTAGTCGCTCATCGCGGCGGGGCATTTGGTGACCACTATTATGTCTGCCTTGAAAATTCGCTCCGGCAGGTCGCGCAGGCGGCCGAAGGGCAGCAGACGGTCTTTAAAGACAGGGCGCCCATAGTCCACAAGCACTATATTCAGCCCAGCCTTCAGCCTGCGGTACTGATAGGCGTCGTCCAGCACGATAGCGTCCACGCCGGAGCCTATCTTGTTGCAGCCTTCGATCCTGTCTTCGTCCACGACCACTCGCACGGAAGGGAACTTGCGTGCGATCTGCAGCGGTTCGTCGCCATAGAGGGCGGCGTCGCCGGCGGGGTCTACCTCCAGGTAGCCCTTGGTGCGACGCCCGTAGCCGCGCGAGAGCACGGCGAGCTGACGGCCCGCGAGTTCGCGGAGGATCAGCTCGGTGAGCGGCGTCTTGCCGGTGCC
>JAGAAD010000103.1 GCA_017615445.1 Bacteroidales bacterium
CAACGAGAAGGTCTCCCAGAAGAGGGCAGACGCTGTGAAGAAGGAGCTCAAGAAGGACGGTATGGATCCCAACCACCTCTATGCCCAGGGTCTTTCCTTCAACAAGCCCGTTGCAGACAACGAGACTGAAGAAGGCCGCGCAAAGAACCGTCGCGTTGAGATCTACATCACCGCCAACGAAGACATGGTGAAAGCCGTCGAAGCTGGAACCCTCAAGTAGTCCCGACATTTTAAAACAAAAACAGGTCTCGGTTATTCCGAGACCTGTTTTGCTGATATTCCGAGCTGCTTGAGCTGGTCTACGAAGTAGGATTCAAAATCGGCTTCAACAATGTTTCTGGAGAAGTTCAGGTAAAGATTTCCGTTGTAGCCGACTCCGGCGGCGGCACCGGGAACGCCTCTCTGGCGACCGAGCATGAAGTCCATTTCCTTCACATACTTCTGCATGGCTTCCGGAAGAACCACATTGCCGAGGTTAGAGAAAGTTTGTGAAAGGAGCTTGTCGCCCTTCAGCCTGCAGACTATGTCGATAGCATACCTCTTGAGGAAGAGCGGAATCATTGCGATTGCGAAGTTGTTCTCAAGAGCCACGTTAGCGGCGACCTTTCTTTCGAGCTCGCTCTTCAAGACGAGGTGCTTCTTCTGGGCTGCGACGATCTTGACTATCTCGTCGAAGTCGTAGTATCCATTAGCTACATCCACTCCGAGGTTGATGTAGGAGGAGAAGTTACGAAGGGTCCTGCTGCCGAAGATGGGGCGGAGGTTGACTGGAACATTCACCTTGATGGCGCTTTTCTTTGCCTTGCGGTGGTCGTGCTTGTGCACCTCCTGGAGAGCTGAAACCATGGCTGCGGTGATGAGTTCGGTCACCGTGCAGGAGTACTTTGCCGCCACGGGTTTCAGCTCGTCGAAGGGAACTATGATTCTTTCGTTGTTGAGGACTCTGTATCCTATTTTGTGGCCATTTGCGTGATAGGCAGTGTCGTTCTGCTCCATCGCGCCTTTCTTGCCGCTGAATTCTGTGAAGCTGTCTTCTGACTCCCTCTTAGAAGGAGTGTCAGAAGGATCGAGAATAAGATCATTATAATTGATGTCGATTCCGTAACGGAGCCGGAGATATTCTGCTGTTAAAGTAAGAAGGAAAGTCTGACCTCCCTTGCCGTCGGCGAGGGCGTGGAACACGTCGAGTACGATCCTGCAACCGTCTGCGCTGACCTTGAAGAGGAATCCGCCGTGGAATTTGTATCCGTAGGGGGACAGCGAAGAAAGCTGACCGACTGTGGGGAGCTTGCCTAGTTCCTTGAGATACCACCAGAAGGCGCCGCTCTTGAGAGTGCAACCGAAGCTGGGGATTCTTTTGACTGTATTATTAAGTGCCTGCTGGAGGTAGTTGACGTTCACGGGTTCGTTGAGGGTTACGCTTTGCCTGAAAAGGGAAGCGTACCTCTTGGTAAGCGAGGCAGGGTAGATGTTCGACGCGTTGTCGAGTCTCATTGTGATTGCTGTCATTGCTTTACGTTTCGTTTTTTACGATTGCAAAGGTATCGCACGTGTGAGGCTCGCGAAAGAAATAGTCACACACCGGCGTAGAATGTGACGTAAGGCGCGTTTTTGTGATGAAATCGCGTTATTAGGGCTGAATTTCGGGAACTGTGGATTTTATCCCGACCGGAAATGTTACAAATAAATTAGTCTTGAGACTTTCTCCGGGGCGAAGATTTTCGCCGCCAGAGAGCGCAGGTCTTCGGCGCTTATTGACTCTATCAATTCGCGCGTCTTCTTATCCGTCATTATCTCCCCGAAGGCCAGCAGGCTCTTGCCCATGGACAGGCACTGCGTTTCTCCGCTGTCCGCGCTGATGGCAAGCTGACCGAGAAGTTGTTTCTTCGCGGCGCGAAGTTTGGCCGGACTCATCGGGGCTGTGCAGACTTTTGATATGATGCGATCCGCTGCCGCCAGGCATTTGCGAAGATTTGCGCGGTCGCAGCCCATGCTCACCGTCATCAAGCCGGTGTCTGTGTATTGGACATAGCCGCATTCGATCGAATACACCCAACCGTGCTTTTCCCGAAGCTCCGCTCCCAGAAGGCTGTTCGATGCCGGGCCTCCCAGAATGTTCGCAAGCAGCACCGCCGTCACCCTCTCTTTCAGCTCATACAGCGACGGCGCCTCCGCACCCATCACGACATTCACTTCGTGATTGTCCTTATCTTCTGTTATGTCGAAGAATGTATATTTGGCGGCGACGGGGATTGCCCCGGAGGCTTCGTTTTCCGGGACAACCCCGTTGCCGCCTACACTCTTCACAAGCTTTAATACTTGTTTTTCGAGTTCGGATTCATCGCCGGAAGCGACTATGCAGAGGGCCATGTTCTGCGGGATGAAGTTTCGGCGGTAGTAGGTCTTCAGGTCTTCGACCGTGGTTTTTCCAACTGATTCGAGAGTGCCTAGGGTGAGCCTGCCGAGCGGGCTGCCGGCGAAGAAGCGGCTTTCGAAGTTGTCGAATATGTCTTCGGACGGACTGTCTTTGTAGGAGATTATTTCGTCCAGGATGACGCCACGTTCTGTCTGGACTTCGTGCTCCGGGAAGGTGGCTTCCGTGGCGATTTCGAGCAGGAGGCCGACGGCTTTCCAGATGTCTTCGCGAAGGACGGTGGCGTGCAGGACTATCTCTTCTTTGGTGGTGTAGGCGTTAAGCTCTCCGCCAAGGCGGTCGAGATAGGAGTTGATGCGAGCAGCGCTCTTGCGCGTGGTTCCTTTGAACAGGGTGTGCTCCACGAAATGCGCCGTGCCCTCGGGCAGGTCGCCCTCTGCGCGCGTGCCGCACTTGACGCTCAGCGAGCAATATCCCACCTTGCTGGCGCTGCTCTTCACTGCATACTGCAGGCCGCTTTCACTTCTTCCGCTTCTCATTCTTGTATCCGTGCTCCCTGCGTATGGCTTTTATCGCGCTTTTAGTGAACCCACGTTTGCCGGGTTTGGTGTAACTGCGCCACTGGTAGTAATAGAGGTCGTGTGTGTCCGCCGCGACTATAAAATTGAAACATTTGGCCTTGCGGCCCGGCTCGGCGGGAGAGATGCTGAAGGCGACGAGCGCCTGCTGATCGCCGGAGGTGAACAGGCTGTCTGCATGGAAATTATCCACGGCCACAATGCCTGGGGCGAGCACGTCCGCCGAGTCGCGCTGCGGGATCCCGCTGTCCAGGTCGTCGCGGGCGACGTAGATCTTCTTCTTGCGGGCCTTGGAGAGATTTCCGTTGTAGTAGGAAAGCCCGAGGATGTTGTGGGCAGAGCTGGTGAGCGATTCCTCCACGAAAATCTGGACTATGTCTATCAATGCCGGGAGGTAGACAAACTCGCGCCCGGAGGTGATGCTGACGGGCGAGAAGGGAATCCGGACCACCTCAAGCTTTCCGTCCAAGCTGCGGAAAGATTCGTCGTTGCCGCCCTTCAGGAGGGTCATGTAAGCCAGGCCGGAATTGTCCTGAGAGAGGTAGAGGAAATAGTAGGCTGCGTCGTTCTTGAGATACTCGAAATCTTCCGGGTCGCAGAACTCGAAGGGGGAGATCCTCCAGCGGCGGCGCACCTCTTCGCGAAGCGCTATGTCCAGCAGATTGTCTCCGCTGAGCACCACCTTGGTGGTCTTAGTCTGGAAGTCCGCAAGCCTCGCCTTACGGGTGTAGATGCGGCCCTGCCCGGAAGCCTGAAAACCACCGGCAAGCAGCATAATCGCAAGGGCTATCAAATATTTTTTCCAAGGGGCCTGCATAGCGGCAAAGATACCAAAATTAATGATTACATTTGTAAGCTATGTCAGATTATATCGTATCAGCCAGAAAGTACCGTCCGGATTCCTTCGGAACCCTGATCGGACAGGACAATATCGCAAGGACCCTCAAGAATTCCATCATCAGAGGACAGTTGGCCCACGCCTACCTCTTCTGCGGTCCCCGAGGCGTCGGCAAGACCTCGACCGCCCGCATCTTCGCGAAGGCGATCAACTGCTCGAACCCGTCTGCGGACATGGAGCCGTGCGGCGAGTGCGAATCATGCCAGTCGTTCGCGGAAGGCCGCTCGTATTGCATACGCGAGCTGGATGCCGCCTCGAACAACGGCGTGGACGACATAAAGGCCCTGATGGACCAGGTCCAGATTCCCCCGCAGGTCGGAAAGTACAGCGTGTATATAATCGATGAGGTCCACATGCTCTCGCAGTCGGCCTTCAACGCCTTCCTCAAGACTCTGGAAGAGCCGCCGGCACACGCGATTTTCATCCTGTGCACCACCGAAAAGCACAAGATCCTTCCGACTATCCTTTCGCGCTGCCAGACCTACGACTTCAACCGCATCAGCGTGCCGGACATAGTCGCGAACCTGAAGATGGTCGCGGGCAAGGAAGGCGTGAAGGTGGAAGACGAAGCGCTGCATGTGATCGCCCGCAAGGCGGACGGAGCTATGCGCGACGCTCTGACTATTTTCGATCAGACTGTGGCCTTCTGCGGCACCGAAATAAAGTACGAGGACGTTCTTAAAAACCTGAATGTCCTGGACTACGAATACGGATTCAAGATTGTGGATGCGGCCCTGGCAGGGGATTATACCACCGCGCTGCTGACCTTCGACGAAATTCTCGCGAAGGGCTTCAACGCCCAGTATTTCATCTCTTCGCTAGGCGGACATCTGCGCGATCTGCTCGTTAGCCGGACCGGCGGGCTGGAGAGCCTGTTGGATTTCCCGGACAGCCTCCGCAAGAGATATCGCGAGCAGGCCGAGCGCTGCTCCGTGAAGTTCATCTACGACGCTCTCGGAGTGACCACCGCCTGCGAAGCGGGGTACAAGCAGGCCGCGAACCAGCGCCTGCACATCGAGTACGCCCTCATGCGTCTCTGCTTCCTGCAGGCCGCTCCCTCCGCGGACGCAAAGCCCACGGTAAAAGTTGAGGCGAAGCCAGTGGAAACCCCGAAGCCGGTGGAGGAAAAACCGGAGCCAGTGGTCGAGAAATCTCCCGAACCTGTCGAAACCTCGAAGCCACGCCCACGCCCTGCAAAAACAGCCTCATCGCTCTCCCTTGGCTCATTAATTGCAGAAGCGGAAGGCGCTGCAGCCGCCGAATCGGTGGACCATTCCGCGGATCCGATTCCCGAAGACGAGCAGATAATCGCTAAGTGGAAAGACCTGGCGGACAAGTATGCCTCGAAGCCGCGTCTTGCGAGCGCAATCCAGAACGCGAAGCTGGAAATCAGCGAAGACGCCGGAGTGAAAGTGGTGCTCTTCAAGGTGGTCTCGGAGAATCAGAGGGATTGGATTGCGGCGAACATGCTCTCGCAGATGGAGAAGGAATTCCGCGAGTTGCTTGGGACAAGCAAGGTCCGTCTGGAAGTCGGAGTGGTTCCTGCAGGCCCTCAGGAAAAAGTGGTTTATATGGATGCGGACAAGGCAAAGGTGCTGATGTCCGAGAACCCGGAGGCGAAACAGTTTATTATAGACCTCGAATTGGATACAAACTAAAATATGAAACTGCGTTGCGAAAACCTGGTTAAGAAGTACGGCATCCGGACAGTTGTGAAGGGTGTCTCGATGGAAGTCAACCAGGGTGAGATTGTGGGATTCCTCGGCCCGAACGGAGCCGGAAAGACCACCAGCTTCTATATGATCACCGGCCAGATCGTGCCGAACGACGGCCACGTCTATCTGGACGACACCGAGATTACCAAGCTCCCTATGTACAAAAGGGCCCAGATGGGCTTGGGATATCTTCCTCAGGATGCATCCGTGTTCAGGAAAATGTCCGTAGAGGGGAATCTTCTTTCCGTGATGGAGATGAAGGGAGTGCCGAAGCAGCAGAGGGAGGAGCGCCTTGAGGAGCTAATCGCCGAGTTCAACCTCTCGAAGGTGCGTAAGTCGCTAGGAATCCAGCTGTCCGGAGGCGAGCGCCGCCGCTGCGAGATAGCCCGCGCCCTCGCGATCGATCCGAAGTTCATCCTCCTGGACGAGCCGTTCGCAGGCGTGGACCCCATCGCCGTGGAGGACATCCAGTATATTATCGCGAAGCTCAAGTACAAAAATATCGGCGTTATCATCACTGACCACAATGTGGGCGAAACCCTCGCTATCACGGACCGTGCATATCTGCTCTACGAAGGAACCATCCTCCAGCAGGGAACCCCGGAGGCTCTTGCGGCCGACGAGGACGTCCGAACCAAATATCTAGGCGCAGGCTTCGTGCTGAAGCGCTCGGTGAGTGTGGAACGCGCCGCGGCAGACCACGAAAAAGAACTTGCAGCTCAGAAGAAATGAAAATCCTTGTTATAGACGACGAGCGTTCCATCCGCAATTCGCTGCGCGAGATTCTCGGCGACGAAGGCTATGAAGTGGATGTGGCCGAAGACGGCGCCGAAGGCGTGAAGGCCGCGACAGCGACTCACTACGACGTCATTTTCTGCGACATCAAGATGCCCGTGATGGACGGGACCGAGGTGCTCTCGAAACTTGCCGAAGAGGAAGTGGACAGCGCGATAGTGATGATCTCCGGCCATGCGGACATAGGCACGGCCGTGGACTGCATCAAGAAAGGCGCGTTCGATTTCATCGAGAAGCCGCTGGATCTCAATCGCATCCTCATCACAATCAAGAACGCCACGGACAAGGCGACCCTCGCCACCCAGAACAAAGTGCTGAAGAAGAAAGTGTTCGGCGCCGCAAGGATGGTGGGCGAGTCCGCCCCGATGCAGCATATCAGGGAGATAGTGGCAAAGGTGGCGGCGACGCCTGCCCGCGTGCTGATCGAGGGGCCGAACGGCTCCGGAAAGGAGCTCGTGGCCCGCAGCCTTCACGCGCAGAGCGACCGCGCCGCCGCGCCCTACATTGAAGTGAACTGCGCCGCGATTCCTTCAGAACTGATCGAAAGCGAACTCTTCGGCCACGAAAAAGGCTCCTTCACATCTGCCATCAAGCAGCATAAAGGCAAGTTCGAGCAGGCGGACGGAGGAACTCTGTTCCTTGACGAGATAGGCGATATGTCCCTTGCCGCCCAGGCGAAGGTCCTCCGCGTGCTTCAGGAGAACAAACTCAGCCGTGTGGGCAGCGACGCGGACATCAAGGTGGACGTCCGTGTGATAGCCGCCACCAACAAAGACCTCAAAAAGGAGATAGCCGAAGGCAATTTCCGCGAGGACCTCTACCATCGCCTCAGTGTGATAGTGATCAAGGTCCCTTCGCTGGACGAGCGCAAGGAAGACATTCCTCTTCTGGTGGACTACTTCGTGGAGCAGATCTGCCAGGAGACTGCGATGCCCCGCAAGACCTTCAGCCCTGAGGCTGTGAAAGCCCTTCAGGAACGTTCCTGGAAGGGAAATATCCGCGAGCTTCGCAATGTGGTGGAGCGCCTGCTCATCCTCGGCGAAGACGTCATCTCGCTTGCAAACGTTGAAGACTACGTGTAATATGACAGTTCCCGATATAATTATCGCGATCGACGGCTACTCCAGCACCGGAAAGAGCTCGTTCGCAAAGCTTATGGCCAAGGAGCTCGGTTTCCTCTATCTGGACTCCGGCGCTCTCTACCGCGGCGTCACCCTCTTCGCTCAGGAAGAGCGTTTCATCAACAAAGAGAACGAGATCAGCCCGGCGCTCGAGGCTGCCCTTCAGGGCCTGGACCTCTGGTTCGCCTCGGACAACAGGACCTTCATCGGCGAGCGCTGCATCGAGAAAGAAATCCGCACGATGGAAGTCTCGAGCCAGGTCAGCCCCATCGCCACCGTGCCCTACATCCGCCGTTTCGTGGATGCGAAGCTGCACGAACTCGCGAAGGGCGGGCGTGTGATAATGGACGGCCGCGACATAGGCACGACCGTGTTCCCGAACGCCGAGATTAAGATCTTCATGACCGCGGACCCGGACGTGCGCGCCCAGCGCCGTTTCGACGAACTCGTGATGAAGGGTGAGAACCCTGTGCTGGAAGAGGTCAAGGAAAACCTCCGCCAGCGCGACTATATAGATTCACATCGCGAGACCTCGCCCCTCAGCCGTGCGAAGGACGCTTTCATTCTGGACAACTCGAACATGACCATCAGCGAGGAAGTCGCGTGGGTGAAAGGCCTTATCAAGGGAAAGTTCAACCTCTACGATGATTAAAAAGGTCGAGATCGACGGCAGCGGCGGCTTCTGCGGCGGAGTCATCCGTGCGATAGGCAGCGCCGAGGATTTCCTCGCGTCCCATCCCGGTGAGACTCTCTATTCGCTGGGCCCGGTGGTCCACAACGAATCCGAGCTCGAGCGCCTGGCCTCCATGGGGCTGGTGCCCGTGAGCGCGGCCGAATTGGAGCAGATGGGCGGCGAGGGCAGGACGGTGATCATCCGTGCCCATGGCGAAGCCCCTGCGACCTCCGCGAACCTCCGTCGCCTCGGTTTCGAGATAATCGACTGCACCTGCCCGGTGGTGCTCGGCATCCAGCGCAAGATCGCGGCCGCGCCGGGCGATGTGATAATCTACGGCAAGAAAGGCCATCCCGAGGTGATCGGGCTGGTGGGAAACGCCCGCGGGCGAGTGTGGGTGGTGGAGAACATGGATCAGGCGCGCGAGCTTCTCTCCATGCCGGACGGCCCCGCCGCGGATGCGGACATCTTCTCGCAGACGACCATGAGCCCGGTGGGCTACGACGAGGTCTGCGGGTTGCTGGCAGGCGGCCTGCCCGCGCTGCGCGTGCACCGCACCATCTGCCGCCAGGTCGCAACCCGCCACGAAGCCCTCGCCGAGTTCGCCCGGGCCCACGACGCTATCTTGTTCGTCACTGGCAAAGCCAGTTCGAACGGCCGCGTCCTCAGCGACCTCTGCCGCTCGGTCAACCCACGCACCTATGTCGTTGGCGCAGTCTCCGACATCCGGCCCGAATGGTTCCGCGACGGCGATTCCGTCGGCGTCTCCGGCGCTACCTCGACTCCCCGCTGGCTTCTGGAGCAGGTCGCAAAGCATATTTCTGATTTTTGATTATATTTGCACGTTTTAGAAAAACTAACACACTAACACATATGGCAACAACAGCTGATTTCAAAAACGGACTTTATCTGAAGTATAACGAGAAACCGTGCATGATCGTGTGGTTCCAGCACGTCAAGCCGGGCAAGGGCCCCGCTTTCGTGAAGACCAAGCTCCGCAACCTGGAGAACGGCCGCATCCTGGAGAACACCTTCACCGCCGGCGCGAAGATCGAGACCATCGAGGTGGAGCGTCGCCCCTACCAGTTCCTCTATGACGACGGTGAGGCTTTCAACTTCATGCACGAAGAGACCTACGAGCAGATCACTCTGCCGCATGAAGTTGTGGAGAATTCAGACCTCATGAAAGAAGGACAGCATGTGGAGATGATGTTCGTCACCGGTGACGAAGAGCGCTGCCTGACCTGCGAGCTCCCCACCTACGTGACCCTCGAGGTGACGTATTCCGAGCCCGCCGTGAAGGGTAACACCGCCACCACCTCCGCTCTCAAGGAAGTCACCCTCGAGACCGGCGCGAAGATCATGGTCCCTCTCTTCATCAACCAGGGAGACAAGATCACGGTTAACACCACGGACCGCTCGTACGGCCAGAGAGTCTAAGAGTTTGAGAGTAACTCTTCTGACAGTCGGCAAGACCGACATTAAATGGGTATCCGAAGGCCTGGAAGTGTATTCTTCCAGGCTTCCGCACTATATACCCTTCGAGCTCCGCGAAATTCCGGAACTCAAAAATGTGTCGGCGCTCAGCAAAGACCAGATCAAGACTGCAGAAGGGAAACTGATACTCAAAGCTCTGAAAGACTCGGACGATCTGATCCTTCTGGACGAGCGCGGCAAGGAGTTCCGCTCCGTGGAATTCGCGGACTGGCTCCAGCGCAAATTCCAGAATGGCCGCGACCTCGTTTTTGTCATCGGCGGGGCCTACGGTTTCAGCCAGGAGGTCTACTCTCGCGCAGGGGGAATGATCTCCCTCTCGAAGATGACTTTTTCGCACCAGATGGTGCGCACGATTTTTGTTGAACAGCTCTATCGCGCTCTGACCATCTTGAAGGGAGAGTCGTACCACCACGAATGAAAATCAGTCGTAAACTCTTATCGGCCATCTTCATAGGCGCGGCAGTCTTGCTGTTCGCCAGTTCGCTCTTCATCCCCCAGGCCAAGGGAGACACCCGCCGCGCGGCGCACCGCGTGGAGTCCGTGCTGAACCATAGGCTCAAGACCCTGGATTCCTTTGCCGAAAAGGCCTTCGAAGGCTCGCCGGACCAGTGGATGGACCTTGGCAAACTCCCGGCCGATATGGTGGTCTACCGCTATGTCAGCGACCGCCTTCAGTCGTGGAACAACCAGTTCCCGGTCAGCAACGACGACATAGTCCGCCGTACGTACTCCATCCGTTACCGCCGGCGCGGCATCATTCAGACGCCCTTCGTGGACCTGAATTCCTACTACACTTATATCAAGCTCAACCAGCAGGAGAGCTATCTGGTGAAGAGGATAGACCGCGGACTGGTGAGCGTGGTGGTGGGCATCAAGCTGGACGGAAACGAAAAGCTTCACCTTCAGGAAGGATATTCGATACGCAATCTTCACACCCCGGACGGCACCGGCGTCTCATATGCCGGGCAGCCTGTCTTCAAGGTGGTCTACGAGTCGCTGCCGGTCCGCAGCAAACTGCCCTCCCACCTGGCCTGGGCGGCTTTTCTGCTCTTTGCGATAGGCATCATTATCGGCCTTAAGTCATATCCCAGCATCCGTGGCTCGCTAGCGTCCATAGGCCTTCTTCTCCTGAGCACGGTCGCCCTCGCGAAATGGTTCCCGATCGCCGAAGGCGAGCTCGGCCAGATTTCGGTTATTCTGGTGATCAACCTGATCACCTTCATGATATCGCTCTGCCTCTACCTCTGCCGTGAAAGTCTTTGGAAGGGAATTAAGAGCAAGACCGGTAAGATAATCGCCACAGTCTCGGACGTCCTGGCCATCCTTGGCATTTTTGCTTTCTCTTACATCGAGCTGTTCAAGGTGTTTGTCTACACGCACATCAGCCTGGATCTCACCAAGCTGGACCTTCTCAGCTGGGAGTCGGCCGCCGTGCTCGGCACCTTCGTGCTGATGCTGGTCAGCACCATGCTGCTCGCCGTGCTGCTGATGCCGTTGCTGGACAGGGGGGACAAGCGCTGGAACCTGTTCTCGGCTCCCGCCCGCGTGATCGGCTCGCTGGTGCTGGCGCTCTACCTGGTGCTGGTGACCACCTCCATGGGCTTCGAGCGCGAGCAGATGGTCGCCGCTTCATGGGCCGAAGCCCTTGCTAACGACCGCGACAACGCGGTGGAGGAGCAGCTCAAGCGCGCGGAGAACCTGATCGCCGCGGACGACGTCCTCAGCCGCGCCTCCGGCTCCGAAGACAACGTCCAGATTGCCCGCGAGCGCATAATAGACAATTACCTCTTCCGAGTGCTGTCAGACTACGACGTCCGCGTGCAGATCGGCGGCGACTCGGACGGCCTCGGCCTCGAATCCGGCACCCGCATAGACCAGAACTCCCGCTTCTTCTACGCCCCGCTCGCCGGGCAGCGCAGCCGCTATGTCGGCGCCTTCCAGTACTATGTGGAAGACCAGGGCCAGAACACCATCTACGTCAGCATCGAGCCCAAGTCCGGCGACGCCGGGCGCTCGCTGTCGTCCGTGCTCGGCCTGGGCAACAAGGCGGACGAGATCCCATGGCGCTACTCCTACGCGAAGTATAAAGGACGCGACCGCCAGTACCTGAAGGGCTCCTACGCCTATCCGACGCGCCTGACGGAGGAGAAGCTCGCCAGCTTCCGCTCGCTTCAGGAAACGGACTACGTCTCCGGCGGCTACCTCCACTTCGTGAACAAGGTCTCGGAGGACGAGATTTTCATCATCTCCCGCCAGTACAAAAACGTGGACTCGAACCTGCTGGCGCTTGCGCTGGTCACCCTCGTGTTCTTCCTCTTCGCCAGCATCTTCTCCGGCCGGCCTGCCCGTGCGCCGCTGGCCCCGAACTCGTTCAAGAAGACCATCACGATTCTGACCACGGTCTCCCTGACTGCCACCATGGCGGTCCTGGTCACATTCAGCGTCACCTTCGTCTTCGGCCGCAACGAGGCCAACGCCCGGACCATGATGGCGGACAAGACCAACTCGATCCGCACCATGCTGCAGGACGGCCTGCGTAGCTACAGCTCGAGCGACGCCCTGTTCTCGCGCGAGACCCTGGCGCTGATTCGCCGGGTTTCGGCGAACACGGGCTCGGACATCTCGATCTTCCGCCCGGACGGCCGTATCCTGATGAGCACCTCGCCCGAGCTCTTCGAAAAGATGGTGCTCGGCAGCCGCCTGAACGAGACTGCGTTCTACCATATAATGTATCTCAGCGAAGGATACTACATCCAGCGCGAGAAATACGGCACCCGCTGGATCTACACCATGTACGCGCCGGTGATGGGCTCGGACGGCAATATTCTGGCAATCTTCTCCTCGCCCTACATGGAGCGCAGCTACGACTTCCAGCTGGACGCCGCCACCCACACCATCAGCATCGTAATAGTCTTCTTCATCCTGCTGCTGCTCTCGCTGGCCTTGATTTCATACGCAGTTGATCGCACCTTCCGGCCTATTTCTGAAATGAGCCGCAAGATGGAAGCCGGCGGAGTGGACCGCCTGGAGTACATCTCCTACGACCGTCAGGACGAAATCTCCTCGCTGGTGCAGTCCTACAACAGGATGGTCACGGATTTGACGGCCTCCACCAAGGCTCTGGCTCAGGCCGAGCGCGACAAGGCCTGGAGCGAGATGGCCCGCAATGTGGCCCACGAGATTAAGAATCCTTTGACCCCGATGCGCCTGCAGATCCAGCGCATCCAGCGCCTCAAGGCAAACGGCGATCCGACCTGGCAGACGAAGTTCGACGACATGGCCACCATCCTTCTGGACCACATCGACGTCCTCACGGAGACGGCGAACCAGTTCTCCGATTTCGCGAAGCTCTACTCCGAGGAGCCGGTGGAGATCAAGCTGGACGAGCTTCTGCGCGACGAGGTGGACATGTACGACACCCGTCCCGGAGTGGAGTTCGAGTATCTCGGCCTGCCCGGCGTCATGATCCACGGCCCGCGCCCGCAGCTCGTTCGTGTGTTCGTGAACATTCTGAACAACGCCGTGCAGGCCTGCGAAGGGCGTCCTGGTGCGAAGGTGGTCGTTTCGTTGAGGAATGGCACTGATCCCGGCATCTACGAGATAGTCTTCGAGGACAACGGCCCCGGAGTGGACAAAGAGAATCTTCCGAAGCTCTTCACCCCGAAGTTCACCACCAAGACCGGCGGCAGCGGCCTCGGCCTCAGCATCTGCAAGAGCATTCTCGAGCGCTGCGGCGCCACCATCGCCTACTCGCGCAGCTTCAAGCTCGGCGGCGCCTGCTTCACCATCCGGTATCCGAAGGCATCCGAAGCTTAGGCTGTTTTTGGGTGTAAGCTTAGCAGAATCGCCGAAACTTAGCACTAAAAAGTGCCTAAGCTTCGAACCGTAGACAAACGCTAGCAAATTTTTGCTATATTTGTGTCGGTTAGGGTCGATATGAAAATCGTCAGTGCAACATTCGCCGGAAGCAGCACCAGAGTGGCGGGAAAGCCGCAGAGGAAGCTGCCGGAGTTCGCGTTTATCGGCAGGAGCAATGTGGGCAAGAGCAGCCTTATCAACATGCTATGCCGAAACGGCAAACTGGCGATGACCTCAAGCACCCCCGGAAAGACAAAACTCGTCAACCATTTTCTTATCAACGACGAGTGGTATCTGGTGGATCTCCCCGGCTACGGCTACGCCAAGATGGGCCAGAAAGGCCGCGACGCGCTGAAGGCCGTCATCAACGACTATATCCTAGGTAGCGAGGAACTCGTAATGCTGTTTGTGCTGGTGGACAGCCGCCACGACATAACCAGAATAGACCAGGACTTCATCCGCGAACTGGGCGAGAACGGCATTCCCTTCGGAATCATTTTCACTAAAGGAGATAAATCCGGCCCGAATGTGCTGAAAGCGCAGATCGAGAAGGACAAGCAGATTCTTTCTGCGGAGTGGGAGGAGATGCCTCCGATGTTTGAGAGCTCGGCCCAGACCGGTGCGGGACGCGAAGAAATACTTAATTATATAGACAACATACTGAAATCTTTGTAACCCTATGCAACACAATCACAGAATGGAGTTGTTCGCATGCGACGCGTCGAAAGACTTCGCATGCAGAGTCATCGAGGAATTGAACAAAATCGAACGCGAGGACTTCGAAGGCCCCTACCATGTAGGAGACATGACGGTGGCCCGTTTCAGCGACGGTGAGTTCCAGCCGCAGTACGACGAGAGCGTTCGCGGCGCCTCCGTGTACATTATCCAATCTACCATCCCGCCGGCAGACAACCTAATGGAGCTGCTTCTCGCGATAGACGCGGCGAAGCGCGCCTCTGCCGACACCGTTGTTGCAGTTATTCCTTACTTCGGCTGGGCCAGGCAGGACCGCAAGGACCGCCCGCGTGTGGCCATCGGCGCGAAGCTGGTCGCCAACCTTCTGACCGCCGCCGGCGCAGACCGTGTGATGACCTGCGACCTGCATGCAGACCAGATCCAGGGCTTCTTCGACATCCCCGTGGACCACGTCTCCGGTTCGTGGGTGTTCCTTCCGATGCTCCGCAAGATGAAGATCAAGGACCTCGCGATTGCGGCCCCGGACATGGGCGGCGCCAAGAGAGCCCACGTCTATGCCAAGGCGCTCGCCACCCCGATGGTCATCTGTCACAAGACGCGCGAAAGGGCGAACGTGGTGGGCAGCATCACCGCTATCGGCGAGGTCGAGGGCAAGAACATTGTGATCATAGACGATATGATCGACACCGCCGGCACCCTCTGCAAGGTGGCCGACGTGCTGATGGGAATGGGCGCCCAGAGCGTCCGCGCCTGCGCGACCCACGGCATGCTCAGCGGCGAAGCGGTGCAGCGCATCCACGACTCCGCCCTCTGCGAGGTCTTCGTCACGGACACCATCCCGCACCCCGAGCTCGCTAACGACCCGAAGATCAGGATCGTGTCCATGGCGGCCGTTTTCGCCTCCATCATAGACAAGGTCTACAACTACGAGCCGATCAGCCCCGAATTCGATAAGAAATGACAACCTTCCTTGCAGCGGCGATAGTGCTGGGCCTCGGCATCCTCGGGATGTGCGTCTTCCTTTTGAAAAAGGACGGCGAGTTCCCGAAGTACGACGTGGGCTCGAACCCCGAGATGCAAAAGCGCGGGATCCGCTGCTTCAAGGATGAAGACGCCGAGCTCCACGGCAAGCCCGTGAAGTGCGACGGCAGTTACTCCGACGCCTGCGAAGGGTGTCAGTTATACACCGGTCATCCCCGACCCTCAACCAGTCACCCCCGAACCGATCGGGGATCTTCAACCCCCTAGCCTATGAGCCTTGTAGCGATAGTCGGCCGGCCGAATGTCGGCAAAAGCACCCTGTTTAACCGCCTGGTGGGAATGCGCCAGGCGATAGTGGACGACACCGCCGGCGTCACCCGCGACCGCCACTACGGCCGTTGCGAATGGTGCGGCCGCGAGTTCTCCGTGGTGGACACGGGCGGCTACACCACCAACTCCGAGGACGTCTTCGAGACCGCCATCCGCGAGCAGGTGCAGATAGCCATCAACGAAGCGGACGTGGTCCTGTTCATGGTGGAAGCCGCCACCGGCGTGACGGACTACGACGCTGAAATCGCCGACGTCCTCCGCCGCGCAAAAAAGCCGGTGGTGCTCTGCGTGAACAAGGTGGACAGCGGCGAGAAGATGTTCGACGCCTACCAGTTCTATTCGCTGGGCCTCGGCGAGATCTACAGCATCTCGGCTGCAAACGGCTCCGGCACGGGCGACCTGCTGGACGAGATCGTTAAGGTCCTGCCGGACGAGCCCGAGGTGGAGGACCCGCACAAAGACCTGCCGCGAATCGCGATAGTGGGCAAGCCGAATGTGGGCAAGTCCTCCATCACGAACGCCCTTCTCGGCGAAGACCGCAATATCGTCACCCCCGTCGCCGGCACCACCCGCGATTCCATCGAGACCTACTACAACAAGTTCGGCCATGAGTTCATGCTGGTGGACACCGCCGGCATACGCCGCAAGGCCAAGGTCCACGAAGACCTGGAGTTCTACTCCGTGATGCGCTCCATCCGCGCAATCGAGCACTCGGACGTCTGTGTGATGATGATAGACGCCACCACCGGAATGGAGGCTCAGGACATGAACATCTTCAACCTGATTCTGAAGAACCGCAAGGGCTGCGTGCTGGTGGTGAACAAATGGGACCTTTTCATCAAGGACAGCAACACGCTGCGAGATTATGAGAAGTCACTTCGCGAAAGGATCGCTCCGTTCACGGATGTGCCGATCGTTTTCACTTCCGTCCTGAAGATGCAGCGCATCAGCGACGTGCTGGACGCGGTTGCTATGGTCTACGACAACTATTCGCGCAAGATACCCACTGCTCGTCTGAACGAAGAGCTTCTGCCCATCATCGAGGAGACACCTCCGCCGAGCACCAAGGGTAAGTACATCAAGATCAAGTACATCACCCAGCTCCCGACCCGTTTCCCGTCCTTCGCTTTCTTCTGCAATCTCCCGCAGTACATCAAGGATCCGTACAAGCGCTTCCTCGAAAACCAGCTCCGCAGCAGGTTCAACCTCACCGGTTGCCCCATCCAGATTTTCTGCCGGCAGAAATAGAGTTATTAATCCAGCAGGTGGAAGAACTTTGCGAGTTCATAATCTGTACAACCGGATTCCACTTTGAGGGTCGATACCAGCCGTTTGAAATCATAGTTTTGTTCGAGTGCGAAGCTTAGGGCGTTTTTAGTGCTAAGCTTCGACGATTCGGCTAAGCTTAGGGTCGAAAAGGACCTAAGCTTCGGAATATCGTATCCAAGGCGCTTGCAGATGGACATTATTTTGTAGTAATGCCTGTAATCTTCTTTCGAGAGGTCATCGGAGAAACCGTGCTCACTACCGGAAACAGCATTCATGGCCGTGCAAATATTATCATAAGTCCCATACAAAGACATAATCTTTTCCCTATCCAGAAAAAAATAGGCGCAGATGATGAAGTCGATTAGTTGCTGTCTTTCTTTTTCATTGAGCCTCTGATACTCTTCGCCGAAACAAGCATAATCAAGAGGTTGTAGTTTACGTCTCCTGCTCAAGACCTCCGAGAGTAAGAATAACAAATCCGGGCTGGCCGTCCTATAATCTATTGTTTCGCTGAAGGGATTTTGGGACGCCAGGTATTTGATGAGGTTCCATCGATAATCCTCTGCATGTATGCCAGGGGTTTTGACTTTGCCGTTATTCCCTATGTAGATGAAAGTGTCCCTGATTTTTTGCTCGCCATATCTTTGGCTATGCTGAAAGCCGTGGTGGAACACGGGACCTTGAAGGCTATAATTGGAATTATAGGTCTTGGCGAATGAAGTATTGATTCCGTGCATGAGCGAAACCATCCGTGATTCTATTTTGAAATAGCCTTCGAAATGCACATGGTTAAGCATGATGCTGAATGCTATAGCAATAATATCCTCCTTGATGCATCTGACTCCAAAGATTGAATAATACACAAGGATATCTGCTACGGAGTAAAAAATGATGCCTTTGTCGGCGGAGAGTTGGCAGATGTGCTGAAAGCCTGGTCGGAATTGAAGTTTTGACATAACGAAAAAGTGTTAGGTTTATACAGATGCAAATCTAAGCATTTTTTCGTATCTTTGAGTGGTATGGAGTACGTGGATCTGCTGACACTTCAAAGTGCGATTAAGGACGGGCTGACAGAGCTCTTCCCGGAGGGCGTTTGGGTGAAGGCGGAGATCGCGGCAGTGCAGGTGAGGATGAACGGCCACTGTTATCTGGACCTGGTCCAGAGCGAGGATGGCCGGCAGCTAGCGAAGGTCAAGGCCGTTATCTGGAAATCGAAGTTCCCGCTGCTCCGTGCTTTCTTTAAAGAGGCGACCGGCAAAGACCTGGAGGTGGGCCAGCAGATCCTCGTCCAGGCGGAGGTCAATTACTCTGAATTATATGGCCTGAGCCTTATAATAGACGATATAAATCCTGAATTCACGCTGGGAGATGCCGAACTGAAGAAGCAGCAGACAATCAAGATGCTGCAGGAAGAGGGAATGATGGACCTTCAGCAAAAGCTGGAACTTCCCGCGATTCCATACAGGCTGGCCGTCATCAGCGCTCCGGACGCGGCGGGATTCGGGGATTTCCGAAGGCATCTGACGGAGAACCAATACGGGTTCTACTTCGAAGTGGACCTTTTCCCCGCGACCATGCAGGGAGAAAAGGCGCCGGAAAGCATTGCGGACGCGCTCGGCGCAGTCGAAGCGGCGGGCGGCGCCAGTTCGAAACACCCCGGCTACGACGCCGTGCTGATCCTTCGCGGCGGCGGCTCGAACCTGGACCTGGCCTGCTTCGACGACTACGGCCTCGCGCTCGCCATCGCCCAGTGCCCGATCCCGGTCTTCACAGCTATTGGCCACGACAAAGACTACCACGTCGCGGACATGGTGGCCTACCGTTTCGTGAAGACACCGACGGCCCTGGCGGACGAGTTCATCGATATGTACTCGGCCGAGGATGAGCGCGTCGGAAATCTTGGCGCGCGGCTGGCGCGGGCTTTTGCGGCGAAGATCCAGCAGCGCCTCTCGGCGCTGGACGAACTGGATCGCCGCATAAAAGCCGCCGACCCCCGCGCCGTCCTCCGCCGCGGCTACACCCTAGCCGTGGACTCAAATGGTCGTGTCATAAAATCAATCAAGAACGTTGCGAAAGGTGACACTATTAACATAATGTTATCTGACGGAACAATAAAAGCCACAGTTGATAATGTTTAGAGATTCCAAGCAGAGGGGTCACCCCCGAAAGCCTTCGCTTCGCTCATCCCTCCCACTTCGTGGGCCCCTCCCGTTCATGTGGCCACGGGCGGCCACAGGCCTCGGGGGTGATCCCCTCTGCTTGAATTTTTAATACTATGAAAGAAAATTTCGATTACGCGAAGGCGGTGAGCCGCTTGGAGGAGATAGCGAAACAGGTGGAGGACCCGCAGACGGGGCTGGACGAGATGGACAAGTATCTCGCCGAGTCCGAGGAACTCATAGGCAAATGCAGGGAGTACCTGCGCACGGCCAGGGAAAAACTGTCCGCGATGGATCAGTAGGGCGATAGGAAACCCCTTTCAAAACTACCCGGAAACAGAGAAAACAAATTAGATATGCAGAAGATTTACAAATCGGACCCGTGGCTGGAGCCTTGGAAAGACGCCATCGATGCGCGCCATCAGCGCATCCTGGACTGGAAAAAGAAGCTCGCCGGGGACGGTAAACTCTCGAACGCCGTAAACAACCATCTCTACTACGGCCTGCACAAAGACAAAGACGGCTGGGTGTTCCGCGAGTGGGCGCCGAACGCAAACAAGATCTACCTGATCGGAGACTTCAACAACTGGAAGAAGAGCGAGGCGTATGCGCTGAAGCCGGTGGGCAACGGTAACTGGGAAATCAGGCTGCCGGAGGTCTTCCTGCACCACGAAGAACTCTACAAGCTCTGGATAGAGTGGCCCGGCGGGGGCGGCGAACGCATCCCGGCCTATGTCACCCGCGCCGTCCAGGACCCCGAGACCAAGGCGTTCGCCGCCCAGGTCTGGGACCCGAAGCCGTATAAATGGAAATCAAAATCCCCCGGCAAGATCAAGACCCCCTTCATCTACGAATGCCACATCGGCATGAGCGGCGAGAAGGAGCGGGTCGCGAGCTTCGAAGACTTCCGCAAAGATGTCCTCCCGCGCATAATCAAGCTGGGATACAACGTCATCCAGATAATGGCCCTGCAGGAGCACCCGTACTACGGCAGCTTCGGTTATCAGGTCTCGAACTTCTTCGCCCTCAGCAGCCGTTTCGGCACGCCTGAGGAGTTCAAGCGCCTGGTGGATGAGGCGCACGCAGCCGGCATCGCCGTGATCATGGACATGGTCCACTCTCACAGCGTGGAGAACGAGCTCGAAGGCCTGAGCCGCTTCGACGGCCGGGACGACCTCTATTTCTACCAGGGTGAGGCCGGGCACCATCCGGCTTGGGGCTCCCGCTGCTTCGACTACGGCAAGGACGAGGTGGTCTACTTCCTCCTGAGCAACTGCAAGTTCTGGATGCAGGAGTACCACCTGGACGGCTTCCGCTTCGACGGCGTCACCAGCATGATGTACTGGGACCACGGCCTCGGAACGGCCTTCGGCAATTATGACCTCTACTTCAACGCCGGCGTGGACGAAAACGCCGTGACCTACCTGGCCCTGGCGAACATGCTCATCCACGAAATCGACCCGAACGCGATCACTATCGCCGAGGACGTCAGCGGAATGGCCGGTTTGGCCGCCCCGTTCGCGGCAGGCGGCGTGGGCTTCGACTACCGCATGGCCATGGGCGTGGCGGACCACTGGATCAAGTGGATCAAGGAAAAGTCGGACGACGAATGGTCCATGGGCGAGATGTGGTGGGAGCTGACCAACAAGCGGGCGGACGAAAAGACGGTCAGCTATGCCGAGTGCCACGACCAGGCGCTCGTGGGCGACAAGACCATCATCTTCCGCCTGATGGACAAGGAGATGTACTTCGCCATGGGCAAGGGGACGCAGAACCTGATCGTGGACCGCGGAATCGCGCTGCACAAGCTGATCAGGCTGGTCACCGCCGCCACGGCCGGGAACGGCTACCTCACGTTCATGGGCAACGAATTCGGCCACCCGGAGTGGATTGACTTCCCACGCGAGGGGAACGGCTGGTCTTACAAGTACGCCCGCAGGCAGTGGTCGCTGCCGGATAACCCGGATCTGCGCTATGGCGCCCTCGAGGCCTTCGACGCGCAGATGATCCATTTCCTCTCCTCCGAAGGAGTCCTCTCCGAGGCCCCGCAGCTCATCACTGCGAACGAAGGAGACAAGGTCTTGATATTCAAGCGCAAAAATGCTATCTTTGCGCTCAACTTCAACCCCACCCAATCCTTCGAGGATTATGGCTTTGAAGTGGAAAACGGAGAGTACGACCTGGCCTTCACATCAGACGAACCTCGCTTCGACGGATTCGGCCGGCTCTCTCCCGGCGAGAAACATTTTACCGTGGACCATCAGCTGCGTCTCTACCTGCCTAGCAGGTGCGCGCTGGTCCTGACAAAAAAATAAGGTATATGGCATTACTCAAATTCAACAAGGCGGAGCTGGTAAACCTCTCTTATTCGCTTAAGAGGGAGATTATCTGCGCGAACAAGACCGGAGCGTATTGCAACACTTCGATTGTGGCCTGCAACACAAGGCGCTACCACGGTCTGCTCGCAGTCACGCTGGACCGCTTCGGCGGAGACAGATTCCTCCTGCTTTCCTCGCTTGACGAGTCTCTGATCGTGAATGGAAAGCAGTTCAATCTGGGCATTCACTGCTACGGAGACATCTACGAGCCCAGGGGGCATAAGTATGTGGTGGACTTCGCTGCAGACCCTGTGCCGCAGATCACCTGCAAGATAGGCTCCATCGTGTTCCGCAAGAGCCTGCTCCTCTGCCCGGACCGAGACCAGCTCTACATCAAGTATGAGCTTCTGGAAGCCCCGGACGCGGCGACAGTGCAGTTCAGGCCGCTTCTTGCGTTCCGCAATATCCACGCTCTGACTCAGGCGAACGATGTGGCCAGCGGCGCTGCAAAGCCCGCGGCAAACGGCGCAGCATTCCGCCTCTACGAAGCCTTCCCGGATCTGTATCTGCAGTTCTCCAAGGCGGTGAAGTTCAACTCGGATCCCGTCTGGTATTATGGAGTGACTTATTCCGACGAGTACCGCCGCGGCTTCGACTGCAGGGAAGACCTCCTTTCGCCCGGTCTCTTCAGCGTCAACATGAAGCCCGGAGAGTCGCTGTATGTGTCCGCAAGCAAGTATGAAGAGGACCCCAAGACCTTCAAGAAAGACTACGAAGCGCAGTACAAGCAGGAAAATGTGGAGACAGACGGCCACGACGCCCTTCTTGACAGCGCAGACAAACTGATCACATACCACAACGGCCGCAAGAGGATTGAAGCAGGCTATTCCTGGCTGCACACCGGTCTCCTCCGCGAGACTCTGGTGGCGCTGCCCGGCCTGACCCTCTACGCCGGCCGCCCCGAGGACTTCGAGGAGATACTGGACAACCTGCTGGAAGACAACAAAGAGCGTCTGTTCCAGCGCACCACTCAGGTTGAGGCTCCGCTCTATCTGGCCGAGACTCTGCAGCAGTACATAGCCTTCGGAGCGGACGAAAAGCTCGTCTGGAAGAAGTACGGCAAGACGATGAAGGCCATCATCGAGAGCTACAAACCCGGCGTCCGCAAGGAAGTCACCATGCATCCGAACGGGCTCATCTGGGCCCAGATGGACGGCGTCGCCCTCAGCTGGATGAACGCCTATATAGACGGTCGTGCGGTCACCGAGCGCGCAGGTTACCAGGTGGAGACCAACGCCTTCTGGTACAGCGCCATCAGGTTCGCCTGCGAGATGGACAAGAAATACGGCAACGGCCACTTCGCCAAGGAGTGGACTCCGGTGGCCGATATGATCTATGCGAACTTCACCCCGATGTTCTGGAACGAGCGCCTCGGCTGCCTGGCCGACTATGTGGACAACGAAGGCCAGCACACGGAAGTCCGCCCGAACCAGCTCTCGGCGCTCGCCGTGGCTTATTCGCCGGTGGACGAGGAGCGCTTCCCGTCCGTGCTCAGGGTAGTGGACAACGAACTGGTGACCGCCCGCGGCATCCGCTCGCTCTCGCCTCGCGACGTCCGCTATAAGGGCGTCTACGAAGGCTCGCAGGTGGAGCGCGACCTGGCCTACCACAACGGCTGCGCCTGGCCCACTCTCCTTTCGCCTTACCTGATGCTCTGCTTCAAGGTCAAGGGCGCCGCTTTCTGGAAGAAGGCCGAGTGGTTGCTGGAAGGTTTCTTCCAGGATCTCAACAAGCACGGTGTGGGTGCGTTCTCCGAGCTCTACGACGGAGATCCGCCGTTCGAGCCCCACGGAGCGATTTCTTCGGCCCTCAGCACCGCCGCGCTTCTTGTCTGTGAGAATCTTTTGAAGACTTATAAGGAGGAAAAGAAATGAGAGTACTGATGTTCGGTTGGGAGTTTCCTCCCCATATCGCAGGCGGTCTGGGAACAGCCTGTAAAGGTATAGTCGAAGGCTTGGCCCACAACGGAGTGGAGACTCTGTTCGTGATGCCCTCCGCCAGCGGAGACGAAGATGAAACCTGCACCAAAATTATCAATGCGAGCGATGTCGCCGTGGAGAACGTAAGCGAGACGGTGGACGAGTTCCTGGACAAGGTGAAGTTCATCTGCGTGGATTCAAACATAGTCCCCTATGTGGACCCCGACGAGTATTTCGAGGCCATCGAGGAGATGAAGAAAAAGAAGATCACTGAGACCACGATAGGTTTCGGCCAGAAGTTCAAGTTCTCCGGCAAGTACGGCGCGAACCTCCTCGAGGAGGTGAGCAGGTATGCGCAGGTGGGCGGAACGATCGCCATGCAGCGCAAGGACGACTTCGACGTCATCCACGCGCACGACTGGCTGACATATCTGGCCGGCATCGCCGCCAAGGAATTGACCGGCAAGCCGCTGGTGGTCCATGTCCACGCGACCTCATTCGACCGTGGAACGGACGACATGGTGGATTCGCGCGTGTATGCAATCGAGCGCAGAGGAATGGAAGCCGCCGACAAGGTGGTGGCCGTCTCCGAGCTCACCCGCAATATAGTGATCAACAAATACGGAATCGATCCGTCCAAGGTGATCGCCGTGCACAACGCGGTGGATTTCAGCGGACGCGAGAACATCGAGGTCAAGAGGGGAGTCCAGGACAAGATAGTCACCTTCCTCGGACGTATTACCTTCCAGAAAGGCCCCGAGTACTTCATCGACGCCGCCGCGAAAGTCCTCAAGAGGACGGACCACGTCCGCTTCGTGATGGCAGGCAGCGGCGACATGATGAACAGGGCTATCCGCCAGGTGGCGAAGCTCGGCATCTCGGATCGTTTCCACTTCACAGGCTTCCTCCGCGGAGCCGACGTCCAGAAGATGTTCGCCCTGAGCGACGTGTACATAATGCCGTCTGTCAGCGAACCCTTCGGTATCTCACCTCTCGAGGCTATGCGCAGCAATGTCCCGAGTATTATCTCTTTCCAGTCCGGCGCGGCCGAAATCCTCAAGTACGCCTTCAAGGTGAACTTCTGGGATGTGGACGCAATGGCTGACGACATCTACGCCCTCATCAAGTATCCTGCGCTGGCGGACTTCGCCGCGAAGCAGGGCTTCGACGAGGTCAACGCCCTCAAGTGGGATCATGCAGCTGCAAAGCTCAAGGACATTTATTATTCACTCGTAAAGTAAACACACACGGTTATGGCAAAATCTATATGTCTGTATTTCCAGGTCCATCAGCCTACCAGGCTTCGTCAGTATCGCTTCTTTGATATCGGCAAGGACTCACACTACTACGATGACTTCGCCAACAGGACGATCCTGAAGAGGGTCGCCCGCAAGTGCTACCTCCCGATGAACGAGCTTCTTCTCGGGGCAATCAAGGCCGGCAAAGGCAAGTTCAAGGTGGCTTTCTCGCTGTCAGGCTCCGTGCTCGAGCAGTTCGACAGGTATGCTCCCGAGGTGATCGAGAGCTTCCAGCAGCTTGCGAAGACCGGCTGTGTGGAATTCCTTTCCGAGACTTATTACCACTCCCTCGCTTCGATAGGAAACGAAGCCGAGTTCCGTCATCAGGTCCTCAAGCACCAGGCGGCCATCAAGGAGTACTTCGGCCAGACGCCCACGACCTTCCGCAACACCGAGCTCGTCTACTCGGACGGCATCGGCAAGCTGGTCTACGACATGGGCTTCAAGACCGTGCTGACTGAAGGCGCGCGCCACATCATGGGTTGGAGGAGCCCGAACTACATCTACTCGAATGATTTCATCGAGGACCAGAAGCTCCTTCTGCGCAACTACATGCTTTCAGACGACATCGCCTTCCGTTTCGGAACTCAGGGCGCCGTGACGGCGGACACCTTCAAGGAGGCTCTGGATGCAGCTCCGGGAGAGGTAATCAATCTTTTCATGGACTACGAAACCTTCGGCGAACACAACAAGGAAGAGTCCGGTATCTTCGATTTCATGAA
>JAGAAD010000104.1 GCA_017615445.1 Bacteroidales bacterium
GCTGACAGACATAACCTCCAAGCAGTACAAGGAGGGATTCGTGACGGATGTCGAGCAGGAGTATGTGCCGAAAGGCCTCTCCGAGCAGATCATCCGTCAGATTTCTGCTATCAAGCAGGAGCCCGAGTGGCTGCTGGAGTTTCGTCTGGACGCGTTCCGCAAATGGCAGAAGATGACGCCTCCCACCTGGGGGCATCTCAAACTGCCGGAGATAGATTTTCAGGATATTATCTACTACGCCGCGCCGAAAAAGGACTCGGAGCGCCCGAAGGAGATAGACCCGAAGCTGCAGGAGACCTTCGACAAACTTGGTATTCCCATCAGCGAGAGAGAAGTGCTCGCCGGCGTTAAGTCGAAGGTGGCCGTGGACGCGGTCTTCGATAGCGTCAGTGTCACCACTACCTTCCGTAAGGCGCTGGCCGAGAAGGGCATAATCTTCTGCTCGTTCTCCGAGGCGGTCCGCGAGCATCCGGAGCTTGTCCGAAAGTATCTCGCGACCGTGGTCCCGGCAGGCGATAACTTCTATGCCGCCCTGAACAGCGCCGTCTTCTCGGACGGTTCGTTCTGCTACATCCCGAAGGGGGTGAAGTGCCCTATGGACCTGTCCAGCTACTTCCGCATCAACGCGAGCGGCACGGGCCAGTTCGAGCGCACGCTGATCGTGGCGGACGAAGGCTCGCAGGTCTCGTATATGGAGGGCTGCACCGCGCCGATGCGCGACGAGCATCAGTTGCACGCCGCGGTGGTGGAGATCGTGGTGGAAGCAGGGGCGGACGTGCGCTACAGCACGGTCCAGAACTGGTATCCGGGCGACGAGCAGGGCCGCGGTGGCATCCTGAATCTCGTCACCAAGCGCGGCATCTGCCGCGGCGAGGGCTCGCACCTCAGCTGGACGCAGGTGGAGACCGGCTCGGCCGTGACATGGAAATATCCGTCCACCATTTTGAAGGGCGACAACAGCTCGTCGGAGTTCTATTCCGTCGCCCTGACCAACAACTACCAGCAGGCCGACACGGGCACAAAGATGATCCACCTCGGGCGGAACACGAAGAGCCGCATCATCAGCAAGGGCATCAGCGCCGGCCATAGCCAGAACTCCTACCGCGGACTCGTGCGCATGAACCCGGGCGCGGTCGGAGCGCGCAATTACTCGCAGTGCGACTCCCTGCTGATCGGCTCGCTCTGCGGTGCGCACACCTTCCCCGTGATCCAGAACTCATGCCCGAGGGCGATCGTGGAGCACGAGGCCACCACCTCCAAGATCAGCGAAGACCAGCTGTTCTACTGCAACCAGCGCGGCGTGCCTCCCGAAGAGGCGGTCAGCCTGATCGTCAACGGCTACGCGAAGGAGGTCCTACAGCGTCTGCCGATGGAGTTCGCGGTGGAAGCGCAGAAACTTTTGTCAGTGTCCCTCGAGGGATCAATCGGATGATTATGAACGAAGTACTATTAGATATTCGCGGCCTTCACGCCAGTGTTGAGGGCAAGGAAATACTCCACGGAGTGGACCTGCAGATCCGCCGCGGCGAGGTCCATGCGGTCATGGGTCCCAACGGCGCGGGCAAGTCCACGCTCAGCGCCGTGCTTACCGGCCGTCCTGGCTACGAAGCCACCGCCGGCAGCATCAGCTTCGCAGGGCGTAACCTTTTGGAGATGTCCCCGGAGGAGCGTTCGTGGGCCGGCCTGTTCCTCAGTTTCCAATATCCGATTGAGATCCCGGGAGTCAGCATGACCAACTTCCTGAAGGCGGCCGTTTCCGCCCGCAGAAAGGCCTTGGGCCAGCCGGAGCTCAGCGCCGCCGAGTTCCTCGCGCTGATGAAGCAGAAGATGGCGCTTTTGAAAATGAAACCTGAGTTCGCAAAACGCGAGGTCAATGTGGGTTTCTCCGGAGGCGAAAAGAAACGCGGCGAGATTTTCCAGATGGCTATGCTCGAGCCAGTGCTTTCGATACTCGATGAGACGGACAGCGGCCTTGACGTGGATGCGCTGAAGATAGTGGCGGACGGGGTCAACTCGCTGAAGACTCCTGAGACGTCATCTATTATCATCACGCACTATCATAAATTATTGGAGTATATAGTTCCGGACGTGGTGCACGTGCTGAAGGACGGACGCATCGTCCGCACGGGCGGGAAGGAACTTGCAGATCAGATAGAAGCCGAAGGATTCGAAGGAATCAATGGATAGGATATTCGTATTAGGCAGGGACGAAGTTCCGCAGAAGATTGTGCTTGGGGCAGGAGAAAGCCTCAAGGCGACTTTCGTGGCCCTGCCGGGCGCGGATGCCGACCTTGCACTCACGGTGGAGCTGACGGGGGAAGGCGCGGAGCTTGATGCCGCCGGCCTTTTCGTCTGCCGTGCAGACGAGCACGTTTCGATCCGGATGAACGTCCGCCATCTGGCGGGCGGCTGCAAGTCCAACCAGCTGTTCCGCGGGGTCGCGGACGGCCGCTCGAACGTCTGCTTCAACGGCCTTATCTACGTTCAGCAGGATGCGCAGAAGACCGAAGCCTATCAGTCTTGCAACACCCTGCTGTTAAACGAAGGAGCCCGTGTGCAGACCGACCCTCAGCTAGAGATCTACGCTGACGATGTCATCTGCTCCCACGGGGCTGCCATCGGATATCTGTCCGCCGACGAACTGTTCTATATGCGCTCCCGCGGTATTCCCGAAGAAGAGGCGCGCCGGCTCCAGATTTTGTCTTTCCTTTCGCCTGTCCTCAGCAGGCTGCCGGAGGAGTATTACTCGCTTATCGGCTTCCAGAGGTGAGTCTCGCCGATACCCATCACCTTTCCTGAAACCTGAAGCATGCCGTCCTTGGTGAAGAGGATGACGCAGTTTGCCTTGATTCCACGGGTGGGATCGCTGATCTTGGCGCCGTCCCAGCGCTTTTTCTCTGCGTTGTATTTGATGCCCTTGACGAGATCGATGTGCTTGAAGCCGTCTTCCTCCGTCCAGTAGACATAGCCGTCGTAGTTGCCTTCAGCGTTCTTGACGAACTCGACCTTGCTGTTTTCTTTCTCGATAAAGTACTTTCCGACGATTCCGTCCGCCTTGTCATTCCTGGCGTTCTGGGCGAATGCGATTGCTCCTGCGAGGAGGAACATAAGGGTGAAAATGATTTTCTTCATTTGTAAGTGGTTTTTGTACAAGTGATTGCAAAGGTAATTATTTTTCGTATATTTGCAGCCGCTCTCGAGTAGGGCACATAGCATTATTAACTTTTAAAACAGATTCACAATGGCTGTTAAAATTCGTTTACAGCGCCACGGAAAGAAGAATTTCGCATTCTTCCACATTGTTGTGGCAGACACGCGTGCCCCGCGTGACGGTCGTTTCATCGAGCAGATCGGTGTTTACAATCCCAACACTAACCCTGCTACCATCACTCTTAACTTCGAGCGTGCTCTTGCATGGCTGAAGGTCGGTGCAGAACCCACCCTCGTATGCCGCAGGATCCTCTCCTATGAAGGCGTTCTTCTTCGCAACCACCTCGACGGTGGTGTGGCAAAGGGAGCTCTCACCCAGGAGGCCGCTGACCAGAAGTGGAACGACTGGAAGGCTCAGCGCGACGCCAAGATCGAGGCCAAGATCAATGGTCTGAAGAACGAGGCTATCGCCGCCGCCAAGGCCGCCAAGGCCGAAGAGGCAAAGGTCAATGAAGCAAGGGCTGAGGCCATCGCCAAGAAAGCCGCCGAGCTCGCCGCCGCTGAGGCAGCAGCAAAGGCAGAGGCTGAGGCAGAGGCTTCTGAGGAGGCCGCAGCAGAAGAGACTCCCGCTGAGGAGGCTCCCGCAGCCGAGGCTGAAGCTCCCGCAGAGGAGGCCTAATGCTCCGCATTGGCAAAATTCTCAAGTCCAATGGCACTGACGGAGGTCTCCTCGTGAGCGCTCCTGAAGTGGAACTTGCTGAAATCGAGGGACCGGTGTACGTCGAATTCGACGGACTGCCGGCCCCTTTCTTTTTTGACGACTGCACGCCGCGCGGGACTTCACGTTATATAGTGCACATGACCGGCGTCCGCTCTCTGAAGGACGCTGAGGAGATGGTCGGCCGCGATATCCTGTTCGACGGCGAATTTGAAGAGGACGGTCCAGGCGGAGACTTCCTTCACGGCCTTTCCGGCGGTTCTCCCTCTGCGCTTGTCGGTTGGACTGTTTTGGACGGATCCCGCCCCGACTCCACCGCGGATTCTGTCTGCGGCCCGCGTCTGCTGGGCATCGTCGAAGACTTCGAGCCCATTCCCGGAAACTTCTGCCTGTATGTTCGCCGACCGTCAGGGGAACAGGTCATGATCCCCCTCCACGAAGACTTCATTATGAGCGCTGATCCGGAGGCCCGTTGGCTGGTCCTGGACCTCCCGGAGGGACTGTATTAGGAACTCGTGTACATTTTCGCAGGTTTTTGTGCACAGTTGGTTCGTTTTTGACCCTCCGGTGTACAAATTAAGGGGTTTTTGTACACGGCCGGCCTACTCGCCGGCTTCGAGATGGCCTTTATTGACGATAAAGTGCCGCATTCCGTACCAGTAGCCGAAATATCCTACCCAGCTGAATAACAGAACGAGCAGCCCGAGCCCGAGTTTCGGGAAGAATTTCAGCGTCTTCTGCCTCCAGAGATCCATCGCTGAAATGAACGCCGGAATAAGGCCGACGAGATATATTATCAATAGCAGGATACCAATCATGATGCAAAAATACAATTTTTTCCTCATCCCCCGCCCATTTCCAAGCCCTCAAGGTTCGGTCGTGGAACTTTTCGCAGAAGTGCCACACGCTGACCACCTCTAGAGTGTATTCTGGGGCACATGTGTGTGTGGCTGGGGGCAAAATTGCCCGTAGCCACACGCTGAAGCCTCTCTCAGGGCCTTCTGCGCTTGATGGATGTGTGGCATGTCTGCGGAAACAGACCGAATACTGCGGCGCCGCTGCCGGTCATGGAGGAATAAACGGCGCCATCGGCATAGAAGCGTTCTTTCAGGGCGGCGATTTCCGGGTGATTGGCAAACACGCTGGCCTCGAAATCGTTCACCACGCAGTCGCGCCACTGCGAGACTGGGAGCGCGAGGACTTCGCGCAGAGGGGCGGAAGGTTCGTGTGGGGTTAATCCCTTATATGCGTCAGCTGTGCGGACATGGACTCCTTCAGGGATTTCGACGCGGATTGTGTATTCTGAAAGGTCGATTTCCGCTGGAGTTAAGATATCTCCGCGTCCCGAGCCCCACTGGGGGATATTACGGACGAAGAATGCGCAGTCTGCGCCCAACCTGCCGGCATAATCCTCAAGCTGTGAGACCGAAAGTCCCAGTTCGAATAACTCATTGAGCATTCGTAAAGCGAAAGCGCAGTCGGACGAGCCGCCGCCAAGGCCGGCCCCGACGGGGATCCCTTTCCGGACGCGAATCCGGACCGGGCCGATTCCGCACTCCTGAGCGAGCAACCGCCAGGCCTTGGCGCACAGGTCCGACTGCGGGTCCCAGTCCGACCCCTCGATCCGGATCGAGAACTTGTCCGCCTTGACAATCTCCAACTCGTCATGGAATGCATCGACCGGATAGAACAGGGTCTCTATATCGTGGAAGCCGTCCTCCCTTTTGCGGAGCACGTTAAGGCCTATGTTGATTTTCGGAGTAGGGTAGCAGATCATTCCTTCGGTTTTGAGTATTCACATCCGCAGAAGGTCTGGTTGTAGAAGCCAAGCTCGCGGATAAGCTCGGCCCGGCGCGGCTGGAGGCCGCCTTTGCGCCAGTTCATGTCCCACCAGACGACGCCGGACACCTTCGCACAAGCATCAAAACCGGCCTCGTTCACCTGCTCCAGGTCCTTCCAGCGGGAGGAAGCGAGGGTGGTTGTCAGCACAGTGAAATCGTTTGCGGACGCATAAGCTGCTGCCCTGGCGAGACGGTAGCGGAAGCACTCCAAGCAGCGGGGACCTCTCTCGAGTGCATCCTCCCGGCCGCGGGCCACGCACGAGAGCCAGTCTGAGTGGTCATAATCATCGTCTATCCACTCGACTCCCAGCGAGTCGCAGTAACGGATAATCTCCGCCTTGCGCAGTTCGTATTCTTCACGCGGAGTGATGTTGGAATTTGAAAAGAACACAGTCGGCTTCAGCCCGTTCTGGACCATGCATTCCAGGATTGCAGAGGAGCAAGGCGCGCAGCACGCGTGCAGAAGGATGCGTCCTTCCGCCGGCGGAACTAATTTCACTAGAGGTGCTGCACACAGGTCCATACGTCCGCAAAAATACGAAATATCAGACGAAAATTTTGCGAATTAAATAAAACGTACTATTTTTGCAGTCCCAAATCGCGGTAGTGGTGAAATGGTAGACACGCTACTTTGAGGGGGTAGTGCCCGTTGGGGTGTGTGAGTTCGACTCTCACCTACCGCACAAGAGGCGGCTTCGAAAGAAGCCGCCTCTTTTCGTTTTATTCCTCCTCCTCTTCGTCCTCTTCCGGCTCTTCCGGTTCGTTGGGGGTGAAGCTCAGGAGCTTGGCGTTGGTGTCGTAGAGGTAGACTCCGTCTTCCTTCTCGGCGGAGATGGCCTTCTTGTTTTTCGTCTGCTTGGAGGGGACTATTCCCATGGAGTCGTATTCGACCTCAAGCTTGAGCTTGCCCCATTTCTGGAAGCCGAACTTGTCCCCGATGCGGACTATCATGCCCTGAGGGTACCAGTCCACCGAGTCGAATATTGCGTCCGTGCGGTTACCGTCCTTGTCGTAGACTATCGCGTACTTGCCGTCCTTTTTGACCATGCAGGGCCAGCGGCTGGTGTTGACTTCGTCGAACTCGCAGGGGACCATCTCCACGATGGTGCCGTCGCCCCTGAGGCGGATGAGCCCATAGCGGCCGGCGGCATCCTGCACATCCGCGATCGTGATGTCGTCATAGGCGTTGTAGGTTCCGACATGGGCATACCTGAAAGGCACCAGGACTTCGCCCTTGTCGTTGATCAGGCTCTCCATGCCGTCCTTGAACAGCTTGATGCAGTTAGTGGCAACGAAGTAGAAACTGTCCGTGGGCTCGGTCCGGACCGGCTCCATAGTCCGCTTGCCGTCCGTGTCCATCAGGCGCCAGAGGTCCCAGCCTTCGTAGTCCTTGGTCTTGGAGTAGAGGGCTACCGGCGCGGTCTCGCGGCCGCCCCAGGCGAAACGCACGTCCAGGTAGTCGAACTTGGTCGTGAACTTTTTGGTGTCCAGGTTGAACAGGGCGTATTTGCCCTTTTTCTTGACTATCGCGTCGTGCGGGCTGAGGAGCCAGATGCGGTCGAACTTGCCCTCGAGCGCATACTCGGAGAAGTAGCCGTATTCCTTGGCCCTCGCCTTCTTGATGTCCCACTGCCCGATCTGCGGATAGACGTTCACATAGTAGTAGAAGTGGGCCGAATCGGGCGGGGTGTTGAGGGCTATATGGAGGTCGTTGAGGTCCTGGGCCGATGCGAGAGCGGCGGTCAGGGCGAATGCAAGGCAAAAGAGGAAGCGTTTCATTTATTGAGGTACTTATAGAGTTCTTCGGTGGCGAGGGCGACCTTCGTCACGGCGAAATCCTCGCCGTAGGGGAAGCAGTAGAGCGTGTCCGTGAGGGTGTTCAGGTCCACGCAGTCGCGGTGCTCGCCTATGTAGTTATATTCGATATGCACGGAGTACAGGCCCTTGGCCGGCTGGTCCAGGTGCCAGTCTTTGCCTTCGTAGGTGCCGCTGAGGTGGAAGCCCGTCATGTCGTGGACCAGGTGTGCGTCGCCTATGCAGATGAAGCCCTTCGAATTCGGCAGGGAGTTCACCTTGCACTGCACGTCGAGCTTGTAGGTCCCGTCCTCCACCTCCTTGCGCACGCAGGCGCGCTCCCATTCGTACCAGTCCGGGATGTGGGAGTAATAGGTCTCGCCTTCGAGCGCCTGCAGCTCGCCGTATTCGGTCATTTCCCATTTATGGCCGCAGGCCTTGCACTCGAGAATGGTGCCGTGAGAGTCCATGCGGTATTCCTTGCCGCAGTGCGGGCATTTGTACAACACCTTATGAAGCGCACGCGCGCGATCCTTCGCACGCACGCGCACGTGGTTCTCCTTCTGCCACTTGAAGTCGTCGTAGACGTAGGCTTCATTGATGCGCCTGTTGATCTCTTCGACGCTCAGGGTCTGGATCTCCTCGGCGCTGACGATCTGCTTGATCTCGGCCTCCGTCCGTATCATCTTGCTCTTCGGGTTGGAGCCCTGCCAGAACGGCGCGTCGATATGGTGGCCTTTGGTCATGAGGGTGACCACGGGCACCTTGCACATCTTCACGAGCTTGCCGAGCGATTCGGGCAGCACGGCGTTGGTCCCGCAGAGCGAGTAGCGCGCCTCGGCATAGATGGTCACTATCTTCCCGCGGTCCAGCACGGCGCGGATGTTCCTGATGAGCGACAGGTCGCTCGTGAACTTGCGCTTGCCGAAGCAGCCCACTCCCCACATCAGCTTCTCGCGGCCGATGAAGCCGTCCACCGCCACAATATAGTACGGCTGGTGCGGGAAGTTCGCCACCGTGGCCACCATAAAGTCATAGAAGGCGTTGTGGTTGCAGAGGAGGATATACGGCGGCTTCACGCCCTTCATGTTAGTGCGGCGGAGCTTGGTGCGGTGCAGCAGGAAGACCGGGAAGCAGAGAAGCCAGACCACCGGCCTCAGATACCATTTAACGCGCGGCGGTTCTTTCTTCAGATCGAACCTTTCGACGTCTTGCAGGGGGAAGAATTCGGACATATGGGTTAGGTTTGTTTCTCAAAGATATAAAAAAATAAAGGCTATCCGATTCGGACAGCCTCTATTTGTTCAAAGTGCGCTGAATTATTTTGCAGCAGCGACACTCTTCTTACGATACTCCTTACCGAGCTTCTCGAGCTTAAGGGTAGCTTTGCGAACGCGAGCTGCAGCAGCCTTGTTGCCTTCCTTAACGATGTCAGCCTTGATTGCTTCAACCTCGGCGAGGATTTCTTTAACGAGCTTTTCCATAATAAAAAATTGATAATTTGGTTTTAGTTGAACATTAATGTTTGATTCAAATGTAGGTAAAAAAAACCAATAAAGTACACTTTTTGTGAAAAAAAGTTAATTAGAACGTGCTAAAAGGCAGATTTTGCTAAAAATCGAGCACTTTGAAGCGTTTTTCAGCTTCCTCCAGAGAGTATTTCTGGTAGTGCCACCACTCGTCCGGGTTGTGTTCGAAGCCCTCTGAAAGCATCAGTTCGTAGAGAAAAGTGCGGTTCTCCCTGGCTTCCGGAGAGATCAGCCCGGCCTTCACAAGATCGTCTTCGTGGCCCACATGCGAAAGCTCGGAAAACTCGTCGAATCCGGCCCCCATATCGAGCGGCTTGCCGTCCGGATCCACTATCGTCAGGTCCACGGCGAGGCCGAAATTGTGGAAGCCGTGCACGGACGGGTCGGCCACATAGCGCTGCTGGGGCGTGCCCTTGACGAACTCGAACATGAAGCGCTGGGCGCTGAGCGGACGGGCGGCGTCGTAGATGTGCAGGCGGTAGCCCGGCTTGAGGGCGCTCAGCTTTGCCTGCACGCGCGCGAGCATCTGCGCGATCTCGGGGACGAAGTACGCCCGCTCGAGGTTCGTGTAGACGTCGTGGCCGGTGAAATTGTCAGTAGTGGAATATTTCAGTTCGACTGAGATGTCCGGGCACAAGGTGCCGATGTCCACCAGACCGTGTTCTTTGAACTTATCCTCAAGCATCTTCGGGAATTATCCATGAGAAAGCCACTCCCGAGCGCGGGAATATCGTGCGGGTGGTGGTGAAATGATAGGATTTGTTTGTCTCGCGGACAAGGCCGTCGTAGCGGTTTGCGGCTTTTGACGTGTTGAAAGACAGGAACGGGAAGAATTTCACGTCTATCTTGTCGAAGTTCATGAAGCTGACGGTAAAGCTCGGACTGACCGCGATTCTGCTATAGACGATAGGGAAGAGATTGTGGCCTTTCTTGGCCGGGTAGGTTATCTCCACCTGGCTGATGAAATGGATGTAGCCGCTGCCTTCGTAGTATTCATTCGCGCCGGATTTCTCGTCGAAGATGTATTTTTCCGGCACTTTGGCTGCGATGTGGAGGCCGAAGGGATCGCCGTGGGAGTTGCGGCAGAGTTTGATGCTCACCTCGTCGAAGGGAACTCTGTAGCCGTCTTCTTCGTCCTGCTGCTCGTTCTCATAGATTATGAGCTCCAGCTCCATCGCTTCGAAGAGTTCCCTCATCTTCTGCTCGCGAGACTTTGCGTCCGCGGCTTCCACCTCGGCCGCCTTTTGGGCAATCTCCTTCTCGAATGCCGGCGAGTCGAACTCCTCGCGGTAGGCATAGGTAGTGTCCGAGAGATACTTGTCCAGTTCTCCTCTGACCACCTTGGTGTTGGCGAAGATCAGGAATAGGCGGAGTTCCATATTTCTGTCCGCCGGGCGGAGGAACACGCCGGTGTGGCGATAGTTCTGGTGAATCTTGTTCGGATAGATGTCTATATTGTACACCTCGCTACGGCGCACCTGGAGGCAGTTTTCTTTGTAGTAATCCAGAATTCCGGTGCCGGTCGCGCTGTTTTTTCCGTAGGCGGAAAGCCCGTTCTTAAGGAAGGCTTCGAATTCGCTCTGGCTGAAGAGTTTCGCTATCATCGGCGGCTCCGAGCCCATGTCCGGCGGGCACAGGGCGTTCACTATGCTCTTCTGGATTCCGTCTTCCTTCTCGTCTTTGGAGGTGAAATCCAAGACCACGTCCACGAGTGCGGCACCCACCGCGGCACCCAGGATGTTCCCGAACAGGTCGTGCCAGAATTCGAGGGTTGTCGTGCTTCCTGCCGTCTCGATCTGATGGTCGATTATGAGGAGTCCGATAATACTTATTGCCATTATCAGGAGCAAAAGGGCGAATATCAGCCGGTAGGTTTTCTTTGTCCTGATATCAAGAGCTGATTGGTCTTTTTTCATTAGTGTGGTTTTTCTCGATGTGTAAAGTTAGTAAAAGTTTGTTTTAGGGGAATTGTTTTCTCTAGAATAAGACATACCTTTATTAACATATATACTATCACGCTTTGTCGGGGTGATGACTTTACTTATGGCATTTCGGATGAACCCGAAATGCCTTTCGGCGTCTAAAAAAGGGCTTCGGCTCTCCTTTTTTCGCAATTAAATAAGCGTTTCGCAGAACAGCGCCACGGGGCATGCTGGCGAATGTGCCACACGGGGCATTCTGGGGCAGGTTTGTTTCCTGGACGCGTGTCGCTAGGCCCGAAATCGGGGGTAGAGGCACGCCCCACCCGCTGTAGAAGGTGTTCTGGGGAAAGTGAGTGTGGCGCTGGTTGGCGAAAATAGCCGTCTCGGCCTCGACGCGAAAAAGGCAACCGAAATCGGTTGCCTTTGAAGCGGAGAGGACGAGATTCGAACTCGTGGTACG
Organism: Bacteroidales bacterium; assembly: GCA_017615445.1. The sequence goes on from JAGAAD010000104.1 coordinate 11,415, forward strand.
GTTACCCGTACGGCAGTTTAGCAAACTGCTGGTTTCAGCCACTCACCCACCTCTCCGGAAGGTTCTGTGTGAACCGCCCCGCAGCCTTGCGGCGAACGGGACTGCAAATATACTAAGTTTTTCGGAATTGCAACATTTTGTATCTTTGCTATTGCACAATATGAAACGATGAGACACACTTTTTTATTCTTTGCAACCCTGACGGCAGCCCTTCTCGCAAACCCGGAAGGGGCGTTGGCTCAGGAGTCCATCTCCCAGCCCGGCACGGGGACCACTTACTCAAATCCGGTGATCCGCCGCGACTGTCCGGACCCGACGGTCCTGGACGACAGGGCGAACACAGGGTATTTCTACGCCTACAGCACCCAGAGCGCGAAGACCGGCCTGATGAACCGCGACAATTCCTCAAAGGAAGCAGCGGAGATTATCAATCTCCCGATTTACCGCTCGAAGAACCTCATCGACTGGGAGTTCGCAGCGGACGGATTCGCAGCAGGCCGTCCGGTCTGGCTCGACAAATCGAGCATCTGGGCTCC
>JAGAAD010000105.1 GCA_017615445.1 Bacteroidales bacterium
CGAACCGGTTAAGACTTTGCTGGGGAGCGAGAGCATGGACCAGTATATGATGAACGTTCTGAAGGGAGAAGCAGGGAAATGGATAGGGAAAGGAGTGGGCGATATTGAACTTGCCTCCAGACTTGCTTCAGGCAATCTGATTGCCGTAAAGGAAAAAGAGCAGGTCGAGATAAGCCGCGATTCTGCAGGAAACTATCATTTCAAAGAACGTGAGAGCACCAATTACGATCTGGCCGGATATGCCAACGTAACAACAGAAAATATCCAGGTCGGAAGAATTGATGCACGCAGAGATGTTATTACCTACGGCTTCGGTGGATTCTTCTCGGCTTCAATGGGAAGTACAATAGTTAGATAATAATATGAAACGGTTTTTACTTTTACTTGCATTGGCGGCGGGCATCGTAGCCCGAGCTCAGGATGAACCAGAACCACCCGGATGGATCAATGTTTCCAAGATTTCATTCATCGCCAACAAGGGTACAGACAGGCTCAATGCACCTATTCAGTATCTGATGATCCCAGAACAGGCGATGAAAGACAATGAAGAACTCTTTGAACAGGTCAACGTCCTGCTTGATGAAATATCGCAGGAAGAGCTGAACCAGGGCGTCCCGGAGACCATCAAGGCGCTGGAAGAACAGATAGTCGAGTTGCGCAAACTGGGCAAAGACAATCCTGATCTCAAACCCGCCGTGGATGAAGCGATAAGGGAGTTCGAAAAGCAGAAAAGAGAGGCTATGGCGGAATATGTAAAGCCGTCCAAGAGCTACACCTACGATCCGGGCATGATACTGCGGAGACTGAAGTCCATCGCCGTGAACCAAAAGTTCTACTCCGGCTATTGGGAGGCGGGAAACGGCATATACAGTGTCATTGAAGCGCCCCGTTACTGCAATCTGGACGAGGATGACAGGTATACCCACACCAAGATCACTTTCGACGGAAAAGACCGCTATAAGTGGGGCCTTATCGACGAAAACGGACGCCAGATCCTTCCTTATCAGTATAGCAGGGTGAATGCAAACGCGTTGTATCCCGACGCATTCCCCGACCTCGACCTGATTTTCATCTATAAGCAGGATCCTGACGGCAGCGTCCACGCCGGAGTTATCAACTATCGTGGTCAGGTTCGCGTCCCGTTTATTTATGACGATCAAAACGGCGTTTACCACGGCGAGGACATATTCTCTTTTTCGAAGAATGGAAAGTTCGGCCTCGTAAATGTCAAAACGGGTAGGGAAGTGCTTCCTTTCGAATACACCACCTTCTCCCGCATCGCCGGCGGCTGGCTGGTCAGCAAAGATGACGAGCATTATGGAATGGTCAGCATCAGGACCGGCAAAGTCATTATACCTCTGAAGTACCGGAATCTCTGGGATGACAGGGATCCCTCCTTCCTTCGTTTCGACGGAAAGATCGACTATTACGACGACTACGGCAATCTCCTGCGCACCGAGAAAGCTCCCACATATGACGATTAAAACCGACAGAATATGAAACGAATTCTCTTACTTCTTGTTGCAACTTCATTGATCCTGCCCTGCAGCGGCAAAACCACCCTGGGTAATAAGTTCGCATTCGCAGGCCTCGACAGCGATCAGTTGGTTCCGGCGTTCGCCATCGAACAGAGCGAGCTTAAAACTGATCCCCGCAGCGAAAGCAAGCCGATGAAAGACGAAGCGTTCTTCTACACAGGCCAGGACATCACTAAGATCCCTGCGGCCAAGGTTGAGGCCTACCTCCAGCAGGTTTACAAAGCCGTTAAGAAAGCGGCGGACGGCGGCAAGGTCTACAAAGCGAAAGGCTATGCCGGTGATCAACTGGGCGAGGAAATAACCACTCCTCCTACCGCCGAGAAGCCCGCTGCGACCGTGATGTATCTCTACCAGCACGACGGCGTCTGGTTCAACATCAGCGTCGGCCACAAAGCCTACTTCCGCAAGTTCAAAAAGGACTACGGCGAGAAGTGGATCGGAGTCGGCATCACCGTCAAAGAGATGCTCGGGACGGTGGAATAAACGCCTAGTAGTCTATTTCGCAGAGGAAAAGGGCGTGGCCGGGGACGGTCTCGCCGGCGAGGCAGCGGTTGCGACCTTCGAGGAGCTCCGCCATCGAGTCCGGCGAGCGTTTTCCCCGGCCGACTTCGATCAGGGTCCCCACTATGGCGCGGACCATGCCGCGAAGGAAACGGTCGGCGGCGATGTGGAAGGTCCAGTGAGTCTCGTCGTCCTTGACCCAGCGCGCCTCCACTATCGTGCAGACGGAAGTCTTATTGTCGCTTCCGGTCTTTTCAAAAGAAGAAAAGTCGTGTGTTCCGAGCAGGAACGCTGCGGCCTGGTTCATCGCGTCAAAATCCAGCCCCGGATAACCGCAAAGCCAGGAATACTGCGCTGCGAACGGGTCTTTCACGCGGTGGATGTGGTAGACGTATTTGCGGCGCCTGGCGTCGAAGCGGGCATGGAAATCCGGCGAGACTTCTTCGATAGAAGAAACGCTCACCGAAGGGGGCAGTATGGCATTTAATTTGTAGCACAAATCGCCCGGATCGAAAGCCTTTTCGGAATCGAAATGAGCGACGTATCCGATGGCGTTAACCCCCGTGTCCGTGCGGCCAGCACCGGTCACGGCAGTCGGGCACCCCAGAAGGGTCCCGAGCGCAGCCTGCAGGGCTTCCTGCACGCTTGGAGCGTTTGGTTGCAACTGCCATCCGCAGAAGTCCGCTCCCGAATACGACAAGGTCATTTTGTACCGCATGGTTTGCAAATTTAAACTTTTTATATGGAAAGTGTAAACATCAAAGAACTCAATGAGAAGATCCAGAAAGAGAGCGCGTTCGTAGACCTCCTCTCGCTCGAAATGGGCAAGGTGATAGTCGGTCAGAAGCATCTCGTGGAGAATCTCGAAATCGCCCTCCTTGCAAATGGCCACATCCTTCTCGAAGGTGTTCCCGGCCTCGCGAAAACCCTGGCGATCAGTACTTTAGCCAAAGCCGTCGGCGGTCAGTTCTCCCGCATTCAGTTCACCCCGGACCTCCTTCCGGCGGACGTGACGGGAACCCTCATCTACAGTCAGAAGAAAGAAACCTTCGAGGTCCACAAAGGCCCCGTGTTCGCCAACTTCGTGCTTGCGGATGAAATCAACCGTGCTCCGGCGAAGGTGCAGTCTGCTCTGCTGGAGGCGATGCAGGAAAGGCAGGTGACGCTCGGCGAGCAGACTTACAAGCTGCCGGAGCCCTTCCTCGTGATGGCCACCCAGAACCCCATCGAGCAGGAAGGAACCTATCCTCTCCCTGAGGCTCAGGTGGACCGTTTCATGCTCAAGGTCAAGGTGGACTATCCGAAGAAGGAAGAAGAACGCCTCATAATCCGCATGAACAACACGGGCGAATTCCCTCAGCCGAACACCGTTATCAAGCCCGAGGACATCATCAGGGCGCGCGACGTGGTCCGCGAGGTCTACATGGACGAAAAGATCGAGCGTTATATCGTGGACATAGTCTATGCCACCCGCAAGCCGGAAGATTATAATCTGCCCAACCTAAAGAATATCATAGGCTACGGCGCCTCGCCTCGTGCGAGCATCAGCCTGGCGGCGGCTGCGAAGGCGTATGCCTTCATCAAGCGCCGCGGCTATGTGATTCCCGAGGACGTCCGCGCCGTCTGCCCGGAAGTGCTCAGGCACAGAATAGGCCTGACCTACGAAGCCGAGGCTGAAAACGTGACTTCAGAAGAGATTATCGATCAGGTTATCAATGCAGTCATCGTCCCGTAGTGCGACAGACCTCCTGAAGAAGGTCCGCAAGATCGAAATCAAGACCCGTGCGCTCTCGCACCAGATCTTCGCCGGCGAGTACCACTCCGCCTTCAAGGGCCGTGGTATGGCGTTCAGCGAAGTGCGCGAGTACCGCTGGGGCGATGATGTGAGATCTATGGACTGGAATGTGACAGCCCGCCTTCGCCAGCCGTATATCAAGGTCTTCGAAGAGGAGCGCGAGCTAACGGTCGTCCTGCTGGTCGATGTGAGCCGCAGCGGCCTTTTCGGCACGGCAGGGGACACGAAGCGCGAGCGCATAGCCGAGATCGCGGCCGTGCTCAGCTTCAGCGCCATCCTTAACAACGATAAGGTGGGCGCGCTGTTCTTCTCGGACAAGGTGGAGAAGTTCATCCCGCCGAAGAAGGGCCGTTCGCATCTTCTGCACATAATCCGCGAGATGCTCGAACTGCAGCCGACCTCGGACGGAACGGACATCGGCGCGGCCCTGGAGTTCCTGACTAACGCTATCAAGAAAAAGTGCACGGCCTTCGTCCTCAGCGACATGATCGATGTGGACGAGGACGGCAACCCGCGTTACGAAGAAGCCCTGAAGGTGGCTGTGAACAGGCACGACATCTCCGTGATCAAGGTCCATGACCCTCGCGAGGAATGCCTCGTGCCCGTGGGCCTGGTGCACATAAAGGACAGTGAGACAGGAAAGGGTTCGTGGATCAACACGGACAGCCCGAAGGTCCGGGCGGCCTACGAAAAATGGTTCGCGGACCTCGGCGCGAAGGAAAAGAAACTGCTCAACAGATATAAAGTCGACTCTGTGGACATCAGGACAGACGGCGACTATGTCAAAGGCTTAATGGGACTGTTCAGATGATGCTGATTTCACTCATAGCGGCGATCATGCTGGAAGTGATTCCGGCGGGGCAGGCCTTCCTCAAGCCCCTGCAGCAGCGCGATTCGGTGCTGATCGCAGATCAGTTCAAATACGGCTTCAAGCTCGAAAATGCGCAGGAAGTGCAGGGCCTTCAGCTGCCGGACTTCTCGCAGATGTGCAACGACACCCTCGTGCTCGTCCGGAACTGGCAGGCGGACACCGTCAGCACAAAGAAGCAGCTGAAAGACGGCCGGGTCGATGTGGAATGCTATGTGACAGTCGCACCCTTCGAGGAAGGGGAGTACCATCTCCCGGACATCTATGTGGTAAAACACACCACGGACGGCGTGGACACGCTCTGTTTCGAGGCTCCCGAGGCGCTGGAGGTCAAGACCATGCCCGTGGACACCGCCACCTACGTCCCGCACGACATCAAGGGGCAGATAACCTATCCCGTGACCGTGCAGGAAGTGCTGCCGTATGCAATATGTGGCATAGCCGGAGTGTGGGTCGTCACCGCCATTATAGTGGTGATAGTCTACTTCAGCAAACGCAAGAAGAAAGAAGAGGAGCGCAAGGATCCGCCGCACATCGTGGCCCTTCGCACTCTGGACAAATATCGTAGCGACAAATACTGGGCTCCTGACAAGCAGAAAGCCTTCTATTCCGGCATCACCGGAGCCGTCAAGGAATACATAGACGAGCGCTTCGAGATAGACGCGCCCGAAATGACCACCGCCGAGCTCTTCGACGCCCTCCAGGGCAGGACGGAGCTCACTCCCGAACTTTACGAAAAGATGAAGGAGCTCTTCGAGAGGGCGGATTTTGTGAAATTTGCCAAGTATGTGGCGGATGACGAGCAGAACGCCGAGGCTCTGCCTCTGTGCGTGCGCTTCGTCACGAGCACATACCAGGCCGAGATAGAAGAGGAGGCAAAAGATGTTCTTTGAGTATCCCGCACTCCTCTGGTTGCTGGTCGTTCCGGCGCTGCTCGTCCTCCTATATATTTATAGGGAAGCGACGGGCCGCACCCCGCACCTTCGCGTGAGTTCGGCCGCGCCCTGGAAGGCCGGCGGAATGAGTGCACTCGCGGTCGTCCGCCATCTCCCGTTCGCCCTTCGAGCGCTTGCGCTCGTGATGATAATAATTGCGATCGCGCGCCCGCGTTCAAGCACGCAGGTGGAGAAAAAGGACACGGAGGGCATTGACATCGTGCTGGCGATGGACGTCAGCACGAGTATGCTCGCGCAGGATTTCACGCCCAACCGCCTGAATGCCGCCAAGGACATAGCGATCGAGTTCATCGCCCAGCGGCCGTCCGACCGCATGGGAATAGTCGTGTTCGCGGGCGAAAGCTACACTCAGTGCCCGCTCACGACGGACCGCGCGACGCTGATCAACCTCATGAAGGAGGTGCAGACGGACCTCATCGAAGACGGCACCGCGATCGGAAACGGCCTCGCCACCGCCGTGGCCCGAATGGCCGATTCGGATGCGAAGAGCCGGGTGATAATCCTCCTCACGGACGGAGTCAACAACCGCGGCGAGATCGCCCCGCTGACCGCGGCCGAGATCGCGAAGACCTACGGTGTGCGCGTGTACACCATCGGCGTGGGCGCGAACGGCCTGGCCCCGTATCCCGTCATCACGCCGTGGGGCGTGGAGACCCGCAAAATCCAGGTGGAAATCGACGAAGACCTGCTCAAGAACATCGCTTCGAGCACGGGCGGCCGCTATTTCCGCGCCACTGACAACACCAAGCTCGCCGAGATCTACGGCGAGATCAACAGGATGGAGAAGGCGAAGACTTCGGTGGAGTCGTTCCCCGTCTACCAGGAATTGTTCGGAAAGTTCGGGCTGATCGCTCTGATCTGCCTGCTTGCCGAGCTTGTTATCAGATTGATTATCAGGAGGATGCCATGATAGTATTTGCTAATTATTATTATCTGTGGCTCCTGCTGCTCGTGCCTGTGATTCCGGTCGTCTATGCGGTCGTCAGGGCGCTCAGGCGCAGGCGTATCCGCAGGTTCGGAGAAGAAAAGATGGTGCGCGGCCTGATGCCGCACGACAGCCCGGCGAAGGGTTGGGTCCGGATAGTGCTTTTCACCCTGGCGTTCATGTCCTTCGTCATAGGCCTGGCCCGCCCGCAGATAGGCGCAAAGCTGAGCGAGCGTCAGACTAAGGGGGCGGAGATTATGATCTGCCTGGACGTGTCCAATTCCATGCTCGCGGAGGATTATTCCCCGAACAGGCTCGAACGCGCGAAGATGGCGATTTCGGCCATCGTGGACAAGCTCCGCGACGACCGCATCGGCCTGATTATCTTCGCCGGTAGCTCGTTCGTGCAACTCCCGGTCACGACCGATTATGTGTCCGCGAAGATGTTCCTCAGCTCGATAGACGTCGGCTCGATCCCCGTCCAGGGAACGGCCATCGGCGATGCGATTCTGACCGCGATGAAGAGTTTCAGCGCGCAGAGCGAGAAGAGCCGCGTGATAATCCTGATTACGGACGGTGAGAACCACGAAGACGACGCTATCGCCGCTGCCCGCGAGGCTGGGGAGTCCGGCATCAGAATCTACACGATCGGTGTGGGTTCGGCCCACGGCCAGCCTATTCCGGTGGACGGCCAGCTGCTGACCGACAAAGACGGCAATATCGTGGTTTCCAAGCTGGATGAGGCCGTCCTTCGAAAGATCGCCGCGGCCGGAAACGGAGCCTATGTCCACGCCGGCAACGATGAATTCGGCCTTAATCCCATAATCGACGAAATCCGCAGGATGGAAGGGGAAGAGTTCTCGTCGGTGGTGTTCGAGGAATACGATGAACAGTATGTCTATTTCTTCGCATTTGCACTCCTGCTTCTCGTCATCGAGGTGCTGGTGGGCGAGCGTAAACCGGATAGGAGGATGTTCGAAGATGCGTAGGGTTTTGATAATATGTCTGGCGCTGCTTGTCGCGCTGCCCCTGTCCGCCCAGACGGACAAGAGGGAAGTGCGCCACGGAAACCGCAAGTTCGGCAAACAGAACTACAAAGAGGCGGAGCTGGACTACCGCCGGGCGCTGGTGAAGGATTCCACATCCTTCGCCGCCACCTACGACCTGGCTTCGGCGCTCTACCGGCAGAAGGATTTCGAAGGCGCCGGCTCCGTTCTGGCGAAAGGGGCAGAGGCCGCCCCGAGCTCGGTCCATGCGGACAAGTACTACTATAATTCGGGCGATATAGCCCTTCAGAAGAAGGACTATGCCGCGGCGGTTGAGGCTTTCAAGCAGTCTCTGCTGAGGAACCCCGGAGATCTGGAAGCGAAGGAGAATTACATCTACGCCAAGAAGATGCTGGAAAACCAGCAGAATCAGGACCAGCAGGACCAGAATAACCAGAATCAGAACAAGCAGGACCAGGACGACCAGCAGCAGAACCAGCAGCCGAAAGACCAGCCTCAGGATCAGCAGGACCAGCCTCAGCAGGAGCAGCCTCAGGAGCAGAAGATCTCCCCTCAGCAGGCCCAGCAGATGCTGCAGGCGATCCAGGCCAAGGAAAAAGAGACTCAGGACAAGGTGGAGAAAGCCAAGGCCCTGCAGGCGAAGACCCGTCAGAAAGAGAAGAATTGGTAATGAAAAAGATAATAGCAGCTATCGTGTCGTTGCTTGCGGCCGCCCAGGCCTTCGCGCAGATCAGCGTGCAGGTGCCCTCGGCGGTGGCGCTAGACGAACAGTTCAACCTGACGTTCATGGTGGAGGGGAACAAGCCCTCCTCATTCGACTGGCAGTGCCCGGCCGATTTTCAGCTCGTTTGGGGGCCTCAGATAGGCTCCAGCAGTTCGATATCCATCGTGAACGGCAAGACGAACAGATCAACCCAGACGTCCTACACCTATGTCCTGATGCCCCGCAAAGAGGGCACATTCCAGCTCCCCGCGGCTGTGGCCAAGATGGGAAGCAAAACCGTCACTTCATCGGCTCCCACCGTGAAGGTGGTCAAGAGCGGCGCCGCCAGCGCTTCCTCCAATCCGAACCAGCAGAACGCCTACTCCGTCTCTGGCGAAGATCTTTTCATGAGGCTCGAGGTGAGCAAGCACAACGTTATGCTGGGCGAGCCGTTCACTGCCGCAATCAGGCTCTATCAGAGAGTCAATATTATCGGCTACGAAGATTTCAGGGTGCCCTCGTTCGACGGCTTCTGGAGCCAGGTGGCCGCGGCTCCGTCCGAGATTCAGTTCCAGCGTGAAACCCTCGGCGAAGCAATCTACAATGTCGCCACCATCCGAAGTTATACCCTCATCCCGCAGCAGAGCGGAGACATAGTGATCGATCCCGCGGAGCTTGTGTGCGTGCTGCGCGTGCGCAACCGCTCGAACGCCGGCAGCATCCTGGACAGTTTCTTCCAGGACGACTACAGTTCCATCCGCAAACGCGTGTCGACCAAGTCCACGACCATCCATGTCAACGCGCTGCCCCAGCCCCAGCCGGAGTCGTTCTGCGGGGGCGTGGGCAAGTTCTCGATCAAGACCATGGTCGCGCGTGATTCCCTCGCGACCCACGACGCCTCTTCGCTGGTGGTCACGGTCAGCGGCAAGGGTAACCTGGCGCTGGTGCAGGCCCCGAAGGTGAACTTCCCGCCGGATTTCGAAGTCTACGACGTGAAGTCGTCCGACAAAGACGGCTCGAAGGTGTTCGAATACCCTTTCATCCCGCGCCACTACGGCTCGTTCGTGATTCCGCCGGTGGAGTTCAGCTACTACGATATCTCGGCAGGGAAGTATGTGACTGTCAGCGGCGAGCCCATCCCTATCAAGGTTTCGCGCTCGGACAGCGACCTGCAGCCTTCCGGCCCCGCGCAGGTCTTCTCCGGCGTTTCCGGCAGGGACGTGCGGAATCTGGGTTCGGACATACGCTTTATTGCAACCGGCAATCCCGGCCTCAGGAATTCCGGAGCGTTCTTCGTGTGCTCGACTCCGTTCTTCATCATTCTGGCAGTTCTGGTGCTCGGAGCGCTGGCGCTGTGGCTCGGTCTCAGGAAGATCGCGGCCCGCAGGGCCGAC